>VIKE01000026.1 GCA_008080565.1 Rhodocyclaceae bacterium | reverse complement strand
CTTTTTCTTGGCGAAGCAAGAAAAAGTGAGACGCCCCGCAAGGGCGGAACCCCAAGCCAATCGTCAGGCACCAAACAATGACCAACGGTCGCATCCTCTCCTATGGCCTGCTCGGCCTCCCCCTGGCCTTCGCAGCATTGCCAATCTACGTCCACGTCCCCCGTTACTACGCCGAAACCGCCGGCATGGAACTGGCCCTTCTCGGCTTCATCCTGCTCGGCGCCCGCCTGCTCGACGCCGGCATCGACCCCTGGCTCGGCTGGCTGGCCGACCGCGTTTCCCGCCCGCGCATGGTGGCGCTGGCGTTGCTGCCGTTTGCCGTCGGCTTCGTCGCGCTGCTCAATCCGCCGGACGAGAATGTTGCGCTCTGGCTGCTCGGATCGCTGGCGCTGACTTATCTCGGCTTCTCGGCCGCCAGCGTGGCATACCAGGCCTGGGGGGCGGATATTGGCGAGGAATCGGTCCTGAGAACCCGGTTGACCGCAGCAAGGGAGGGCTTCGGCCTGCTCGGCGTCGTCCTCGCCGCTGCGCTGCCCGCCGTGCTGGCGGCCAGCTTGAGCGACGGGATCGCCCGCTTGAGCTGGATACTGCCACCGCTGTTGTTGATCGCAGCGCTGACGACCTTCAGCCGCGTTGGCGTCGGCAAACCGGTGATTGCCGCCAGTGAGCCCTTGCAGTCCAGCATGCGCCGGGTCTTCGCCGACGAAGCTTTCCGTCGCCTGCTTATCGTTTTTGTCGCCAACGGTATCGCCGCCGCGCTGCCGGCCACGCTCTTCCTGTTCTTCGTCGCCGACGTGTTGCAGGCCGAAGCCGCCAGCGGCCCGCTGCTCGCCCTCTACTTCATCGCCGGTGCTGCCTCGCTGCCGCTCTGGGTCATGCTCTCGGCCCGGCGCGGGCGGGTCTTTGCCTGGCTGCTGGCGATGGGCGTTTCAATTGTCGCCTTCGCCGGCGCCAGCCTGCTTGGCTCTGGCGATGTTTGGCCATTCGCCATCATCTGCATCGCCTCCGGGCTGGCCCTCGGTGCCGATCTCGCGCTGCCGGCTGCGATTGCAGCGGACCTAGGAGAACGTCAGGGGCAGGCAGGGGCCTGCTTCGGCGTCTGGAACTTTGTTGCCAAACTCAACCTGGCGCTCGCCGCCGGGCTTTCACTACCCCTGCTCGGTGCGCTCGGCTATGTGCCGGGCGGTAGCGCCGGGCTGCCCGCGCTGACCTTTGCCTATGCGCTGTTGCCACTAGCCTTCAAGGCGCTGGCCGGCGCGCTGCTCTGGCGCTGGCGCCATTCTCTGGAGATCTGAATCATGAAACTCTTGCTTGCTGCCGCATTCACGCTTGGTCTCGCCGGCTGTGCCTCGACCGGCGTCGAACAATACCGGGCCGAACAACCGGCCCTCGACCTCAAGACCTACCTGAATGGCACGCTTGACGCCTGGGGCATGTTCCAGGGCCGTTCCGGCGAGGTGCAAAAACGCTTCCACGTCGTCATTGATGCCAAGTGGGCAGGCGACACCGGCGTCCTCGACGAGAACTTCAAGTGGTCCGACGGCACCACCTCGCGCCGGGTCTGGACGCTGACCAAACAGGCCGACGGCACCTTCCGCGGCCGGGCTGACGATGTCGTCGGCGAGGCCATCGGCGAAGTTTCCGGCAATGCCCTGCGTTGGCGCTACGTGCTGGCCCTGCCCGTTGACGGCAAAGTCTACAACGTCGATTTCGACGACTGGATGTTCCTGATGGACGACAAGGTCATGATGAACCGCTCCTACATGTCGAAATGGGGCTTCAACCTGGGCGAAGTGACGCTGACCTTCGTAAAACGATGAACCCGATCATCACCGACTGGAAGGGCAAGCGCGTTTGGCTGGTCGGCGCTTCAAGCGGTATCGGTGCCGCCGTCGCTAACGAACTGGCAGACCGCGGAGCAAGGCTGGCATTGTCGGCCCGGAGCGCTGACAAACTGGCTGCCCTGGCCATCGCTAATGCCTTGCTGTTGCCGTGCGACGCAACCGACGTCGCCAGCCTGAGCGCCGCTCGCGAAAAATTGCTGGCCACATTGGGCGGTATCGATCTTGTCATTTACCTGGCCGGCGACTACGTCCCGATGCGCGCCGACAACTTCGATCTGGCCGTCGCCGAGCAGGTCGTCACCGTCAATTTCAACGCTGCCATGCGTCTCGCCGCCACCGTTTTGTCCGACCTCAAACCGGGTGGCGGCATCGCCTTCGTCGCCAGCGTCGCGGGTTATCGCGGCTTGCCCAAGGCGCTGGCCTACGGGCCGGGCAAGGCGGCACTCATTCATTTTGCCGAGGTGCTGCACCTCGATCTGGCGCCAAAGGGCATCGGGGTCTGGGTGATCAACCCCGGCTTCGTTTCAACCCAATTGACCGCCAAGAACGATTTCACCATGCCTGCCCTGCTGACGCCGGAACAGGCGGCGATTGCCACGGTCGACGGCTTTAAATCGGCCAATTTCGAAATCCATTTTCCCAAGCGCTTTACCCGCCTCATGAAGCTCTTCGCCCTGCTCCCCTACCGCTGGTACTTCCCGCTCATTCGCCGCTTCACCGGAGGCTGACATGACCCTCGACGAACTGATCGTCTTCTACAACGAATTCGCCCCGGCCAGCGTCGCCCGCTTTCCCGAGTTCTACAGCGACAACGCCTATTTCAAGGATCCGTTCAACGAAGTTCGCGGCGTGCCGGCCATTCAGCGCATCTTCACCCACATGTTCGGGCAGGTCGCCGAGCCGCGTTTCGTCGTCACCGAAAAGGTCGCCGATCAGAATGGCGCCATGCTGGTCTGGGAGTTCCATTACCGCGTCAAGTTGTGGGGGAAGGGCGAGGCGCAGCTCATGCGCGGCGTGTCGCATCTCAAATTCGACGCCGACGGCAAGGTCTGCTACCACCGCGACTACTGGGATGCTGCCGAGGAGTTGTACATGAAATTGCCCGCCATCGGGACATTGATGCGCGGCTTGCGACGCATGCTGGCGGCCTGAGTTTTCAGGCATGCTGCAAAGAAAAAGGCCCGCAGCGATGCGGGCCTTTCTGCTTCAGCGGAGGCTGAAAATTACTTGGACTTCTTGACAGCCTTGGCGGTGGCGCTGGTCGCGGCAGCCATGTTGGTCTGGGCCATTTCGGTCACTTGCTTGGCGGTCTTGCGCATGTTGTCGAAAGCCGAGTTGGCGGCAGCGATGGCGCTCTGAACGGCAGCAACGGCAACGTCGGAACCAGCCGGAGCAGACTTGGCAGCCTTTTCGAGCATGGAAGCAACGTTCTTCTGGAAGTCGCCGAATTGGGCTTCAACCATCTTGGCCAGTTGTTCCTGGGTTTCGGTAGAGATTTCGTAAACCGACTTGGAGTAGGCAACAGCCTTCTCGACGCTCGGCTGGGCCAGGGAAGCCTGGATGGACAGGGCTTCTTGCGGATCCTTGGCACCCATCAGGGCCTTGGCGTTGGAGACGGAGTCTTCCAGAACGGAACGGGCGGTTTCCAGATTCAGGCTGGCGATGCGCTCAGCGGAAGCCAGGGCGGTGTTGGCGACGGACAACAGGGAATCAACAGCGGCTTTGTTTGCGGCGGCGAACTGCTCGGGATTGATGGACATTGGACGCTCCTAGAATTTTGGGTAAGTAAATGGTTGCAGCGGGTGCATTGTAACAATGTTTTTAACAAAATGCTGCATTGCAGCAATGCTGTCGGTATGGCCTGGGTAAAGAGATTCAAGCCAGTGTGGCAAACATCTGTTTCAAACGTATTGCATAAATGTGATCACGGATTCCGTAATTTTCTGATCAAAATGCCTGAAAAGCATTCTGCCATGGTAATTCCATGTAATTTCTGAAACAGTATCTCGGGCTGGTTAGCGCGTGATGATTATGCATTATGAATTCATATTTGGGTTGTTGCGTTTACAACAAATAACGTTCCTGCCGGGCGACGCGTGCCTCGATTGGGTGACTCAACGGGGTCAAGCCGGGGCGTTCCCGCCCCGGGTGATAGAATCCGCCCCGTTTCTGCGCAAGCTATTTCTCCCGATCGGACCCCATGCATTTCGACATCATCGTCATTGGCGCCGGCGCGGCCGGCATGATGTGTGCGGCCCAGGCCGGGGCGCGTGGCCGGCGCGTGCTGATCGTCGATCACGCCGCGACGCTTGGCGAACGCATCCGCATTTCAGGGGGCGGGCGTTGCAATTTCACCAACCGCACGGTCAGTGCCGACAACTACCTGTCGCAGAACCCGCATTTCTGCCGCTCGGCGCTGGCGCGCTTCTCGCAGTTCGATTTCATCGCGATGATGGACAAGCGGCGCATCGCCTATCACGAGCGCGAACATGGCCAATTGTTCTGCGACGAATCGGCCGAGCAGATCATCGACATGCTGCGCGATGCCTGCGACGACGCCGGCGTCCAATGGGCTTTTCCCTGTGCCGTGCAGCACATTGAGCGCCATCCAGGCGAAACCGCCAGGCGTTACACGGTCGACACGGAAAAAGGCCGTTTTTCATGTAACTCCCTGGTCGTCGCCACGGGCGGCCTGGCCATCCCGAAAATCGGCGCCAGTCCGTTCGGCTACCGGCTGGCTGAGCAGTTCGGGATTCCCGTCGTCCCACCCAAGCCGGCCCTCGTCCCGCTCGCCCTTGCCCCCGAGGTGCTTGAGCCGATCAAGCCCTTGGCCGGTTCGACGCTCGACGCCGTCGCCCAATTTGACGGCGCGCAGTTCCGCGAAAACGTGCTGATCACCCATCGCGGCCTGTCCGGCCCGGCCATCCTGCAGATTTCGAGTTACTGGCAGATGCAGGAATACCGCAGCGGCAAGAAGCAGCCCGTCGAGATTGACCTGCTGCCCGGCCTTGATGCCGGCGCCTGGCTCGAAGAACACCGCCAGGGTCGGGCGCATCTGCCCAATCTGCTGGCCGAACGTCTGCCCCGGCGTTTTGCCCACGAGTGGTGTGCGCTGCTCGGCGGCGAAAAAGTCGTCACTCGCCCGATCGGCGAACTCGGCCGCCGCGATCTCGAGATGATTGCCGGCAAGCTCAACGCCTGGCCGCTCATGCCGGCCGGCACGCTCGGGTTTGCCAAGGCCGAGGTGACGCTCGGCGGCGTATCGACCGATGCGCTGTCATCAAAAACTATGGAAGCGAAGGCGGCGCCCGGCCTCTACTTCATCGGCGAGGTGGTCGATGTGACCGGCTGGCTGGGCGGCTACAACTTCCAGTGGGCCTGGTCGTCGGGCTGGGTGGCTGGGCAGTTTGCCTGAATCGACGAGGCATCAACGTAAAATGGGCATTCGTTCAATGGTGCGCAGAAGAGGGGCAAGGCCGTAATGGACTGGCGAGAATGGGAGAAGTTTCGGGCCCGGCTGCGTAGCGAAGTGCACCATCTGGCCCGGCTGAACCCCAGTGACCGGCGCTGGCCGATGCCTTTCTGCGGCGCCCTCGCCATCGGCCTGCCACTGCTCGTCGGGGCGTGGTTCGATCACCTCGATTATGGCCTGATCTCGTCGATGGGCGGGCTGGCCTTTCTTTACCTGCCCGCCACGCCACTGGCGCACCGCTTGGTAGCGCTCATGGCCTCGGCCTTCGGCCTGTGTTCCTGCTACATCCTCGGGGTGATGACCCACTTCATGCCGCTGCTCTTCGTGCCGGTGCTGACCTTCATCGCCATTGCGGTGTCGATGCTCTGCCGCTATTTCATGGTGGCGCCGCCGGGCAGCCTGTTTTTTGTCATGGCGGCAGCCATCGGGGCCTATTCGCCGGTCGAGTTCCTGCAGATCCCGACCTTCGTCGGCTTGCTCACCATGGGCAGCCTGCTTGCCTGCCTGATCGGATTTCTCTATAGCCTGTACGCGCTACGCCTGGCGCCGGCGCAACCGGTCCAGCCGCTTCCGCCGCTCAACGTCGATTTTGTCGTCTTCGATTCGCTGGTGATCGGCGTGTTTGTCGGCATTTCGCTCGTGCTTGCCGAACTGTTTCAACTGGATCGCCCGTATTGGGTGCCGGTCAGTTGCCTTGCCGTAATTCAGGGGGCCACGCTGCGCGCTGTCTGGAGCAAGCAGGTGCACCGTATTGCCGGCACGGCCATCGGCCTGGTCGTCGCATGGGGCTTGCTCATGCTGCCGCTCGACAAGTGGAGCGTTTCGCTCATGATGATGGCCTTGGCCTTCATCATCGAAACGCTGGTTGTCCGCCATTACGGCTTGGCCGTGGTGTTCATCACGCCGCTCACCATCCTGCTCGCCGATGCCGCCCAACTCGGCCATGGCGCGCCGAACGTCATTCTTGAAGCGCGTCTGGTCGACACGGTGCTCGGCTCGCTGGTCGGGCTGGTCGGCGGCTTTTGCCTGCACAGCCCGGCTTTCCGCGAAAAACTGGGCCGCCATGTCCGGCGGCTGTGGCCGTCGGGTAGCGCGTCTTGATCAGCGTTGTTCGGCTATTGAAATAGCCACCGCCTCGGCAACCTTGATGCCATCGACGCCGGCCGACAGAATCCCGCCGGCGTAACCGGCGCCTTCGCCGGCCGGATAGAGGCCGCGCGTGTTGATGCTCTGGTAGTCGGCTCCGCGCTTGATGCGGATCGGTGACGAGGTGCGCGTTTCGACGCCGGTCAGGATGGCATCGGCCATGGCGAAGCCGCGAATCTGTTTGTCGAAGGCCGGGATCGCTTCGCGCAGGGCGTCGATGACGTAGGCCGGGGCGCAACTGGCCAGGTCAGTCATGTGCACGCCGGGCTGGTAGGACGGATCGACTTCGCCAAGGGCAGTGGACGGCCGGCCGGTGAGGAAGTCGCCGACGCGCTGGGCCGGGGCGGCGTAGTTGCTGCCGCCGGCGACGAAGGCGGCCGATTCCCATTGGCGCTGGTACTCGATGCCGGCCAGCGGGTTGGTTCGGTAGTCGCCGGGAAAATCTTCCGGCTTCACTTCGACGACGAGCGCTGCGTTGGCGTTGCGTTCGGCGCGCGAATACTGGCTCATGCCGTTGGTCACGACGCGGCCTTCTTCCGAGGTGGCGGCGACCACCTGGCCGCCCGGGCACATGCAGAAGCTGTAGGCGGCACGGCCGTTGCCGCAGTGATGAACGAGTTTGTAGTCGGCGGCGCCGAGGATTTCGTTGCCGGCATTGGGGCCGAAACGGGCTTTGTCGATCATCGCCTGCGGGTGTTCGATGCGGAAACCGATGGAGAAGGGCTTGGCTTCGATGAAAACGCCTTGCTCGTAGAGCGCCTGGAAAGTGTCGCGGGCGCTGTGGCCGACGGCGAGGACGACATGGTCGGTGGCGATGGTCTGGCCGTCAGCCATGACCACGCCGCGGACTTGATGGTCGTCGATGACCAGCCGCTCGACCTTGCTGCCGAAGCGGATTTCGCCGCCCAGGTCGGTGATCGTGGCGCGGATGTTCTCGACCATCTTGACCAGCCGGAAAGTTCCGATGTGCGGCTTGCTGACGTACATGATCTCTTCGGGTGCGCCCGCCTTGACGAACTCCTCGAGCACCTTGCGGCCGTGGTGCTGCGGGCCGAACTGGACGTTCGATTCCGGGTTGAGCTTGTTGTTGCGCCACAGGCCCCAGGTGTCCTTGGTCCGCTCGCGCACGGCTTTGCCGCGTTCGAGGATGATCGGCTTGAAACCCATTTGGGCCAGGATCAGCCCGGCCAGCAGGCCGCAGGGACCGGTGCCGATGACGACCGGGCGGGTTTTGAGATCGGCCGGGGCCTGGGCGACGAACTTGTAGTCGGTATTCGGGCGCGGACCGACATTGCGATCATCGGCCAGTTTCCTGAGCAGCGCCGGCTCGTCGCGGACATTGAAATCCAGCGTGTAGATCAGCGTGATCGCCGATTTTTTGCGTGCGTCGTAGCTGCGCTTGAAAATCGTGAAATCGATCAGCTCGCCGTCGGCGATGCCCAGTCGCTGGCACAGGGCCGGGCGTAGCGCGTCCGCCGCGTGGTCGAGCGGCAGCTTCAGTTCGGTCAGTCTCAGCATGCGGATGTTCCCGAAATCTCAGCGTTCCTTGAACTGCTTGTGGCAGGTCTTGCAGGCTTCATGAACGGCATCGTAGGCCTTTTCGACCTGCGCCTTGTCCTTGCTCTGCGCGGCGACGAGCAGGGTGTCGGTGGCGGCGATGAAGGCTTTCTTGTTCTTCTCGAACTCTTCGGGCTGCTTCCAGACCTCGGCTGTCGCCTTGGTCGGCGGGTAGTTGGTGTCGGCGCCGAAGTGCTCCCACGGACCATCCCGCTTGGCGAGCAGCGCTTCGGCCATGGGCAGGAACTTGTCGGCGTCGTAGGTGCCCTTGCGCAGCATCACTCCCATCGGCTCGAAAGTCTTGACGATTTCCTTGAACGCCATCTGCCGGTGCTTCACCGGCTGACCCGGCCGCGTGTCCTCGACCTCGCCGCAACCAGCGAGCGTTGCTACGGTCAACAGGAAAAACAGAGGAAATTTCAAATGCTGGAACATGGCTGGCGATCGGAAGCAGGGCAGGACCCGGGAGGGCGAATTATACGGGCTGCGGGCTTGGGAAGCTGTATGGCGCACTCGGCAGGGCGGCGCTGGCCGATTTCAGATTTGGCCGTTATTTCCGGTTGACCGTAGCAAGCCGTGTGCACTGTGTCCCCATTGATTTGCGGTAAAGTTCAGCCAGTCCGGCCCAACCAAGGAGTGCGCCATGTTCGATCTCTACATCGGCAACAAAAACTACTCGTCGTGGTCTTTGCGGCCGTGGTTGCTGATGAAGCATTTCGCCATTCCCTTCACCGAGCACATGGTGTCGGTCGCCGGGCGCGACTACAACGCGGCGCTCAAGCCGCTGGCCGGCAATGCCCGCGTCCCTTGTCTGCACGAAGATGGCTTCCAGATCTGGGAAAGCATCGCCATTGCCGAAACGCTGGCCGAGCGCTATTCGCAAATGTGGCCGGCCGACGCCCGGGCGCGGGCCAGGGCGCGCAGCATTTCGGCCGAAATGCACGCCGGATTTGCCAAACTGCGCACGGCCATGCCGATGAACCTCAAGCTCAGACTCAAAGGCAAGCCGGCAACGCCGGAGGTCCAGCGCGACATTGACCGCATTATCGAAATCTGGACCGAGGCGCGCAGCCAGTTTGCCACCGGCAACGGTCCATGGCTGTTCGGCGATTTTTCGGTGGCCGATGCCATGTTTGCGCCCATCGTCTGTCGCTTCAACGTCTACAACGTGCCGTTGCCGCCCGTTGCCGCCGCTTATCGCGATGCCATGCTGGCCCATCCGGCGATGCTCGAATGGTATGCCGCAGCTCTCCTGGAAACCGAGGCGCATGCCCATTACGACCAGTTGGCCGACGACTATGGCGGGCTGCGTTGAGCACCAGCGGCAATTTCAATTTTGGCCATTTTTTCCGGTTGACCGTGGGATCGTCGATCAATGCCATCGTCGTAAGGTTGCCGGCCCGACGCCGGACAGGGATAGAATGGCCAAGTCCATCCCGCGCCTGTCAGCCACCCGCCAGCGAAAACCGTGAACAGCGATCCCACCATTGATGTCAGCGACCTCCGGGTAGGACTCTACGTCTATCTTGATCTGCGCTGGTTCGAGCATCCATTTGCCCTCGGTCACTTCAAGATCAAGAACGAGGAGCAGATCCGGACCATCCGCGGGCTGGGGCTCAAGCGCGTGCGTTACAGCCCGGAACTGAGCGACCGGGAGAGTCCGGAGGCTGTGGCCGTGCCAGCCGCGCAACCGGCCAGGGAGGAACTCAGTCCGGTTATCGCCCAGGCGCTGGCCGCCAAAAAAGTGATGATCGAGCGCATTCGCGTCCAGCGTGAAGCGGCGGCGCGCATCGAAAACGCCTTCATCGTGACCGCCAGCACCATCCGCGAGGTCGAGAAAAGCATCCTGACCAAGCCGGCCGAGACGGTCAAAGCGGCCAATCAGCTGGTCAACCAGATTTCCGAATCGATCCTCAGCGCGCCGGAACTGGCCATTCACGTCATGGGCGACATGACCGGCGGCGAGGAGCTGTATTTCCATTCGCTCAACGTCACCATGCTCTCGCTGATGCTCGCCCGCGACCTCGGCGTCCCGCCGGAGGCGGTGAACGCGCTTGGCATGGGAGCCATGTTCCACGACATCGGGCGCACTGAAATCCCTAGCCGCATCCTGCTCAAGGTCGAGCCCTTGACGCAGGCCGAACAGCATCTCTACGAGCAGCATTGCGACTACGGCGTGACGCTGGGCAAGCGCCTCGGTTTCTCGCCTGCCGTGCTCGCCATCATCCACCAGCATCACGAAATGTTCGACGGCTCGGGCTATCCGCTGCGCCTCAAGGGCGACGGCATCAACCTGCTGGCGCGCATCGTCGGGCTGGCCAACTACTACGACGAGCTGTGCAATCCGGTCAATATCGCCAACGCGCTGATGCCGCACGAAGCCTTATCGCTGATGTTCGCCAAATTGCGCGGCAAGTTCGACCCGCGGCTGTTGCAACTGCTCATTCGCCGGCTCGGCGTCTATCCCCCGGGCACCGTCGTGCAGCTGTCGAATGGCGCCATGGCCATGGTGGCAACGGTCAATACCAGCCAGCCGATGAAGCCCATCCTCGTCGTCTACGACGAATCGGTACCGCGCGACGAGGCAATCCTGATCGACCTGTCGCAGGATTCCGACCTCAATATCGCCAAGGCGATCAAGCCGGCCCTGGTGCCGCGCCACATCTACAACTACCTGAGTCCCCGCAAGCGGGTCAGCTACTACTTCGACGCCAGCCAAGGGCAAGAAGGGAGCAAGAAATGATCTCTCTCGAGCAAAAAATGCTCGATCACAGCGCCAGCATGATTCTGCTCGTCGATACCGATGGCTTGCAGATCGTCCGGGCCAATCGCCAGGCCGGACAGGTGCTCGGTTACACGGTGGACGAACTGCTATCGCACAAGATCGTTGATATCGAAAGTTCGCTGCAGGATGTTTTTTACTGGGAAGAGGTTGAGGCCGGCGCATTCACCGAAATCGAATGGCAGGAAGGACTCTACTGCGGGGCCGATGGCGAGCTTATCGAGGTGTCGAAATCGATTTCGCTGATTCAGCACGAGGACAAAACCTATCTCCTCGTTCAGGCCCGCGACATCCGCCAGGAACGCAAGACCGAGGAGCAGCTCGAACAGACGCTTTCGCGCCTGCGGGCGACGCTCGAGGCCACCGGCAACGGCATTCTCGCCATCGACTGGCATGGCCGGATCGTCAGCATGAACCGCATGTTTTCGGCCATGTGGGCGATTCCCGATGAGCTGCTCGAACAGCACAGGGACGACGACATCATCGGCCACGTGTCGAGCCTCGTGAGTGAGCAGGCCGCCTGCCGGGAGAGGCTGAGCGCCATTGTGGACAGTGAGGAGAGCGACGAGCATTTCAACCTGGCTGATGGGCGGGTATTCGAATGCAAGTCGCGGCCGCAATATCTCGGCGAACACATCGTCGGCCGCGTTTTCAGCTTTGCCGACGTGACCCGCCGGGTCGCCGCCGAGGATGCCCTGCGCGAATCCCGCGACGAACTCGAACGGCGCGTCGAGCAGCGCACCGGCGAGTTGCAATCGGCCAACATTAAACTGAAGGCCGAGCGCGAGCAGCAGGCCGCCCTGATCGCCCGTCTGGAAGAAGCGCAGAGCCAGTTGATCCAGTCCGAAAAGATGGCCTCCATCGGCCAGTTGGCAGCCGGCGTGGCGCACGAAATCAACAACCCGGTCGGCTTCGTCAAATCCAACCTTGGCACGCTGCAACGCTACATCGCCGACCTCGGCAAGGTGCTCAAGGCCTATGCCGAAATCGAGCACGAACTCGGCGAAGCATCCCAGGCCAGCGTCAGCCAGTTGAAGAAGGAGCTCGAACTCGACTACCTGCAGGAAGATCTCGACGTCCTGCTGGCCGAAACCAACGACGGTGTCCAGCGCGTTCAGGACATCGTCCGCGACCTCAAGAATTTCTCCCACGTCAGCAGTTCCGACATCGTCCTGGCCAATCTCGAAATGGGGCTCGACAGCACCCTCAACGTGGTCTGGAACGAACTCAAGTACAAAGCCAAGGTCGTCAAGGAATACGCCGCCATTCCCGAAATCATGTGTGCGCCGTCGCAGCTCAACCAGGTCTTCATGAACCTCCTCGTCAATGCCTCCCAGGCCATCGAAGAACACGGCCAGATCAGCATCCGGACGGCCAGCAGCGAGGCCGAAATCCGCATTGAAATCGAAGACAGCGGACGCGGCATTCCGCCAGAGAACCTCGGCCGCATTTTTGAGCCCTTCTTCACCACCAAACCCGTCGGCAAGGGAACCGGGCTGGGACTCTCCTTGTCCTATGGCATCGTCAAGAAACATCATGGTCGCATCGAAGTGAGTAGCGAGGTCGGCAAGGGCACGCGATTCACGGTCATTTTGCCGCGTCATGTTGATTATTCCGCCGGCGAGTCCGCCGGGGAGAATGGCGCAAAGTGACCCGGCTGGCATGCTGAATTGCGGCGATTTTCGAGTGTGGTTCGACGTGGACGGACTTCCACGGTCAACCGGAAAATTTGGCAAATTTCGAAATCGACGCGCTTAAAATTGCAGTCTGCAATCAGGCGCCAGAAATCATGAATCAGACTATCAGCTTCATCACCCTCGGCGTGTCCGATCTGGCCCGTAGCCGGGCTTTCTACAAGGCCCTGGGCTGGCAGGAATCATCGGCCAGCCAGGAGGCGATTGCCTTCTATCAAGCCGGTTCGGTCGCCTTCGCCCTGTTCCAGCGCGAGGCGCTGGCCGAGGATGCGGCCGTAGCGCCCGCCGGCAGCGGGTTTCCCGGTTTTACACTGGCTCACAACGTGCCTTCCGAAGCGGCAGTGATCGCCACGCTGGAAGAAGCGGTAGCCGTCGGCGCAACGCTTGTCCGCCCGGCCGACAAGGTTTTCTGGGGCGGCTTTCGCGGCTATTTTGCCGATCCGGACGGCTTCCTGTGGGAAGTCTGCTTCAACCCGTTTGTGGCGCTCGATGCTGCCGGTTTCGTTAAGCTCTCGTAAGTTCTGGTTCAGGTACGGCAGGACAGTGCTGCACGTTTTTGGTGCGTGCCACTTGTCATCAGGCTTTCATCAGGTGCGTGTGAAGATTTGGCCTATTTAAAAACAATGGCTTGCAAGGTGGTTCGCGTCTTGCTTTTAAGCTTTCAATCATTCTGTCTGGAGCAAGCTCGTGTCGATCCATGTTGCGCTGAATCACGTTACCCGTTATAGCTACGATCGCCTGATCAATCTCGGACCCCAGGTCGTCCGTCTGCGCCCCTGTCCGCATTCGCGGACCCGTATCCTGTCCTACTCGCTGAAGATTGGTCCGGACAAACATTTCGTGAACTGGCAGCAGGACCCGCAGGGCAATTACCTGGCACGCCTGGTTTTCCCGGAAAAGACCCGCGAATTCAGCATCGAGGTCGACATGGTGGCCGAGATGTCGGTCATCAATCCCTTCGACTTCTTCCTTGAGCCGCACGCCGAAAAGATACCCTTCGCCTACGAGGCCTGGGAACGCCACGAACTGACGCCCTACCTGCACAAACTGCCGGAAACGCCCGAACTCAAGAAGTACATGGATGGTATTTCGCGCGAGCCGCTGCGCAGCGTTGATTTCCTCGTCGCCCTCAATGCCGACCTGCAAAAGGCCATCAGCTACACCATCCGCATGGAACCGGGCGTCCAGACGCCGGAAGAAACGCTGACCAAGCGTTCCGGCTCCTGCCGGGACTCGGCCTGGTTGCTTGTCCAGATCCTGCGCCACCTCGGCCTGGCCGCCCGTTTTGTTTCCGGCTATTTGATCCAGTTGACCGCCGACGTGAAGTCCTTGGATGGCCCGTCCGGTCCGGAAGCCGACTTTACCGACCTGCACGCCTGGGCTGAAGTCTATCTGCCGGGCGCCGGCTGGATCGGCCTCGACCCGACTTCCGGCCTGTTCGCCGGCGAAGGCCACATCCCGTTGGCCTGCACGCCGGAACCGGGTTCCGCCGCGCCGGTCACCGGCGGCCTCGACGAATGCGAAACCGAGTTCTCGCACCACATGCAGGTCACCCGCATCTGGGAAGCGCCGCGTGTCACCAAGCCTTACACCGATGAACAGTGGAGCGAGATCGAAAACCTCGGCCACCAGATCGACGACACTCTCGGCAAGCTCGACGTGCGCCTGACGCAAGGCGGCGAACCAACCTTCGTCGCCGTCGACGACCCGGATGGCGCCGAATGGAATACCGCCGCCCTCGGCCCCACGAAGCGCATTTTCGCGGCCGACATCTTCCATCGCCTGCGCAGCAAATACGCCCCGAACGGTCTCATGCACTTCGGCCAGGGCAAGTGGTATCCCGGCGAACAGCTCCCGCGCTGGAGCCTGAACTGCTTCTGGCGCAAGGACGGCGAGCCGATCTGGAATGCCCCTGAGCTGTACGCCAACGAAAGCGTCGATTACGGCGCCACGGCCGAACACGCCCAGCGCTTCCTGAAGCGCGTCGCCGAACGCCTCGGCATGACCTCCGACTACGTCTTTCCGGCCTTCGAGGACGTTTATTACTACATGTGGCGCGAGCGCCGCCTGCCGGGCAACGTCGATCCTTTTGATTCGCGTGTCGATGACGCCATGGAGCGCGAGCGCCTGATGAAGGTGTTCACCCAGGGCATGACCTATACCGTCGGCCACGTCCTGCCGATCATGAAGAATGTCTGGAACCAGTGGCAGACCGGCCCGTGGTTCCTGCGTGCCGAGCGCTGTTACCTGTTCCCTGGCGATTCGGCCATGGGCTACCGCCTGCCGTACGACTCGCAGCCGTGGACGGCAACGAGCGACTACCCCTACGTCAATGTGCCGGATGCCGAAACGGCGACCGATCCGCTGGCCAGCTATGCCGCCCTGCGTAACCGCGTGAGCGGCGAAACCGGCGCCCGTGAGCCGCAGATGCAGAGCCGCTCGGGCAGCTCCGGTGCTGGTTCTGCTGGGGCCGCCGCGGCGACCGGCGACGGCAAGGTCCGGCCGTGGGAAAAACCGACCGAGACGATGCCGCGCTTCAAGGAGTCGGCTGGCTGGATCACCCGCCTGGCGATGTGCGCCGAGCCGCGCGACGGCCGTCTTTACGTCTTCATGCCGCCGACCGAGAAGCTTGACGACTATCTCGAAATCGTCGCCGCCGTCGAAGCGACGGCCGAAGAAATGTCCATGCCGGTCATCATGGAAGGCTACGAGCCGCCGTCCGATCCGCGCCTGACGCATTTCCGCGTCACGCCCGACCCCGGCGTCATCGAAGTCAACATCCACCCGGCCAAGTCGTGGGACCAACTGGTCGACCAGACCACCCACCTCTACGAGTCGGCCTACTACTCGCGCCTGACCACTGAAAAGTTCATGGTCGATGGTCGCCACACCGGCACCGGTGGCGGCAACCACTTTGTCCTCGGCGGTGCGACGCCGAACGATTCGCCCTTCCTCCGTCGGCCGGATCTGCTCAAGAGTCTGGTCGCCTACTGGCACAACCATCCGAGCCTGTCCTACCTGTTCTCCGGCCTGTTCATCGGCCCGACCAGCCAGGCACCGCGCGTCGATGAAGCGCGCAACGACAGCCTCTACGAGCTCGAAATCGCCTTCAAGCAGATTCCGCAGCCGGGCGGCGTCGTCCCGCCGTGGCTGATCGACCGCATCCTGCGCAACCTGCTTACCGATGTCACCGGTAACACGCACCGTTCCGAGTTCTGCATCGACAAGCTCTACTCGCCGGACGGCCCGACCGGTCGCCTTGGCCTGCTCGAACTGCGTGCCTTCGAAATGCCGCCGCACGCCCGCATGTCGCTGGCCCAGCAACTGCTGCTCCGCGCCATGATCGCCCGCTTCTGGGAGACCCCCTACGAGCCGGCCCGTCTGGCCCGCTGGGGCACCGAGTTGCACGATCGCTTCATGCTGCCGTTCTACGCCGACCAGGACTTCAAGGACGTCATGCAGGAAATGGCCGAGGCCGGCTATCCGTTCAAGGCCGAATGGTTCGCCCCGCACTTCGAGTTCCGCTTCCCGAAATACGGCGACTTCGCCGTCAAGGGCATGGAATTCGAGCTGCGTCACGCGCTCGAGCCATGGCACGTCATGGGCGAGGAGGGCGGCGGTGGCGGCACGGTGCGCTACGTCGATTCCTCGGTCGAACGCGTCCAGGTGCGGATCAAGGGCATGGCGCCCGACCGTTACGTGCTGACCTGCAACGGCGTTCCGGTGCCCCTGCAGAACACCGGGATCAACGGCGAATTCGTTGCCGGCGTGCGTTACCGCGCCTGGCAGCCGGCGTCCTGTCTGCACCCGACCATCGGTGTCCATGCGCCGCTGGTTTTCGACATCGTCGATACCTGGATGCAGCGTTCGCTGGGCGGTTGCCAGTACCACGTGGCGCATCCGGGCGGGCGCAGTTTCGACACCTTCCCGGTCAATGCCTTCGAGGCCGAGAGCCGCCGTCTGGCCCGCTTCTTCCGCTTTGGCCACACCCCGGGCAAGCTGCAGGTCAAGGTGCCGGAGATCAGCGCCGAGCACCCGTTTACGCTAGACTTGCGCAGGTTTTAATCAAAAATTCGGGTTGACCGTGGAAACAGGCCGGAAACGGCCTGTTTTCGCTAGAAAAAGACTAAATGGCTCGCACCCTCCTCGCAATCTACCCCCACAGTCCCCGCCGCTACGATGAAATGCTGGCTGCGGATGGTGAAGTTCGTCCGCACTGGAAGCAGTTCCTGACGCATCTCGATGCAGTGACGCCGGAGGAGATGCGGCGCCGCCTCGATTTCTCCGAGCAGCGCATCCAGGAAAACGGCGTCACCTACAACGTCTACGCCGATCCGAACGGAGCCGACCGGCCGTGGGCGCTCGATCCGCTGCCACTGATCATTCCGCCCGACGAGTGGGCCGAGTTGTCCGCCGCCGTGGCCCAGCGCGCTACCCTGCTCAACGCCATTCTGGACGATCTCTACGGCGAGCAGACACTGCTGGCCGAAGGTCTGCTGCCGCCGGCGCTGGTCTATGGCCAGCACGGCTACCTGTGGCCGTGCCGCGGCGTCAAGCCGCCGGGCGGGATTTGGCTGCACAATTACGCCGTCGATCTGGCGCGTTCGCCGAATGGCCGCTGGTGGGTCATCGCCGACCGCACGCAGGCACCGTCGGGGGCGGGCTATGCGCTGGAAAACCGGCTCATCGTTTCGCGTGTTTTCCCGGAAATGTTCCGTGACCTGCGCGTCCAGCACGTCGCCGACTTCTTCCGCGACCAGCTCGATGGCCTGACTGCGCTAGCCCCGGTCGAGGGCGACGAGCAGCCGCACATGGTCCTGCTCACCCCCGGGCCGTACAACGAAACCTATTTCGAACACGCCTACCTGGCCCGTTACCTGGGCTTCCCGCTGGTCGAGGGGCAGGACCTGACGGTGCGCGGCGAGACGGTTTATCTGAAAACACTGCGTGGGTTGAAGCGCGTGCACGTCATCCTGCGCCGTCAGGACGATGCCTATTGCGACCCGCTCGAACTGCGCGGCGAGTCGGCGCTGGGCATTCCCGGCCTGCTCAACGTGGCGCGGGCCGGACGCGTCGTCATTGCCAATGCGCTGGGCAGCGGCCTGCTTGCTTCCGGCGCGCTGATGGGCTTTCTGCCCGCCATCTGCCGGCATCTGCTCGGCGAAAAGCTGGCCATGCCGTCGGTCGCGACGTGGTGGTGCGGCGAGAAACCGGCCCTCGATTACGTCAAGGAAAATTTCGACGATCTGGTCATCAAGCCGGCCTACCCGACCCAGAACATGGAGCCGGTTTTCGGTAACGAACTGAAGGGCGAGGCGCGCGCCGAGATGCTGCGCCGGATCGAAGCGCGACCGCATGCCTACGTCGCCCAGGAGATGATCAATCTGTCGCAGGCGCCAACCTGGAGCCGGGCGCATGAACGTCGCCTGCTGGCTCGGCCGGTCGGCCTGCGCGCCTACGCGGTGACGACGCCGGACGGTTATTCGGTGATGCCGGGTGGTCTGGCCCGGGTAACGACCGCGGCCGGTACCCGCATCATTTCGATGCAGCGCGGCGGCGCCTCGAAGGATGCCTGGGTTCTGACCAATGGCCCGGTCAGCCAGTTCTCGCTGCTCAAGCCGTCGGTTGGCGTGCGCGATCTGGTGCGGGCCGGCGCCAATCTGACTTCGCGGGTGGTCGAGAACCTGTTCTGGCTCGGCCGCTATTCCGAGCGCTTCGACGATAGCGCCCGCATGCTGCGTGTCGCCTTGTCGCGCGTCGTTGTCGGCGGTGGCCAGAAAACACCGGTCGTCATCGCGGCGATGGAACTGGCCCGGCGGCTGGGTGTGTTGCCCAAGCTTGGTGAGGAAGAGGACAAACTCAAGGAAAGCGGCGAGGTCAAGGAGGGCGGCGAGCACGAGTTGCTCGAAGCGATCTACGATCCCGAGCAGCCGGGCAGTCTGGCCCGCAATATCCGCGCCCTGATGTGGTCGGCAACGCACGTCCGCGAGCGCCTTTCGCTCGATCACTGGCATTCGCTCAACCGCCTGCAGCGTGACCAGCAGGCCGCACTCAAGACACATCCGACGCTGACCGAGGCGATTGCCTTCCTCGACCGCGTGCTTGGCGTCTCGTCGTCGCTGACCGGTTTCGCCATGGACAACATGACGCGTGACGATGGCTGGCGCTTCCTGTTCATCGGCCGGCGGCTCGAACGGCTTTCCTTCCTGTCGCTGATGGTTGCCCATTTTCTGCGCATGCCGGCGGCGCGCAGTCAGGGCTCGCTCGAATGGCTGCTTGAGCTGTCCGACTCGATCATCACCTACCGCTCGCGTTACTCGCGTCAGCCGGAGCTGCTACCGGTCATCGACCTGCTTGTTTTCGACGAGAGCAACCCGCACGGCGTGGTGTTTCAGGCCAACGTCCTGGGCAACTACCTGGAGCGCATGCAGCGCGAGCTCGGCGACGATTTTGGCAGCGGACTGGCCGCTGCGCTGGCGGCTCTGGAAGCCTTTGACCTGCATCGTCTGGAAAACATCCAGTTCGACAGCGCCCGCGATTATTCAGCCTGTGAGGAACTCGCCGACCTCTTGCTGGCGCTCGATAGCGCCGCGAACAAGCTCTCCGAGGCACTCGGCATGCGCTACTTCACCCATGTCGGCGATGTCAGCCGGCAGACGATGGCGGTCTGATCATGGAACCCGTTCGCTACCGCGTCCTGCACGAAACCCGCTACGACTACGGCAGCAACGTGTCGCTGTCGCAGCAGCAGTTGCACCTGTCGCCGCGCATTCTCGACTGGCAGCAGGTCGAAGAGCAGCGCATCGACATCACGCCGGTGCCGACCTGGCGCCGTGACGGCCGCGACGCCTTCGGCAATCCGGTGACCTGGATGGCCTTTCATACGCCGCATGACGAGCTGTTCATCAGTTCGGCCATGACCGTCGCCGTCATGCCGCATCTGCCCAAGGATATCGAGGCATCGTTGCCCTGGGAGGAAGTCCGCGACCGCCTGGCTTACGATTCGACCGATCCGATCCCGGCCGACCTCGATGCCACGCGCTTCCTGTTCGAAAGCCCGCACGTGCGCGTCAAGCACGAGCTGGCCGACTACGCCGCCGACTGCTTCCCGCCCGACACGCCGGTCCTGGTTGGCGCCAAGGTGCTGATGGCCAAGATTTTCCGCGAATTCACTTTCGATCCCGAGGCGACCACGGTATCGACACCGGTCCTCGAAGTGCTCGAAAACAAGCGCGGCGTCTGCCAGGATTTTGCCCACCTGATGATCGCCTGCCTGCGCGCGCTTGGCCTGGCGGCCCGCTATGTCAGCGGCTACCTGCTGACCCGGCCGCCCCCCGGCAAACCGCGTCTGATCGGCGCCGATGCTTCGCACGCCTGGGTTTCGGTCTATGCGCCCGGTAGCGACAATGACTGGGTGGATTTTGATCCGACCAACAATCTGCTGCCCAATACCGAGCACATTACGCTGGCCTTCGGCCGCGATTTCTCCGACATTTCGCCGCTGCGCGGCATCATTCTGGGCGGCGGCGGCACCGAGCCGGATGTGGCGGTGACGGTGATTCCGCTCGACGAGGAAGACATTCCGGGCGAGCTACTCGAGGCGGAGATCGATGAGCCGCCCGAAACGCCGGAAGAGCCGGAACCCGACGCGGACGACAAGTGATGCGGCGCGTCGCCATCATCGGCGGCGGCCCGGCCGGGCTGATGGCGGCCGAAATGCTTGCCGCGGCGGATGCCACGGTCAACCCGAAAAAAGTCGAAATTTTCGAATCGATGCCCTCGGTCGGCCGCAAGTTCCTGATGGCCGGCAAGGGCGGCATGAACATCACCCATTCCGAGCCGCTGGCCGATTTTATCGGGCGCTATGGCGAACGGGCCGGGCACATCGCGCCGCTGCTCGACGCTTTCGGGCCGACGCAACTGCGCGAGTGGATTCATGGCCTCGGCATCGACACCTTCGTCGGCACCTCGGGCCGGGTTTTTCCGACCGACATGAAAGCGGCGCCGCTGCTCCGCGCCTGGCTGCATCGCCTGCGCGGCCAGGGCGTGGCGATTCACGTGCGGCATCGCTGGCTCGGTTGGGCGGCCGATGGCAGCCTGCGTTTTGCGACGCCGGCCGGCGAGATCGCAGTCGAGGCCGATGCGGTCGTTCTGGCCCTTGGTGGCGGCAGCTGGGCCAAGCTCGGTGCGGATGGCGCCTGGGTACCCGTGCTGGCCGACCGCGGCATCGAGGTGGCGCCGCTCAAGCCGGCCAATTGCGGCTTCGACGTGGCGTGGGGTCCCTATTTCAGAGAGCGTTTTGCCGGCGCCCCGGTCAAGGCCGTGTCGGCACGTTGCCACGGTCATCCGGAAAAAAAGGGCGAATTCAACATCACGGCGACGGGTATCGAAGGTGGGCTGATCTATGCCGTCTCTGCGCCTTTGCGCGATGCCCTGGCCCGCGACGGCAGTGCCGTCGTGTATCTCGATCTGGCGCCCGGCCGCAGCCTGGAAAAACTGACTGCCGACCTCTCCCGGCCGCGTGGCCGCGATTCGCTGGCCAACCATCTGCGCCGGCATGCCGGCATCGAAGGCGTCAAGGCCGGATTGCTCCGTGAATTCTGCCAAGCCGAGACGATGAATCAGGCGAGTTCTCTGGCCGAAGCGATCAAGGGCTTGCCGCTGGTGGTGACGGCGACCCGGCCGCTCGACGAAGCGATCAGCACGGCTGGTGGCGTTACTTTCGAAGGGCTGGACGAAAACCTCATGCTGCGCCGCCAGCCCGGCGTCTTCTGCTCCGGCGAAATGCTCGACTGGGAGGCGCCGACCGGCGGCTATCTACTCACCGCCTGCCTGGCCAGCGGCCGGGCGGCCGGGCTGGGCGCCGGTCGCTGGCTGGATAGTCTGGCCTAAGCAGCATTCTCGGGCGAAGTGGTTTCGTTGAGGACGGCCAGCGCACCTTCAAAATCGAAGACCGAAACGAAATCATCGAATGCCCGGAACTTGTTGCCTAGGATGTTTTTCAAGGTCGTGGTCTGGTGCCGAACCAGATCCTGAGCGCTCATCTCGCCTTGTTGCAACTCCCGACGGAGGCGCTCGAGCAGGGCGCTGGTTGCCGCCGCATCGCCCGCGTCTTCGCCGACATGTTGGGGTTGGGCGACCGTGGCCAATTGGTCGCGCAATGAGGAGTAGGCTTGCTCGGCGGCCTCGATGAGAGGTTCGATGGCGGTTGCGTCACGCCCTTCCTTGATGGCCGTTTCAAGGGCGACCGAGGTCTTGTTGATGAGTACGGCGCCAAGCGTCGCCGAGACGCCTTTCAGCGAGTGGGCGAGGCGGCGCGCCTCGTCGCGGTTACTGGCGGCCAGATTGTTGCGGATGCGGACAAAGTCGTCGCTGTGGTTTTCCGAGAACTTGGCAAGCAGTCGGAGATAGCTGTCCATCCGGCCGCGCACCGACTGCAGGCCGAAGCGGCTGTCCAGTCCGCTGATGTCGGCCAGTTCATTGCGGACAACTGGCGGTTCGTCAGCCGGAATCGGGATGGCAGCCTTGATCGGCAGCCAGCGGGTAAGTGCGGCAAAAAGGACATCCGGGGCGACGGGCTTGGCGACATGATCGTTCATGCCTGCGGCCATGCAAACGTCGCGATCTTCGTCAAAGGCATTGGCGGTCATCGCCAGGATGGGGGTTTTTCCCCAGCCCGGCAGGGAGCGAATCTGGCGGGTCGCTTCAAGGCCATCCATGATCGGCATCTGCATGTCCATCAGAACGAGATCGTAGTGCCGTCCGCGGGCCATCTTGAGGGCCTGGCTGCCATCGACGGCCAGATCGACTTTCAGTCCGGCGCAGTGGAGCAGTTCGCTGGCAACCTCGGCGTTGATGGCGTTGTCCTCGGCCAGCAGGATGTGCGCACCACGCCGGTAGCCGGCGGAGAATGCAGCGCCAGCCTCGGGGGCTGTCTCATTTTCCAATGCCACGCCAAGCCGGGCCGTGAACCAGAAAGTGCTCCCAGTGCCCGGCTCGCTGTTCACGCCGATCTCGCCATGCATTGCTTCGGCCAGCCGGCGGCTGATCGCCAGGCCCAGGCCGGTGCCGCCATAGCGGCGAGTCGTCGACGTGTCGCCCTGCTCGAATGGCTGGAAAAGCTTGGCCAGGCCGTCCGGAGAAATGCCGATACCGGTGTCGGCAACTTCGCAGCGGATCATCGCGTGGTCATTGTCGCAACCCAGCAAGCGCATCGTGATGCGGATCGTGCCATGGTGGGTGAACTTGATGGCATTGGACAGGAAATTGAGCAATATCTGCTGAACGCGCAACGGGTCGCCGAGCAAGGTCGCCGGCATGGCCGGGTCGATCTCGCAACGCAGCGGCAGATGCTTGGTTTGAGCCCGGTCGGCCACCATCGCGCAAGTATTGGCGCAGATATGGCTGAGCGAGAAGCCGGTATGTTCGAGCTGCAGCTTGCCGGCTTCGATTTTCGAGATGTCGAGCACATCGTTGATGATGCCCATCAGATGATGCGCGGCCTCGGCGACCTTGCCCAGCCGATCATGCTGTTCGGTGCTGCCGGCGCTGCGCTGGGCAATGTGGGTGAGGCCGATGATGGCATTCATCGGCGTCCGGATTTCATGGCTGATGTTGGCCAGAAAGGCGCTTTTGGCGCGGCTGGCCGATTCGGCTTCATCCTTGGCCTGGATCAGCTGCTCTGTGCGCTCGGCAACCAGCGTTTCAAGATGGTGGCGGTAGTTTTCCAGCTCGGACTGGTTACGCTTTTTCTCGGTAATGTCTTCTTTGATGGCGAGATAGTGGGTAATCAGTCCATCCCGTTGGCGCACCGGTGAAATGATGGCGAATTCGGTGAAGATTGAACCATCCTTGCGCTGATTGATAAATTCGCCCCGCCAGGTTTTTCCCTCGCCGAGCGTGGCCCACATCTCGATATAAGTCTCTTTGGGCGTATGGTTTGAGTGCAGCATGCTCGGGTTGGCGCCAATCGCTTCTTCGCGGGCATAGCCGGTATTGCTGACGAAGGTGTCGTTGACGTACTCGATTTCGGCACGAATATTGGTGATGACGATGCTGTGCGGACTTTGCTCGATGGCCAGCGACAGCTTGCTCAATTGCTCCTCGGCGAGGTGACGCTCGGTGACATCCTGCACCGTGCCGACGGCGAATACTGCCTGACCGGACTGGTCAAAACGGATGTTGGCCCGCTCACGGACCCAGCGCAACTCGCCAGCCACGACAATGCGATGTTCGCTGTCGTAGCTGGCGCCGGCCAGGGCGGCCTGCCAGTCGGTCAGTACGCGCTTTTGGTCGTCGGGGTGGATGCGTTCGACGAAGTCGGCCAGTCGCAACGGGTGATCGTGCTGAAGCTTGAAGATCTGGTAGACCTCGGCGCTCCAGTTGAGCTTGTCATTGACGATGTCCAGCGTCCAGCTGCCGAGGTGGGCAACGCCCTGCGCCTCTTTCAGTTCCGCCTCGCTCTGACTCAGGCGCTGCTCGAATTGCTTGCGCTCGGTGATGTCCTGGCTCGTGCCGAACAGCCGGCTGACCCGGCCATCGCCGCCGTAGGCAAGCTGGCCGACAGTGTGGATCCAGCGTTCCTGACCATCGTTACGGCGGATCAGCCGGTATTCGTTGTCGAATGGCTGGCCACCCCGGAAAACATGGTCCCGCGAATAATCACTCATCCGCGCCCGGTCTTCGGGATGAATCAGGCGCCGCCAGTCCTCAGTGTTGAGCAGTTCATCAGGCCCGATGCCGAATATTTCGTTGTGCGTTGGCGAACCCGTCAGGCAATCGGTCGCTGCGTCGAAGGTGAAATGGCCGAGGCGTGCCAGGCGCTGCGCCTGCAGCAGCATCGCCTCGCTCTGCGCCAGCGTCTGCCGCGAGCGCTGCATGCTCAGGCCAAGGCCGAGTTCGCCGGCAAGGTTGCAGAGCAGGGAGATTTCTTCGTCGTCGAAGGGGTCGATCAATGCCGAATAGAGATTGAGGACGCCGATCACCTGTCCATCAATCCGCAGCGGAAGTGAAATCGACGAATGAAACCCCTGCGCGGTGGCGGCTAGCCGCCACGGTTCGAAGGAAGCATCGTTGTCAATGTTGCGGATGATTGTAGGGACGCCGCTGCGGACGGCACGGCCACTTGGCCCGCGCCCGGTGGGCGTATCGTCCCAGGTGACGTTCAGGTTGGTGACATATGATTCGCAAAGCCCGGAACAGGCCGTTGGAACAATGCTCTTTCTTTCGTCCTGAACCGCGTCGCCAACCCAGGCCGTCAGGTAGCCGCCAATATCAACCAGGACGGAGCAAATATCTGCCAGCATCTGCTTTTCGTCGTTGTGGCGAACCAGCGACTGGGCGACACTGCTCATCATGCGCAGGGCGCGGTTCTGGCGGGTAATCTGTTGGCGGGTAATCTGCCGTTCAGTGATGTCATTGACGACGCCCGTTGTCACGCTGGGGCTGTCGTCGGCGTTGCGTTCGACGACGCAACTGCGATCCTCAACCCATAACCAACGTCCGTCGCTGTGCCGGATCCGGTATTCAAGGACTCGGGAATGATTTTTCGGGCGATTTTTGTCGTTGACCGTGGCAACCAGCAGATGCCGGTCGTCGGGATGGATTTGTGCCATCCAGTCGGCCTTGGTCTCGGGCGCGCCGGCTCGCGTATGGCCGAGCATGGCCAGCAGGCCATCGCTGGCAATCAGGTAGCTGCTTTTGTGGCTGTATTCCCAGCTGCCGGCAGCGGCGCCGTCGAGGGCCAATCGCAGGTGCGTTTCGAGATGCAGCCGTTCGCGTTCCTGCTGGGCCTGCAGCATGACATTTTCCAGCCGTTCGAGTGCCAACTGCTCGAACAGCCGGCGTTGGCTGATGACGCCTAGTATCCGGCCGTCGTTGGCGAGAACCACCATGTGCCGAAGCTGGAAGTGGTTCATCGTTTCCAGCGCCGTGGTCACCGTCGCGTCGACACGAACGCTACGTAAGGGCGCGCTCATGGCCTGGCCCAGGCTGACTCTGTGGGGATCCTGGAAAGTGCTGATCAGGCGTGGGATGTCGCGTTCGGTGATGATGCCGAGTGGCTTTTCTTCCGCGCTGACGATCAGGTAGTCCGCAGCATGGCCGATCATGCTGGCCAGGGCCTCGCCGAGTGTCGCTTCGGGCGGCAAATGCGGGATATTCCTGTCCATGATGCCTTCCAGCGTTTGCAGATGGCGGAAGGCCTCGGTGCCCAGGCGCAGGCGGAAATCGGTGTCGCTGACGATGCCGCAGACCAGCCCCGACGCATTGACGACGACGAGATGGCGGATGCCATTGTCTTCGACCAGGCGGCGGGCGCTGGCTAGATCGAGATTGGTCGGGGCGGTGATCAGCGGGTGCGACATGACGGCATCGAGGCGAACGTCACCCGACTGGTGCTCATGCAGGGTACGCAGGATGTTGCTTTCGGTGATGATGCCGAGAGCTTGCCCATCGGCCATCACCAGCAGGCTGGAAATATGTTCCCGGGCCATGAGGTGGGCTGCTTCGCGCAGCGTCGCGTGCGGCGGCAGGCTGCGCACGTTGGTGGTCATGATGTCGAGGAGCGTGGTTGCGGTGGCGCTCATTTGGTATCCGTTCGGTTCGCCGCGATGATGGAGGACAGCGGGCCGCAGGTTTCCCGCATGCGCTCGGCAAGGGCGGCGAGGTGGTCGGCAATGACCGGCGGCGCGGCGGGTTCGCGCAAGGCCTCATTGAGGGCGCGGGCGGCATCGTAGATGCCCTTGAGGCCAAGGGTGCCGGAGACGCCTTTGAGACCATGGGAAATTTGTTCAGCCTGGTCAATGGCACCGCTGCTCAGGGCAGTGCTGATCTTCGCGTGGTCGTCGCCATGGGTGTCGACAAAAATGCCGAGCAGGCGCAAATAGCTGGGTAGCTTGCCGCGCATCGATTTCAGGCCGTAGGCACTGTCCAGGCCGGGGACTTTTTCGAGGGCGGCGATGGTAGCCTGTCCTGCCTCGGTCGGGGCTGGTTCTGGTTGCAGTGTCGTCGGGAGTTCTTGGGGGCTGGTTGCGATCACTGGCGGTGTCAGCCATCTGATCAGCGTGGCGTAGAGGGTGGAAGGATTGACCGGTTTGGCGACGTGATCGTTCATTCCGGCGTCAAGGCAGCGCTGACGATCCTCGCCGAAGGCGTTGGCGGTCATCGCCAGAATGGGTACCTGATGGCCGCCCGGGCTCTGTCTTATGAGGCGGGTGGCGGTCAGTCCATCCATGACCGGCATCTGGATATCCATCAGGATCAGGTCATAGGCCGTTTCGGCGGCCATTTTTACGGCTTTTTCCCCGTTGACCGCGAGATCGGCCTGCAGGCCGATGCCACGCAGCAGATCGAGCGCCACTTCCTGATTGATCGGATTGTCTTCGGCCAGCAGGATGCGGGCGTGGGGGTATTCGTTGCTGATCAACTGTTCCGCTTCGTTGGCCGAGAGGCGCGGGGTGGAGACGTCGGTGGCCGTTGTTCCGGCTTGCAGGCGGGCGGTAAACCAGAAAGTACTGCCCTCTCCGGGGATGCTGGTCAGCCCGGCTTCGCCACCCATCAGATGGGCTAGTCGGTGGGCAATGGCGAGGCCCAGTCCGGTGCCGCCAAAGCGGCGGGTTGTCGAGTTGTCGGCTTGTTCAAAGGCGTTGAAGAGACGGCTTTGTTGCTCGATGGGGATGCCGATCCCGGTGTCCGATACGGCAAAGCGCACAATCAGGTGTTCGGCCTCGGCAGACAGCAGATTGACGGCGACGGAAATGTTGCCCTTTTCCGTGAATTTGACTGCGTTGCTCAGGTAGTTGAGCAGAACCTGGCCAATTCGTAGCGGATCGCCATGCAGCACGGGCGGCAGGGCCGGGTCGATCTCCTGGTGGAATGTCAGGCCGCGCGATTGCAGTCGGTCGAGTACCAGTTCGTTGGTGTTGTCGAGGATCCGCGAGAGGAGAAAATCGACCGGGGTAAGCTCCAGTTTTCCGGCCTCAATCTTCGAGATGTCGAGGATCTGGTTGATGATCGCCAGCAGGTGGTGGGCGGCGTCGGCCACTTTGTTCAGGCGACTGAGTTGCTCGGCATCCTGCGTGTGATGCTCGGCAAGGTGGGTGAGTCCGATAATGGCATTCATCGGCGTCCGGATCTCGTGGCTCATGTTGGCCAGAAAGTCGCTTTTCGCGCGGTTGGCCTGTTCGGCGGAGTCCTTGGCAGCCTCGAGCTCGGCCGTGCGGGCTACAACCAGTTCCTTGAGGTGCTCGCGATGTTGCTCGAGTTCGCTGGCAGTTTGCTTGGCTTCCGTGATGTCCTGCCAGATGGCCGAAACCTTGGTGCCCTCGCCGACCCGGACGGCCGCTGCCGCGACCCGGGCAATCTGGATGCTGCCATCGCGGCGTCGGTGCCGGCGCTCGAAGGTGGCGTTGCCTTGGGCGATGACCCAGGACATGAATGAACGCAGTTCAGCCTCGGTCGTATCTACTTGCAGGTCGAGAAGATTGAACCCCGAGAATTCGGCCCGGCTATAGCCGAGGTTATGAATGACCGCATCGTTGATTTCGATGAATCCCAGCGTTTCGGGATCAATCAGGCAGATGCCATCGTTGGCCTGGGTGACGATACTGCGGAAGATTTCTTCACGTTCGCGCAGTGCCTGTTCTGCTGCCTTGCGTTCGGAAACGTCGATGATGTAGACAACGAGATGCGGTTCGCCGTTGATATCAATTTTGGCGGCGGAAAGGCTGATACGTCGCCGACGTCCGTCGCGGCCAATGCCGATGCTGTCGAAATCGACGACATACCCGTCGCGTTTGAGTATCTCAATCATTCTGGCCCGATCCTCGGCTTGCCAGAGTCCGGCTTCGATAGTCGTCTTGCCGATCAGTTCTTCGCGCGTCGCGCTGTATTCGCTGAGCAAGCGTTCGTTGACATCAATCATTTTGCCATCGGCCGCGCGGGTGATACAGGCAGCGACCGGGGCGGCGCGGAAAGCGATGGCCAGCCGCTCCTGCAACTGGGCAATTTGCTCGGCGGCCCGCTTGCGTTCGGAGATGTCGAGGATGAAGGCAAGGATGTAGGGGTTGCCACCAAGGTGAACAATTTCGGCGGAAAGGCTGATCTGGACAGGCGTCCCGTCCCGTCGCAGCCACTCTGTCTGAAAGTCCTGGAGGAGGCCCGTTTCCAGTAGTTGGTTACGCCACGATATTCGGGCTTCGGTACTCGGCCATAAATGAAAATCGAGTGCGCTCTTGCCGATCAGCTCCTCCCGCTGCCAGCCGAGTAGTTGCTGGTAGCGCGGGTTGACCTCGAGAAATGTGCCGTTTTCCAGTGTGGTTAGCGAAATGGCCGCCGGGCTGCCATTGAAGGCGACAGTAAAACGTTCCTGCAATTCATGGTTCTGGGTGATGTCGCGGCTGATGCCAAGGACGCCAATCAGATGCCCGGTGCTGTCGTGAATCGGTGCCTTGGTTGTCTGCAGCAGTTCGCGATGGCCGTCGCTGGCGAAGGTGACCCACTCGTCGTTGCGGCATGGCCCCTTGGCGAGCAGCGCGGCGAGGTCATTGGCCCGGAAAAATCGGGCCAGTTCGGGATCAACGAAATCGAAATCGGTTTTTCCGCAGATGCTGGCTTCGTCGGCCCCGAAGAACTGCTCAAAGCGCTTGTTGCAACTGAGATAGACCCCGTCAGGATCCTTCAGCCAGACGAGGTCGGGCATGGTGTCGAACAGGGTGCGCAGCTGGCCGCGCTCGCGCTCGAGACCGACTTTGGCATCTTCGGCAGCTGCGCGGCGAGCCATGTTCTCGCGTAGCAGGCGGTAAAGGAGCACAGACAGGAGACTTGCCGTTATGGCGATAAAAAACCAGCCTTTCAACATGCTTGCCGTGATACGCATGTCTGCATCGGTGATCAGGTAGGCAACAAGTTGGTCAGATACCAGAATCCACAGTGCCGCCAGCGCAACGTAGGGCAGGACTACCTGGGCGATGGCCCGATGTAGTTCTTTTTGCTGGCTGCGGTGACGGACGCGCGGCATTGTCTACTCGGCGTAGGTCTTGGCGATGGTCATGAAAGTGGCGTATTCCCGAACGAAGGCGTCGACGATGTCTGGATCGAAATGGTTTCCTTTGCCATCGACGATGATGCGGTAGGCGTCGTCAAAGGAGAATGCCGGTTTGTAGACGCGTTTGCAGGTCAGTGCATCGAAAACATCGGCCAGTGCCATCAGGCGGGCAGCAATCGGGATGCTGTCGCCGATGAGTCCATCCGGGTAGCCGCTGCCATCCCACTTTTCGTGGTGGGAGCGGGCGATCAGCTTGGCGATGGCAAGAAATTCGACCGGTTTGTCGGCATCTGCTTCGGCTTGGGCAATGGCATTGCTGCCGAGTTCGGCATGGGTTTTCATGATTTCCCACTCTTCCGGTGTCAGTTTTCCCGGCTTGAGGAGGATGTGGTCGGGAATGCCGACTTTGCCGATGTCGTGGAGCGGCGCGGACTGGGCCAGTGCGTTGATGGTCCGTTCGTCGAGATAGGCGGAGAAACGCGGGTTGTCACGCAGTGCCTTGGCCAGGGTCAGGACATACTCCTGAGTTCGCCGAAGGTGCTTGCCGGTTTCCGGGTCGCGGGTCTCGGCCAGGCGGGCCAGCGCATGGATGCTGACTTCCTGAATCAACTGGTTTTCGCCCATGCGGCGAGCGACTTCGGCCTCCAGATAATTGTTCTGGTTGCTCAGGATGTCGCGCGCCTGTTTGAGTTCGAGTTGCGTGCGGATGCGGGCGAGGACAATGCTGGGCCGGATCGGCTTGGTGATGTAGTCCACCGCGCCGTGGTCGAGGCCACGTTCTTCGTCCTCCGTGCCATCCATGGCCGTGACAAAAATGACCGGGATGTTGCGTGTGGCGGGGGTGGCCTGTAATTCGGCGAGGACATCGTAGCCATCCATTTCCGGCATCATGACGTCGAGCAGGATGAGGTCCGGTGTCGGGCTGCCGAGCGCGATCTGCAGTGCGCGTCGGCCGGAGTTGGCGGCACGGACGCGATAGGCAGGTTGCAACAGCTCACCGAGGACGCTGAGATTCTCCGGGGTGTCGTCTACGATGAGAATGGTCGGCGGGTTGGCGCCCATTTTTGTCTCCTGTCGCCCGATCATGGCGAATTTCTCAGAATTATCACCTTGTGACCGGGAAAATGCTATGGCGGCAAACCCTCATCGGTTGCCTCGGGAGGGTTTTTGTCGTCTAGTCAGATCGCCCTTTGCGTTCCGACGATACGGTGATAGGTGGCAAAGCGCGTTTTATCGATCTTTTCGGCGTCGACCGCAGCAATCAGGGCGCAATCCGGTTCCCGGTTGTGGTTGCAGTCGCGGAAACGGCATTGACCGAGATAGGGGCGAAACTCCGGGAAGGCCTGTTCGATTTCCTGACGTTCGAGGTGGCCAAGGCCGAATTCCTGCAGGCCAGGTGAGTCGATCAGATGGCTATCGGCATCCAGATGGTAGAGCGTGGCGTGCGTCGTGGTGTGCTTGCCGGAGTCGAGGGCTTGCGAAATTTCGCGGGTGGCTGCCTGTGCCTCGGGGATCAGTGCATTGACCAGTGTTGATTTGCCCATGCCGGATTGGCCGACCAGTACGCTGGTCTGGTTGGCGAGGTGGGGGCGTAGCTCTTCGGCGTGTTCGAGGGCGGATAGTTCCAGAACGCGATAGCCCAGGCTGGAGAGTACCGCCAGACGTTGGCGGGCGGCTGGCAGTTTGTCGGCGAGGTCGCACTTGTTGAGGACGATGAGTGGCTCGATTTCCTCGCTTTCGGCTGCTATCAGGGCGCGGGCAATCAGTTCGTCGGAAAAGGCCGGTTCGGTGGCGACGACGATGACCAGTTGATCGACATTGGCGGCGATCAGTTTCTGGCGGATTTCGTTGGAGCGGTAAAGCAGGCTGGAACGCGGCTGGATCGCCTCGATGACACCCTGGTCGTCGGAGGTCTGCTTGATATCGACGCGATCACCGCAGGCGACATCGCTTTTCTTGCCGCGCGGGAAACAGGGCAGTCGCGATCCGTCGGCCAGTTCGACGACGTACTGGCGGCCGTGTGCGGCAATGACGCGGCCTTCCATCAGCGCGTATTCACGCTGAGTGCGGTCCTGCTGGATATTGAGAACAAGCCTTAGTCCTTGAAGTGGTAATACTGCTGGTTCAGGTAGGCGGCGACTTCGGCTTCTTCTTCCGGGAACCAGCCGGCCTTGACCTGCGAGTTGCAGGTGGCGACGCGTTGCAGGACATCGAGCTGGGTCGACAGCAAGCGACCATCACGGGTGTACATCTTGCTGCCATCGCCGCCGTAGAGGCGGACATGGCAGGCGACGCAGGCCTTGTCATGGTGTTCCTTGCCGACTTTCGGATCGGCATTGCCCCATGGCTCGGCGGCCAGTACCGGCAAGGAGATCAGGGAGCTGGCAAGCAGTGCGTTGACTGTTTTCATGCGGGTTTCTCCTGAATTTGCAGGTGCGCGATGCGCTGCGCTGCCGGCGGGTGGGAATCGTGGAACAGCGAGTGTAACGGGTCGGGGGTCAGGGTTGAAGCGTTGTCCTGATAGAGCTTGACCAGGGCGCGGATGAGGTCGCTGGCGGCGGCATGTTGAGCGGCGTAGGCATCGGCTTCGAATTCGTGGCGACGGGACAACTGACTCATGAGCGGAGTGAGCGGAAATGTGAAAACCGGCATGACCAGGAAGAAGAGGATGAGCGCCAGCGTCGTGCTTTGCGCTGGCACGCCCAGCCCGGCGTAGAACCACGGGGCGTCGATCAGTTGGCCAAGCAGCCAGAGGAAGCCGAGCGAGCCGGCGAACATCAGGACCATGCGCTTGACGACGTGTTTTTTGCGGAAATGGCCAAGTTCGTGGGCCAGCACGGCTTCGACCTCGGGCGGTTCGAGGCGCGAGAGCAGGGTGTCGAAAAAGACGATGCGTTTGGTGTTGCCAAAGCCCGTGAAATAGGCGTTGCCGTGGCTAGAACGCTTCGAACCATCCATGACGAAAAGGCCGGATGAGCGGAAGCCGCAACGGGTGAGCAGGGCTTCGATGCGTGATTTCATTTCGCCGTCTTCGAGCGGTGAGAACTTGTTGAAGAGCGGCGCGATCCAGGTCGGGTAAACGAACATGATGAGCAGGTTGAAGCCGCTCCAGAACAGCCAGACGTAAAGCCACCAGTATTGGCCCATGGCACCCATCAGCCAGAGAACGGCAGCGATGACCGGGGCACCGATGGCGATACCGAGAAGGGTTTGCTTGAGCAGGTCGGTAACGAACAGGCCGAGGGTCATTCGGTTGAAGCCGTGCCGTTCTTCGATGACGAATTGGCTATACAGCGAGAGCGGCAGGTCGATCAGGCCGGAAATGATCATGACACTGAAGATCATCGCCAGGCCGTAGGAGAGGCCGTCCAGGCGGAGTGACCAGAAATCGTGCAGGGCAGCGAGGCCGCCACCGAGGGTGAAGGCCAGAAGCACCGCGGCCTCGATCAGCGTGCCGACAATGGCCGTCTTGCTGCGGTCGACGGTGTAATCAGCCGCTTTTTGATGCGCCGGCAGGGCAATCCGTTCGGCGAAATCAGCCGGCACGGCATTGCGATGGGTGGCGACGAAGCGGATGTGACGCAGCTTGAGCCAGAGGCGGACTGCCACGGTCAACCCGAAAAAAAGCAGAAAAATGAAAGTGAAGTCAGGTGTCACGGATGGGGGACCAAAGCTGTGCGAAAATCGCGGTTTTCAAGGATTCGGGCAATTATATGGCAGGCACTGCAAACAACCTCGTCTGGCTGGACATGGAAATGACCGGTCTGAACCCGGATGGCGACCGCATCATCGAAATGGCCATGGTCGTCACCAATTCGGAGCTCGAAATGGTCGCCGAATCGCCTGCCTGGGTTGTCCATCAGAGCGATGAAGTTCTGGCCGGCATGGATGATTGGAACCAGAAAACCCACGGACGTTCCGGTCTTATCGACAAGGTCAAGGCGTCGACGATGAATGAGGCTGAAGTCGAGGCCGAGGCGCTGGAATTTCTGAAGAAATATTCGCTGGCCGGTCACTCGCCGATGTGCGGCAACTCGATCGGCCAGGATCGCCGTTTCATGGCCCGCTACATGCCGACGCTGGAAGCCTTCTTTCACTACCGGAATCTCGATGTCAGCACCCTCAAGGAACTGTGCAAGCGCTGGCAGCCGGAAATCTACAAGGGCTTCAAGAAAAAGAGCAAGCACACGGCGCTGGCCGATATTTACGAGTCCATCGACGAAATGAAGTATTACCGCGAGCACTTCCTGAAGGGGTAATCGTTTTTTCGGCGCTGTCGTCAGCGCCGGAAAAGACGGAAGGTTTCCTTGCGATCGCCGGGGCGGTTGCCTTCCCAGACCTTGGTCCACTGGCCATTTGGCGCTGATAGCTCACGGCGGGTGTCGCCAACGACCAGCAACCAGTTGCATGCCTGTCCAGCCTTTGACTCTTCGGCCGACGGTTCGATGCCGACGAAATAGGACAGCGAAGCGAGCTGGGTTTCATTCAGTTTGCGCTCGGCCAGGCAGCCATGATCGGCCGGCAATGCCTGGGCTATGGCTTGGGCGACCGGGCGATAGGACTTGTTGAAATCGAACCATGGCATGATCAGCGTCGTCGCCAGCAACCAGAGCGTCGTGCAGCCCAGGGTCCAATGGGTCAGGCTGCGGTAGGGAGAGCGCGGGGCTGTGATGATCAGCCAGATCCACCAGGCCGTTGCCGCCAAGCCGATAACCAGCGCCAGCAGATCGAAGTGTCCGGTGAAGCCCGGGCGCAGCACCAGGGCCCGCTTGGCCATCTGTCCCGGCCAGCCGAGAACCATCGCCGACCAGCCCAGCCAGACGATGCCGACAAAGACACTGAAGGTCGACATCGCAAACCAGTCGAAGGCATTGGCCGAACCGCGGCGCAAGGCCAAGGCACCGGGCGTGGCGAGAAGTGCCAGCGGTGGCAACAGCAGCAATGCGGGAATTTGCCGTGGGCGGTAGGCCCAGGCCAGCAACAACAAGGTAATCAGGAAAAATGCAAGGGGCAGCAACTGCTCGGCTGACTTGAGGTTCTTGCGCCTGATCCACAGCGTCCATCCGGCGAGCGGCAGGGCAGGGAAAGCGAACCAAGGCACCATGGCAAGAAAGCGGCCGCCGCCAGCGAGCGAAAAAGGTGTTTTGAGCGGCGCCAGTTCGGTAGCCAACCAACCGTGGAAGCGGCTCGGCTCCAGATTGAGCAGCAGCAGTGGCCACGGCAGAATCAGGACAGTGGCCAGGGCAAGGCCGATGAGCAGGGTGTGCAGGGCTTTCGGGCGATCCGGAGACAGCCACCAGGCGATGGGGGCGATGGCCAGAAGCGGCAATGTCGGCGCGATGCCGGTACCAAGCAGGCAGCCGGCTACTGCCAGGCCGTAGAAAATGCCGGTCAAGCGTGGTTTTCGGCCAATCGTGGCGAGCGCGCCAAGGCCTCCCGCGTAGGCGGCAAGTGCGATCAACATCGGCTGCGCATCGTGGGCGTGGAAAAGTAGGCCGGCGCAGCCGGCAAGCAGTAGCGGGCTGGCTGCTGCGCTTTCTTCGCCGTATAACTCGCGACCGGCGTAGTAGAGCCCCATCAGTGCCAGCGCAACCCAAATGCCGCTGGCCAGGCGCATCGCTTCGTGCAGCGGCAGCAGCCAGCCGAACAGCTTGCCGGTCAGGGCAGCGCTCCAGTAATAGAGCGGTGGTTCGTGGAAAGGGCGGCCAGCCAGGTCGGGCGATAGCCAGTCGCCAAAGTTCAGCATGTGCCAGGCGGCGCCGATGTGGATCGCGTCCTCACCCTTCCACGGATCGCGGCCGAACAGTCCGGCCAACACGTAGAATGCCAGGATCGCGGCGAGTACCCAGCCGGCGGGAGGCAGGCGAATGCCGCGACGCAGCGTATCGCGAATCATGGAGAGGGGATCAGACATGTCAGCCAGAAATGAAAAAGGCAGCCATAAGGCTGCCTTTTATACCGTAATTCGGGCAGATCAGGCAGCAGCCTTGCCGCGCATCGCGCCGAATTTCTGGTTGAAGCGTTCGACACGGCCGGCGGTGTCGACGATCTTTTGCTTGCCGGTATAGAACGGGTGGCAGAGCGAGCAAACTTCGACGTGAAGCGCCTTCTTCATGGTCGACTTGGTCGTGAAGGTGCTGCCACAGGAGCAGGTCACCTGAATCTCGTTGTAATCCGGATGGATATTGGCTTTCATCTTTAGTCCTTAAGTCAAGCGACCGGCGGATGTGGCCGATCTAGTAAGCCAGTCATTATCGTTGAATAGTTACCGGCTTGCAATATATATATTAGCCGCGACGCATGGCGTCAAAAAACTCCTGATTGCCCTTGGTCGATTTGACCTTGTCGAGCAGGAATTCCATCGCTTCGAGATCGTCCATCGGGTAGCAAAGCTTGCGCAGAACCCACATTTTCTGCAGCACGTCGGGTTTGAGCAGCAATTCTTCGCGGCGGGTGCCGGAGCGGTTGACGTTCACTGCCGGGTACATCCGCTTCTCGGCCATGCGGCGGTCGAGGTGGATTTCCGAGTTGCCGGTGCCCTTGAATTCTTCGTAAATGACCTCGTCCATACGCGAGCCGGTATCAATCAGGGCCGTGGCCAGGATGGTCAGCGAGCCGCCTTCCTCGATGTTGCGCGCAGCGCCGAAGAAGCGCTTCGGCTTCTGCAGGGCGTTGGCGTCGACGCCACCGGTCAGCACCTTGCCGGAAGCAGGCTGAACGGTGTTGTAGGCGCGGGCGAGACGGGTGATGGAGTCGAGCAGGATGACGACATCCTTCTTGTGTTCGACCAAGCGCTTGGCTTTTTCGATGACCATCTCGGCAACCGCGACGTGGCGGGTGGCCGGTTCGTCGAAAGTCGAGGCAACGACCTCACCCTTGACGGTGCGGGTCATTTCGGTGACTTCTTCCGGGCGCTCGTCAATGAGCAGGACAATGAGGGTCACTTCCGGATGGTTGGCGGTGATGGCGTGGGCGATGTTCTGCAGCATTACTGTCTTGCCAGTCTTCGGCGGTGCGACTAGCAGGCCGCGCTGGCCGCAGCCGATCGGCGCGACCATGTCGATGACCCGGCTGGTAATGTTTTCTTCCGACTTGATGTCGCGTTCGAGTTTCAAGTGACGCGTCGGATGCAGCGGCGTCAGGTTCTCGAACATGATTTTGTTTTTGTTGGCTTCCGGCGGGAATCCGTTGATGCGGTCGAGCTTGGTCAGTGCGACGTAGCGTTCGCCATCCTTCGGCGTACGAATTTCGCCTTCGACGGTGTCACCGGTGCGCAGGTTGAACCGGCGGACTTGCGACGGGGAGACGTAGATGTCATCCGGGTTGGCGAGG
>VIKE01000001.1:124544-147504 GCA_008080565.1 Rhodocyclaceae bacterium | reverse complement strand
ACTAGGGGCTGGCGCGCCAGGGCCTCGGCGATGGCCTGGCAGGTGGCGGCGTCCTGGCACATCACCCGGGCCGATTCGGCCAGCAGGGCGGCGGTGTCGGCGGAGGCCCGGGCCGACTTGCAGGAGGCTTCAGCGGCCTTCAGGTCCCGGCTCTCCGTCACGGCCCGTTCCATCCTGCCGGCCTGGTCCTCGGCCTTTTGCGCCCGTTCGGCGGCGGCCCGGGCGGCGGCCTCGGCCCGGGTCAGGGCATCGGTGACTGCATCGGGGCAGCCCTCGACGCCACGGCGCACCTGGTCCATGCGGCGCAGGATGTCGTCCATCTGGGCCAGCAGCTTGCGGCTGTCCTTGCTTTCCTTCACGGGCTCAAGACGCTTGCGGCCTTCGTCGGCCAATCGTCCCGCCTTGTCCCGGGACTGGCCGGCCCGGACGATCCCGTCCCTGGCCTGGTTCTGGGCGTTGTGCACGCCGCCGAGGCGGATGTTCAGCTTGTCTTGGGCCGCGTCCACTTTCTTGCGCGGCGTGTCGTCGCCGGCGGCGGGCAGGGGCGGGGGCGGTAGGCTCTGGTGGGCCTGGTCGCAATCCGCAGCTGCCTGCTTGGCGGCCTGCTCGGCCTTGCGCACGGCATCCAGTTCGCCATTGCAGCGCTGCACGGCGGCCACGATGCCTTGCAGGGCCTGGCGGCGCTCCTCTTCGGTGGTCGCCGCCTGCACCTGGGGGACGCCGTCGCAGGCGGCTGCGGCGGCGAAGTCGGCCTGCTTGCGTGCCTGGCCCACGGCCTCGCTCGCCGCATAGGCCTGGCGGGACAGGCGCTCCGCCGTCCCGGCGGCGGCCTTGGTCTGGTCTAGCCAGGCCTGGAGTTTGCTCGTGCCCTGGCCCAACTCGTTGATGGTGTTGGTGAGGGCCTGGAGATCGGCGTCCGTCTGCTTGACCTGCCGGCCGGCGTCTTCACAGCGCTGCCGGGCCTCCCGGGCCGCGGCGGTGGCATCCGTTTCGGACTGGCGCATGCCGTCCAGGATGTCCGTGAGGTCTGGGGTGGTCGCCGGTGTGGTGGTCTGTTGCGGCTGCTCGGCCTTGACGGGCTTGACGCGCACGTCGAAGAAGACCAGCTCGCCCTTGTCCTCGGCCAGGACCCGGCCGGCGCCGCCCTGGTCCTTCAGCCGCGCCACCACTCTGGCGCGCAGGGTGTAGACCGCGTTGCCCTTCACCTGCAGGAGCTTGGCCAGCGCGGGGGTGACCACCAGGCCGGGTGGTGTCTCTTCTTTCACGTCCGGCAGCAGGGTGACGCTGTAGTCGATCTTCCAATCGTTGGCCGGGGCGGCATCGTCGCCGGGGGCGTATTCGCCCCGTACGCCGGCGCTCAGCATGTATTCCTCGCCCAGGCGCACCGGGGTGGCGGGCAGGCGCAGCTTGAGGGTGGGGCGGATCTCCGGCGGCGGCTTGGTGTAGAGGTCGGCGGCGGCCCGGGCCGTGGCCTGGACGAAGTCCTTGCCCAGGTCGTTCTCGCCCGCGCCAATGGCCCGCAGCAGGCGTTCGGCGGCGGCCACCCGGGCGGCCAGGCCGGCAAACTGCCGGGCCAGTTCCCGGTTCTGCTCCTCGCGCCTCTCGTGGTTGTAATGGCTCAGCACGTATTCCCGGGTCATGGCGTCGGTGAGCCGGTCCATCAGCTTGCTGCGGGTTGGCGTGGCGTCGGCGAGGCCCAGGAAGCTGCCCAGGCGGCGCAGGTCATTCATGATGCGGTTGCCTTCCGTGGTCCGTTCCACGGTGGTGGAAAACTCGTCCTGGTAGCCCGTGGGCTGGCGTCCCAGCCAGTCATGCACCTGCTTGGTCATGAAGGGTCGCAGCACGGCGCTGGCCGCCTCCACCCCCTTGGGCAGGCATAGGGCGATGGGGGAGGGTTTCTCCGCCTCTTCCCGCTGCCAGTCTTCCAGGGCCGCCTTGCCCCGGGCCTCGGCGGCCTTGCGGGCGTCGTCCCGGGCCTTGTTCTCCCGCCCCACGCAGCTGTCCATGACCGGGAAGCTCATGTCGTCCATGTCCTTGCCCCGACGGCCGGCGTCATCGATGTAGCGTTGCAGATCGCCCTTCAGGTGGGGGTAGAGCCGGGCCATGCGCTGGTGGTAGGGCAGCTCGCAGGCGAACCGGCGCAGTTCCGCTTCCCGGGCCGTATCCCAGGCGGCGTTGCCGGGCTTCAGGCCCCGGGCCAGGAGGGCCTGGTCGGCGGCGGGGCCGAACTGGGCCCGGGCCACCCCCATGCGCGTGGCGGCGTCCCACTTGTCCGCGTCGGTGGCAATGCCGCCGGGGCCCGCGAAGAGCGGAAACTCGGGCGTGTCCGCCCGGAAGGTGCTGGCGTCGCCACACCGCTGGGCGCGCTTGCCGCTTTCCGGCAGTGACTTGAGGGCCTGCTCCACCAGGTCGTTGTCGAGGGTTTCCACCACATAGCTGTAGGTGACTTCGTACACTCCGGAGGCCAGGCCGTAGACCGTGTAGATGGGCAGCACGCCGGCGCCCACGCCCAACCTGGGCGCCAGGGCCACGGTGAAGGAAAGGAAGCCGCCGGCATCGCCCTGGCTGACGGCCATGACGCCGCCCACCATGCCGGCATAGTTCTCGATGAGGGGCAGGTTCCACAGCAGGTTGCTGGCGGTGTCGATGGCCAGGCGCTGGCCGCAGGCCGCGGGGGCGAGACGGCCGTCCAGGCAGTTGCGCTCGTAGCTGCGCAGCAGGTTCACGGCATTGTCGGCGACGAAGAAAAAGTCCAGGCCGTCCACGAAATCGTCCCAGTATTCGCCGGCGTACTGGGTGGCCCCGGCCTTGGACGCCTTCAGGGCGTCCACGAACTGGGCGCGGCGGCTCGCCGGGGCGGGACCGTCGGCGGCGGCGGCCATGGCCCGGGTGCGGGTGAGGGAGATTTCCCTCGGCTGCCTGGCGGCGGCAGCATCCAGGGGACCGACGATGCGTTCCACCTTGTCGCCGACCCGCTTGTAGAAGGTCGTCGGATCGACAATGCGGCCCTTGCGGGAGGATTCGGCCAGCCAGTCGTCCACTGCCTCGCGCCCGGCCTGGGCGAGTTCGGAGAACTGTATGAACATCCGGCGCAGCCCGGGTACGTTGCCCGAGGCGTCCACCAGCCTGCCGCGCAGGTCGCGGCGCAGGCTATCGTCGTCAATGCGTTCCACCACCTCGAACAGCAGGGCGATTTCCACCTGGCGCTCGGCCTGGCGCTTCACCACTTCCTCGTATTCCGCCGCGCTGCCCACGAAGCGGCGGCGGTTGACGAGGCCACTGTCCTGGTCGAAATCCATCATGACCGCATGGCTGAGGACCTGGCTGGCACCCTCGGCATAGGCCTGGAGCTGTTTCTGGATAAAGATGCGCTCCGCTTCCTCCACGCTGCGCTTGCGCAACTCCTCACCGGAGAGATCGGGCTTGCGCGCCCGCAGGCTGGCTTCGGCCTCGGGCAGGAAATCCTTGTAATAGCGGGCGGCGTCGTAAGGGGCGCTGCCGTCGACCTTGTCGGCCTCGATCCGGGCGGAAAGATCGAACAGCCTGACCAGTTCATCGACTCGCGCCGGCGAGGTCTGGTCGCCGTACATCTGCAGGATGAAGTGGCGCTTCCCGGCCGGGGCCAGTTCCCGGTATTTCTTGAGCAGTTCCGCGCCCTGGTCGGGGCCGTCCGGCTTGATCCCGTAGGTCACCCCCAGCAGCGGCGCGAAGGCCGCGTCGAGGATGCGGTTGGCGTATTTCTGCCGGCTGATGGGGTCGGTGAGGTGCGTGAGGAAGTTGTTCAGGTTCTGCGCCAGGTTGCCCAGGGCCATGCGCCAGGGCGCGTCGGGATGCACGCCCCGGTAGCGGGCGGCGATGACGCTGGTGGGCAGATAGGTAATGTGGGTCTTGCCGGCGATGAAGGCGTCGATGTCGAAGGGCTTGCCGTTCAGCACCGGCATGTCGAGCAAGTGGTCCCAGGCGATGTGCAGGGTCTTGCCTTCGGCCAGTGCGCGGCGGTGCACCTGCTCCTTGTTGGCGCCGGGTACGTAGTAGGCTTCCTTGTCGGCGCGCAACTCCAGCACGATGCCGGCCATGCGGGTGACGAACTCGTCGCTGCCCAGGCGGGCGTTCTTGGGGTCCGGCAGGAACTGGTCGCCGTTGAACAGGCTCATGTCCGGCTGCGCGGGCTTCACCCCCTTGCCCTCGTGGTAGGCCTCCCACTGGCGCTGGACCTCGGCGAAGTTCTTCGGCTTGTTGGCGGCGGGGCCGGCGATGATCCAGCCTGTCTGGTCGTGGTCGCTGCGATGGCCGTTGGCCTTTCCCTGGTTGGTCAGCTCGATCATCCAGCCCCGGGTTTTGGCCTGGTCGAACCAGAAGCGCAGGTCGTAGGCCTGACGCAGACGGGCCATGCGTTGGTTCTTGTCGGCCAGATCGGGGGCGCCCAGGATCAGCTTGAGGTACTTCTGGGGTTCGGGGGCGGCCTTGTATATGCTATCGATGATCCAGGCCTCGTTCATGGCCTCGATGGGCGTCTCGCGGATGGCCTTTTCCAGGGCCACATAGGTGGCGTCCGGCGTGCTTAGGGGCTGGCTATCGGGCCAGGCGGGGGCGGCCAGCAGGCCGGCGAAGGCCAGCGACAGCCCACGCGCCGCGATCTTCTTGAGCTTGCCGCCCAGATCCATCGTTTCCCCCTTTGCGGGATACTCCACCCCTCTCCGGATGGAGATATCCGGAGTATAGGCAATGATCCTTGGAGCTCTCGGTCCGCGTACTCACCCGAGACGGTCGGCATGCGTTCCAGTGCTCGACGCCGTGCCGATCGTCACAGACAAGGAAAATCGTGCCGTGATGTGATGTAGGCATTGGTTTTCGGCCTGCCGCGTTGAGATTTTCCGGACGCTGTGGGCATCATGGGCGGCAAAAGAATTTCCGATTGCATATCGGGTCGGCCAAGTGTTTGGCCGTGCCCCCCATGCGGGCGGATGGAGCCGCCCGAGAATTCTTTTTAATGCACTTTAAAAAACATAGGTAACATTATGAACAGACGTGATTTTATCTGGACATTGCCCGGCCTCGGCGCCTCCATCTGGCTGACCGGCTGCGCCACCGATCCGGTCACCGGCAAGAAGACCATGGTGATGATGGGCAAGGAGCAGGAGATCGCCCTCGACAAGCAACATTCGCCGCACCAGTTCTCCGAGGACTACGGCGTCAGCCAGGACGCCGCGCTCAACCAGTACGTGGCGGGGGTGGGCAACCGCATGTCCGGCCGCTCCCATCGACCGGACATGCCGTACCGCTTCCAGGCCGTCAACGCCAACTACGTCAACGCCTACGCCTTCCCCGGCGGCACCATCGCCGCAACCCGCGGCATCCTGCTGGAAGTGGAAAGCGAGGATGAGCTGGCCGCCCTCATGGGCCACGAGATCGGCCACGTCAACGCGCGCCATTTCGCCGAGCGCCAGGCCCAGGGCACGCTGCTGGAGATCGTCGCCGCCACCGCGACCGTCGCCGCGGCGTCAAAAAAGCCCCAGTACGGCGAACTGGCCCAGCTCATCGGCAGCGTCGGCGGCGGCGCCCTGCTGGCCCACTACAGCCGGGAGAACGAGCGCGAAGCCGACGCCCTGGGGCTGGAGTACATGAACAAGGCCGGCTACAACCCGGAAGGCATGGTCGACCTGATGGACATGCTGAACAGCCAGTCCAAGTCCAAGCCCAACGCCCTGGAACTCATGTTCGCCACACATCCCATGAGTTCGGAGCGGTTGGCCAATACAAAACAGGTTTTGCAAACCGCCTACCGGGACAGCACTGGCAAGCCGCGCCAGAAGGAGCGCTACATGGACCACACCGCGCGCGTGCGGGCTTTGCGGCCGGCCATCGCCGAACAGCAAAAGGGCGAGGCCATGCTCAACCAGAAAAAGCTCGAGGCCGCCGAAGGGCATTTTCGCCAGGCCCTGACCCTGGCCCCGGACGACTACCCCGGCCTGGTGCTGATGGCGAAGACGCAGATGGCCATGAAGAAACCCCAGGAAGCCCAGCCCTACCTGGCCCGCGCCAAGGCGATCTATCCCACCGAGGCCCAGGCCAGCCAGCTCACCGGTGTCAGCTACCTGCAACTCAGGCAGCCCGACAAGGCCCTGTCCGCCTTCCAGGAATACGACCGCCTGCTGCCGGGCAACCCCAACACCACCTTCCTCAAGGGCTTCTCCCTGGAGCAGATGCAGAACCGCCGCGGCGCCGCGGACGAGTATTACCGCTACCTGCAGATGACCCGCCAGGGCAACCAGGCCAAGCATGCCCACAGCCGGCTGCAGGCATGGGGAATGGTGAAGTAGTCTCGCTCGGAGGTCCTTGCCACGGCGATGTAAAGCGAAGCTACGCCGCGGCCCAATGGACCAGATTGAGTTGCAGGGAACGGTTGCCGTTCCACTCGTTCACCTCCAGCCGATACACCGCCTGAATCCGCTCCGGCAGGGGGGTGTCCTGGAAGAAGCACATCGCCTCGGCGCTGAAACCGGGGCCGGCCAGACGCAGTTTCAGGTGCTTATCGCCCACCAGCCGCTGACTTTGCACCGAGAACTCGCCGTTGAAGGAGGGGGTGGGAAAGCCCTGGCCCCAGACCGCGTTGCGCAGGGCCTCGGCGTTTTCCAGGGTGAACTCCTCGGCGGCGAGTTCGCCGTCGGTTTCGATGGTCCGGGTCAGGTCGGCCTCGCTCAGGCTTTCCCGGGCGACGGCCTCGAAGGTGTTGGTGAAGGCGTCCAGGTGTTGCCGCCGCAAGGTGAGGCCGGCGGCCGCAGCGTGGCCGCCGTACTTGAGGATGACACCGGGCAGGTGGCGATCCACCAGGTCGAGGGCATCACGCAGGTGTAGCCCCGGAATCGCCCGGCCGGAGCCGCGCAGCAGGCCGTCGCCGGCGTCGGCGAAGATGAGGGTGGGGCGGTGGTGGCGTTCCTTCAGGCGGGAGGCGAGCAGGCCCACCACGCCCTGGTGCCAGGCCGGGTCGTAGAGCACCAGGCTGGCGCCGTCGGCGACTTCGATACCATCCAGCAGGGCGACGGCCTGATCCTGCATCTCGGCTTCGATGCCGCGCCGTTCGCGGTTGAGCTGGTCCAGCTCTCCGGCCAGGGCGAAGGCATGGGCGCGGTCGGCAGCGACCAGGCATTCGATACCCCGGCCCATGTCGGAAAGCCGGCCGGCGGCGTTGAGGCGCGGTCCGATGTTGTAGCCCAGGTCCTCGGCGCTGGCGCGCTGGACGGGTTTGCCCGCCACCGCGAACAGGGCCTGGATACCAGGCCGGGCCTTGCCCTGGCGGATACGGGTCAGGCCCTGCGAAACCAGCAGGCGGTTGTTGGCATCCAGCCGCACCACGTCGGCGACGGTGCCCAGGGCCACCAGATCGAGCAACTCGGCCAGGTTGGGTTCGGGCCGGGCGGCGAAGGCGCCGCGCCGGCGCAGCTCGGCGCGCAGGGCCATGAGCACGTAGAACATGACGCCGACGCCGGCCAGATGCTTGCTGGGAAAGGAACAGCCGGGCTGGTTGGGATTGACGATGAGGGCGTCCGGCAGGCTTTCGCCCGGCAGGTGGTGGTCGGTGACCAGGACTTCCATGCCCAGCCGCCGCGCCTCCTCCACGCCCGCATTCGCGGCGATGCCGTTGTCGACGGTGATGAGCAGGTCGGGGGTGCCCTCGGCGGCCAGACGGGCGATTTCCGGCGACAAGCCGTAGCCGTACTCGAAGCGGTTGGGTACCAGGTAGTCCACCCTGGCCCCCAGGGCGGAGAGACCGGCCAGGGCGACGGCACAGGCGGTGGCGCCATCAGCGTCGTAGTCGGCCACCACCCGCAGCTTTTCGCCGCCGGCGATGGCGTCCGCCAGACGGCAGGCCGCGGCCTCGGCATTCTTCAGCGCGGAGTAGGGCAGGAGTTCGCCAAGCCGGTATTTCAGCGCATCCGCCGCGTCGATGCCGCGCGCCGCATAGAGCCGCGCCAGCAAAGGCGACAAGCCGGCCAGGCGGAGGGTCTCGCAGGCGGCTTGCGGGTAGGGACGGACGGCCAGATTCAGCATCTTCAAATATTCGCGGTCGCTGTTTTGTGCGAGATATGTCGCTGGCTATTATGCCGGCCATGGCCCATTACCTCCCCGTTTCCCGTGTCGCCCGCCTGGTCGGGCAGTCCCGCTCGGCGATCCAGCGCATGATCCACGACGGCGAACTGTCCACCTTCGACGGCATGGTCGACATGAATGAACTGCTGCGCGTCTTTCCCGGCGTGCAATGGGAGGATGACGGCGAATACAAGCGGGTGGAGGAGATCAAGGCCAAGGCCTTCGGCAAGCGGGTGTTCGAACGCACCCTGCCGGACAAGGCGGTGCTGGCGGAACGGCTGTACGAGCTGGGCAAGGAATTCGCCGCCGCGAAAAGCCTGCTGCTGCATTACGACGAGGTGTTCCGCTTCCTCGGCGACAAGCTCGACGACGTGACGGAAACAGGGGGCGCGGCGACCGTGGATGCCGTGGCCGGACTCAAACATTGGCTCAAGCGCGAGCTCGAAGCGGCCCCCAGCGAGGCCGAACGGGCCGAGGCGCTGCTCGCCCAGGAAAGCGTGATGCGCATCATGTCCGTGCAAGTGACCGTGCAGCCCTCCGGCCACGAATTCTTCGTCGAGGGCAACGACACCCTGCTGGAAGCCGCCCTGCGCGCCGGCATTCCCCTCGATTACGGCTGCAGCAACGGCAATTGCGGGGAGTGCAAGGCCAGGCTGCTATCCGGCCAGGTCAAGAAAGTGCATCCCCACGACTTCGTCCTCAAGGATGTCGAAAAGGAGAACGGTGCCATTCTGCTGTGCTCCTACACGCCCATCACCGACGTCGTGCTGGAGGCCCATGTGGCCGGTGCCGATGACATCCCGGAACAGGAAATCCCCACCAAGGTGAAGGTGGTGGAGTTGCTCAACGACCAGCTCGCCGCCCTGCATCTCACGGCGCCGCGCAGCAAGCGCCTGCGCTTCCTGGCTGGGCAGCACGTCACCCTGTCGGCGGACGGCGCCGAGGGGGAGTACTACGTCGCCAGTTGTCCCTGCGAGGACCGCCACATCGAAGTACACGTGCGTCGCGACAACCGAGGTTTCTCCCGCAAGGTGTTCGACGGCCTGCGCAAGGAAGACGGCGTCAGCCTGCTGGGGCCGCGCGGCCAGTTCGTCATGAAGCTTGATTCACGCCGGTCGCTGATCTTCGTCGCCTGGGAAGAGAGCTTCGCCCCCATCAAGAGCCTCGTGCAGCACGCCATGTCTCTGGAAACCGCTGATTCCATGCATCTCTACTGGGTGGCTGGCGAAGCCGGGCATTACCAGGACAACCTGTGCCGGGCCTGGGCCGACGCACTCGACAACTTCACCTATCAGGCCCTCTCCATCGAGCCAGGCGCGGCGACGGTGGCGGAAGGCATCCTCGCCCATCATCCGGATCTCTCCCACATCGACATCTATGCCGCCGGTCCGGCCGCCTTCCTCAAGGCACTGGAGGCCGGCGCCCTGGCCAGGGGGCTGTCGCCCCTGGGCTGGCACGGGGAAATCGTCTTGTAGATCGATGCGCGATTCCTCGGATAAGGATGAGGAACTTTGTGCATCTTCCTGTTCTATCTGCTCTTAACCCTGGTTTTCAGTAGTTTGAGCGCGGTCATGGACAGGCCTCATTTTTTCTATACCCCGATAAACAGGGGTTATTTTGCGGTTGATTGTGCGTCGCAATAGGCGTTAAATGTTGCGCCATTGTGAAGCCCCGGAGCGATCCGGTGCGTCGCACGCGAGGATCAGACATGAACCGGCAGATGAACCGCAAACGACCGTTTTTCCTCAATCTGCTCGCCATCCGCTTGCCCATCGGCGGCGTGGTGTCGATCCTGCACCGCGTCAGCGGCGCCGCCCTTTCCCTGCTGATTCCCATCCTGCTTTACCTGCTCTGGCGCTCCCTGCGCTCGCCGGCCGACTACACCGCGGTGGCGGGCTTTTTCTCCGGCGGCCTCGGCTGGCTCATCGGCCTCGGTCTGCTGTGGGCGCTGCTGCACCATTTCCTTGCCGGTCTACGCCATCTGGGCCTGGACTTCGGTCTGGGGGAGGGGAGGGATCGCGCCCGTCAGACCGCCTGGTTCAGCCTGGCCTTGGCCATCGCCCTGACCGGCCTGATCGGCCTGTCGACACTGTCCGGAGGTGGCGCATGAGACACGTCGGCGGTGCCCATCGCGGCCTCGACATGTGGCTGCTGCAGCGCGCCAGCGCGCTGTACATGGCGGGTTTTCTGGTTGCCTTCCTCGTGCTGCTGCTCGCCGCTGGCCCCATGGGCTACGAGACCTGGCGCGGACTGTTCGCGCCCATGTACATGAAGGTGGGCGGGCTACTTTTCGTCACCGCCCTGCTGGTGCATGCCTGGATCGGCCTGCGCGAGATTTTCATCGACTATGTGCATTGCCTGGTGTTGCGCCTGGGCCTGTACCTGGCTTTCGGCATCCTGTACCTGGGTTGCCTGGCCTGGAGCGTGGACATCCTGTGGAGCGTGAAGTGACTCAAACCCGGATTCCGAAACGTACGTTTGATGCCGTGATTGTCGGCGGCGGGGGAGCCGGCCTGCGCGCCGCCCTGCAACTGTCCCAGGCCAACCTGAAGGTGGCCCTGCTGTCCAAGGTCTTTCCCACCCGCTCGCATACCGTGTCCGCCCAGGGCGGCATTACCGCGGCCCTGGCCAACGTCTCCGAAGACAACTGGCACTGGCACATGTACGACACGGTGAAGGGTTCCGACTACCTGGGCGACCAGGATGCCATCGAGTTCATGTGCCGCAACGCCCTGCCGGCGGTGTACGAACTGGAGCACATGGGCCTGCCGTTCTCCCGCCTGGACAACGGCAAGATCTACCAGCGCCCCTTCGGCGGTCAGTCCAAGAACTACGGCGGCGAACAGGCCATCCGCACCGCCCTGCTGCACACCCTGTACCAGCGCAACATCGCCGCCCGCACCCAGTTCTTCGAGGAGTTCTTCGCCCTTGACCTGATCCGCGACGACGAAGGCTATGTGCTCGGCGTGGTGGCCATGGAGATTGAAACCGGTGAAGCCAGCTTCTTCGAAGCCCGTGCGACACTGCTGGCCACGGGGGGTGCCTGCCGCATTTTCCGCCATTCCACCAACGCCCACATCAACACCGGCGACGGCCTCGGCATGGTGCTGCGCGCCGGCCTGCCCCTGGAGGACATGGAGTTCTGGCAGTTCCATCCCACCGGCATTCCCGAGGTGGGCAGCCTGATTACCGAAGGCGTGCGTGGCGAAGGCGGCATCCTCTACAACAAGGACGGCGAGGCGTTCATGCCCCACTATGCGCCCAACGCCAAGGACCTGGCCTCGCGCGACGTGGTGGCGCGAGCCATCGCCCAGGAAATTCGCGCCGGGCGCGGCTGCGGCGAGCATGGCGACTACGTGCACCTGGACATCCGCAAGCTCGGCGCGGAAAAGATCAAGGCCCGGCTGCCGGGCATCCGCGAACTGTCCATGCAGTTCGCCGGCGTCGATCCCATCGATGCGCCCATTCCGGTCACGCCCACGGCGCACTACATGATGGGCGGCATTCCCACCAACCTGCACGGTCAGGTGGTTTCGCCGGTGCGCACCGGTCCCGAGGAGGCGGTACCCGGCCTCTACGCCGTGGGCGAGTGCGCCTGTGTCTCGGTGCATGGCGCCAACCGCCTGGGCGGCAATTCCCTGCTCGACCTGGTGGTGTTCGGCCGCGCCGCCGGCCAGCATGTCATCGAGTACCTGCGCGAGAATCCTTTCCCGCGCAGCGTGTCAGAGGAAAGGCTGAACCTCGCCCTGCACCGCCTGGCCCGCTGGGAGAAGCCCAAGGGCACGGAAACCGTGGCCGGCCTGCGCGGGGAAATGCAGAAGATCATGCAGGACCACTGCGGCGTCTACCGTACCGAGGCGCTGCTCAAGGAAGGCCTGGAACTCCTCGACAAGGTACAGGCCCGCCTGCCGGACGCGGCGCTGGCGGACCGTAGCCGGATGTTCAACACCGCTCGTCTGGAAGCTCTGGAACTGGAAAACCTCCTGCTCATTGCCCGCGCCACCCTTGTGTCCGCCCTGGCGCGCACGGAAAGCCGCGGCGCCCACACGCGGGAAGACCATCCCCAGCGGGACGACGACCACTGGCTGCGCCACACGCTCTATTTCAGGCAGAACGACCAGCTCGACTACAAGCCGGTGCGGCTCAAGCCCCTGACCGTCGAGACCTTCCAGCCGAAGGAAAGGACGTATTGATGGCCATGGCAATAGAGGAAGCCTGATGAAATTCCGCATCTACCGCTACGACCCCGAACTCGGCTCGGCGCCGCGCATGCAGGATTACGAGCTCGACTTCGATGCCAAGGGCAAGAAGGTGCTGGACGCCCTCATCGCCATCAAGGACACCCTGGACGAGAGCCTGTCCTTCCGACGTTCCTGCCGGGAGGGCGTGTGCGGCTCCGACGGCGTCAACGTCAACGGCAGCAACGTGCTGGCCTGCATCACCGACCTCGAAGGACTCAAGGAGCCCATCACCATCCGGCCGCTGCCGCGGCTCGGCGTGATTCGCGACCTGATCGTCGACATGGCCCAGTTCTACCAGCATTACAAGGCGGTGAAGCCCTATCTCATCAACCTCGACCCGGAGCCGGAGAACGAGCGCCTGCAAAGCCCGGAGGACCGGGCCGAACTGGACGGCCTGTGGGAATGCATCCTGTGCGGCTGCTGCACCACTTCCTGCCCGTCGTTCTGGTGGAACCCGGACAAGTTCCTCGGCCCGGCCGCGCTGTTGCAGGGCTACCGCTTCATCGCCGACAGCCGCGACCAGGCCACCGACGAGCGCCTCGACTTCCTGGAAGATCCTTATCGCCTGTTCCGCTGCCACGGCATCATGAACTGCGTGGAAGTCTGCCCCAAGGGCTTGAACCCCACCGAGGCCATCGGCAAAATCAAGTCGCTCCTCGTGAAACGGGCGCTGTAGCCCCGCCGGCTCCGTGCCGCATCCAGAGCTTCCCAGTCCTGGCCGCCTGCGCTGGCTTTGCCGGCGCGGCATGCTCGAACTGGATGCGTGGCTGACCCTGTTCCTCGACACCCGCCATGGCGAACTTTCCGTGCAGCAGCAGGCGGCCTTCGCGCGACTCCTCGAACAGGACGACATGGTCCTGTTCGACTGGTTCACCGGGGAGCAGGCGCCGCCCGACGAGTTTCTCGACGTGGTGGCATTGATCCGATCAACCCGATATCCGAGACCATGAACAAGCCCAATGCCACCCTGAAAATCGGCGAGCACACCATCGACCTGCCCAGCATGGGCGGCACCCTCGGGCCGGATGTGATCGATACCCGCGCCCTGGGCAACCAGGGTTACTTCACCTACGACCCCGGGTTCCTCTCCACGGCGAGCTGTTCCTCCAGCATCACCTTCATCGACGGCGAGCAGGGCCTGCTCTATTACCGGGGCTATCCCATCGAACAACTGGCCGAGCGCTCGGATTTCCTGGAGACCGCCTACCTGCTCTGGCACGGCGAACTGCCCAACGCCGAGCAGAAGAAGGAATTCGATTTCCTGGTCAGCCGCCACACCATGCTGCACGATCAGATGTTGTCCCTCTACAAGGGCTTCCGCCGCGATGCCCATCCCATGGCGGTGATGGTCTCCATCATCGGCGCCATGGCGGCTTTCTACCCGGAAAGCAGCGACGTGGCCGACGCCAAGCAGCGGGAGATTTCCATGTTCCGCCTGCTCGCCAAGGTGCCCACGGTGGCGGCCTGGTCCTACAAGTACAACAAGGGTGAGCCTTTCGTATACCCGCAGAATGACCTGGGCTACACCGAGAACTTCCTGTACATGCTGCATGCCACGCCCTGTGAGCGCTATGAACCCAGCCCCGTGCTCTCGCGGGCCCTGGATCGCATCTTCATTCTGCACGCGGACCACGAGCAGAACGCCTCCACCTCCACCGTGCGCATCGCCGGCTCCAGCTATGCGAACCCCTTCGCCTGCATCGCCGCGGGCACCGCCTGCCTGTGGGGCCCCCTGCACGGCGGCGCCAACGAGGCGGTGCTGAAGATGCTGGCGGACATCGGCGACGTCTCCCACATCGGCGAATACATCAACAAGGCCAAGGACAAGGCCTCCGGCTTCAAGCTCATGGGCTTCGGCCACCGCGTCTACAAGCACATGGACCCGCGCGCCGCGATCATGCGCCAGACCTGCCACGAGGTGCTGGACGAACTCGGCCTGCACGACGACCCGATGTTCAGGATCGCCCTCAAGCTGGAGCAAATCGCCCTGGAGGACGAGTACTTCGTCCAGAAGAAGTTGTACCCCAACGTCGACTTCTATTCGGGCATCGTGCTGCGCGCCCTGGGCATTCCCACCTCGATGTTCACCGCCATCTTCGCCCTGGCCCGCACCGCCGGCTGGATCGCCCAGTGGAACGAGATGGTGGCCTCGCCCGGCCACAAGATCGCCCGGCCCAGGCAGCTTTACACCGGACCACAGCGGCGGGAGTTCGTGCCCATCGCGCTCAGGGGGGCATGACCGGCGTCAATTTCCGAGTGAATCACTCGTAAGTTGATCTTGCAGCGCAGCAATACACGCGCTAGCTTGAACTAGCGTGATTTACGAGGGGCAGACATGAAGCGCGATTCACTACCCGCCACCGCCTTGTTTTCCGGCAGCGCCGACTACCTCGCGGCCCTGGAGGCGGAAAAACCCGAGTTGCTGCCGGCTCCGGCACCGGTGCGCTTCGAGAAGAAGGAAGCGGTCACGGTCTCCGACCTGCCCTTGCTGAAATGCGAGGCCACGCAAGTCGGCGTGCTGCAACTCATCAACGCCTACCGCTTCCACGGTTTCCGCGCCGCAAACCTGGATCCCCTGAACCGGCTGCCGCCGCCCCATATTCCGGAGCTCGATCCCGGCAACCACGGCCTGACCCCCGCCGACCTGGACGCCGAGTATGAAACCGGTTCCCTGGCCGGTCCGGCCCGTGACACCCTGCGCAACATCATCGCCCGGGTGACCAAAGCCTACTGCGGCACGCTGTCCGCCGAGTACATGCATCTGACGGACACCCAGCAGAAGCGCTGGCTGCAAAAACGCCTGGAGAGCGAGGATCTCGCGCCCAGGTTCGACGACGAACTGCGCCGCTGGCTGCTGACCCAGCTCACCGCTGCCGAGACCCTGGAGAAGACCCTGCACACCCGCTTCGTCGGGCAGAAGCGGTTCTCTCTGGAAGGCGGCGAATCCCTGATTCCCCTGCTCAACGACCTCATCGACCAGGCGGCCCGCGCCGGCATCCAGGAAATCGGCCTGGGCATGGCCCACCGGGGCCGCCTCAACGTGCTGCACAACGTGCTGGGTCGTTCGGTCATCGAGTTGTTCGAGCATGCCCACCACGACGAGGTAGAGGCGCACAAGACCGGCGACGTGAAGTACCACCAGGGTTTCGCCGCCGACCTGACCCCGCCCGGTGGTCCCATCCGCGTCGCCCTGGCCTTCAACCCTTCCCATCTGGAGATCGTCAACCCGGTGGTGGAAGGTTGGGTGCGCGCCCAGCAGCAGCGCCGCGGCGACCGAGACGGCAGCCAGGTCATGCCCATCCTCATCCACGGCGACGCGGCCTTCGCCGGCCAGGGCGTGGTCATGGAAACCCTGAACATGGCGGCGACGCGCGGTTTCAAAACCGGCGGCACCATCCACGTCGTCATCAACAACCAGATCGGCTTCACCACCTCCGATCCGCGCGATTCGCGCTCCAGCCTCTACTGCACCGATGTCATGAAGATGGTGGAAGGCCCGGTCCTGCATGTGAACGGGGACGATCCCGAGGCGGTGATCCGCGCCACCCGCATCGCCATCGAGTACCGCATGTTCTGGAAGCGGGACATCGCCATCGACCTCATCTGCTACCGCCGCCTGGGCCACAACGAGCAGGACGAACCCATGGCCACCCAGCCTCTGATGTACCGGCGCATCCATGCCCTGCCCGGCACCCGCTCGCTGTACGCGGAAAAGCTGGTGGGGCAGGGCGTGGTGGAGGAGGGCGGCCCCGATGCCCTGATCCGGGACTACAAAAAATGCCTGGATACGCCGGCGTGCCGTCAGGCTGGGGGCGGCAAGAGCGAATTCGCCGCGGACTGGAACCTCTACAAGTACACCCATTGGCGCGTCGCCACACGCACTGCCATCCCCATGAACCGGCTGCAGGCCCTGGCCAAGCGACTGGTGGACGTACCGGCGAGCTTCACCCTGCATCCCCGGGTGAAGAAGATCATCGACGACCGCAGGCAGATGGGGGAGGGCGCCCTGCCCCTGGACTGGGGCATGGCAGAAAGCCTGGCCTATGCCAGCCTGCTTACCGACGGCACACCGGTGCGGCTGTCCGGCCAGGACTCCGGCCGCGGCACCTTCTTCCACCGCCATGCCGTGCTGCACGACCAGAACCGGGAGAAGTGGGATTCCGGCGCCTACATTCCGCTGCAACATCTGATTCCCGGCCAGGCCAACTTCCTGGTGATCGACTCCCTGCTGTCGGAGGAGGCGGTACTGGCGTTCGAATATGGCTACGCCGGCTCGGCGCCCGACCAACTGGTGATCTGGGAAGCCCAGTTCGGCGATTTCGTCAACGGCGCCCAGGTGGTCATCGACCAGTTCATCGCCTCCGGCGAGACCAAGTGGGACCGCCTGAACGGCCTGACCCTATTCCTGCCGCATGGCTACGAAGGGCAGGGGCCCGAGCACTCTTCCGGGCGCATCGAGCGCTTCCTGCAGCTCACCGCCCACGACAATATCCAGATCGCCCAGCCCAGCACGCCGGCACAGATCTTCCATCTGCTGCGGCGTCAGGTGGTGCGGCCTTACCGGCGGCCTTTGATCGTGTTCACGCCGAAGAGCCTGCTGCGGCATGCCGATGCGACTTCGGCCTTGCAGGAACTCGCCCAGGGCGCTTTCCAGCCGATCCTGGATGATCCGGACGCACCGGATCCAGCCCACGTTAGCCGCCTCGTATTCTGCAGTGGCCGGGTTTATTACGATTTGGCGAAGGCGCGCAGGGAAAAGCAGTTGTCGCATATCGCACTGATTCGGGTGGAACAGCTTTACCCGGTGGCAGACCTGGAATTGCAGGCATTACTTGCGCGTTATGCAAAAGCCGGAGAGATCGTCTGGGCTCAGGATGAACCCAGAAATCAGGGCCCCTGGCGTTTCATGGCGCATCATCTGGCGCGCTTTTGCAAGACTCCCCTGATTTATGCCGGTCGACCGGAATCTTCAGCGCCCGCAACGGGTATCGCCAGCCTGCACAAGAAACAGTTGGAAGAGATCCTGGCAATCGCATTGGACTGATCCGGCATCGAATAAAAAAAGCCCCGTCACGCGGGGCTTTTGTATTGCACGAGCGGAATTCAGATTCTGCAGGAATCCAGGCTGCCGCCCTGTTTCTCCAAATCCACGACCCAACCCGGGCGACGGCCGCGGCCGGACCAGGTCTTGCCACTGGCGGGATCACGATACTTGGCATTGCCGCCACGGGCACGGCCCTTGCCGCTCTTACCACCCAGGTCCTCCAGGGTAATGCCGTATTCCACCATCATGCGCTTGATTTCGGTGATGGTGGCGGCCATTTCCTGCTTGCGGGCTTCCTTCGCTTTCAGTTTCAAGTCTTCGATTTGCGAAAGGATTTCCTGATATGAAGCCATACGTGTTCTCCAAAGAATGTCAGTGCCCAAACGGACGGCGAATCATAATGACGAGCAGTGACATTATGCAAGACCGCATTGCAGAGCAACCCTGTTAAGCGTTCCTCGTCAGCAGATCAGGCTGATGCACCATTCCCGCCGCATTGGCCATTTCATCACGCTCACGCTCAATGCGGCGACCATGGCAATGGATTGGCCACGCGAAAACCAATGCCTTCAAGATCGGGATTTCAATAACACCATCACCGCGCCACCGCCTCCATCCATGGGCCGGGCCTGGACGAAGGCCAGAACTTCCTCGCGCAGGGTCAGCCAGTGCCGCACGTGATGTTTCAATACCGGTTCCCGGTTTTTCGAGCGCAATCCCTTGCCATGAATGATGCGCACGCAGCGGACGCCACGCCGCTTGCATTCGTGCAGGAACTCGGCCAATTCCAGCTTGGCCTCGGCCTTCGTCAGGCCATGCAGGTCCAGTTCGGCCTGCGAGATCCAGTCTCCGCGTCGCAGGCGCCGCAAGGTTTGCCGGGTAATCCCCGGCCGGACATAAGCCAGTTCTTCGCCGGTTTCCTTGTCCTCATGCCATTGCACGGGATCGTGCAGGGATTCGTGGATGACTTCCCGTTCATCCCGCAAACGGCTCAGCGGGATGGGCGGCAGGCGGGTAGGGGGATGCAGGAAGCGGCCGTGAGGCGTGATGGGTGCAACGTCCGGCAGGGCGGATCTGAACAACTCCAGATCCGCATCCGGCATTTCGGGCGGATCGCCATTCCCGCCTTGAATCATGTGGATAGTCGTTATTGTTACTTCAGATTATCAAGATAGCGCTCGGCATCCAGGGCGGCCTGGCAGCCGGCTGCGGCACTGGTAATGGCCTGTTTGTAGATCATGTCCTGCACGTCTCCAGCGGCGAACACGCCTTCGATGCTGGTCATCTGCGCATTGCCATGCCGGCCGCCGCGCGTGACGATATAGCCACGGTCGAGTTCAAGCTGGTCCTTGAACAGGTCTGTATTCGGCTTGTGGCCGATGGCGATGAAAATGCCGGAAAGTTGAATGTCCTTGGTCTCGCCGGTTTGCATCTGTTTCAGACGCATGCCGGTGACGCCGCTTTTGTCGCCCAGGACTTCATCCAGAACGCTATTTAATTCAAGGATGATTTTCCCTTCATTCACCTTTTGCATGAGATGGTCGACCATGATCTTCTCGGCCTTGAAGGTGTCGCGGCGGTGCACGAGAGTGACCTTGGAGGCGATATTCGCCAGATAAATGGCTTCCTCGACAGCGGTATTGCCGCCACCGATGACCGCCACTTCCTGGTTCTTGTAGAAAAAGCCATCGCAGGTCGCGCAACCGGAAACCCCGCGCCCCATGAATTCTTGTTCGGAAGGCAGGCCGAGATACATCGCCGATGCGCCGGTAGCGATGATCAGCGCATCGCAGGTATAGGTGCCGGTGTCGCCGACGAGGGCAAAGGGTTTTTCCGTCAGTTTGGCGGTATGGATCGTGTCGAACAAGATTTCCGTGCCGAAACGCTCGGCGTGTTGCTGAAAGCGGGTCATCAGCTCAGGGCCCATGACACCGTTGGCATCGGCGGGCCAGTTGTCCACCTCGGTCGTGGTCATCAATTGACCGCCTTGCTGCAGGCCGGTGATCAGCACCGGCTTGAGGTTGGCGCGCGCCGCATAAACGGCGGCGGTATAACCAGCGGGACCGGAACCCAGGATGAGAAGGCGGCAATGCTTGACTGACATAAAGACTCCAGAACGAGAGGGCGAAAAGCACATTTTAGCGCCGGGTCGGTCGATTCACCCAGATCACATATTTTACATAATATACATTCAGAATCTTTTAGATCTGGCGGGATGACGCCGGAACGGCTCACGAATATGACCAGGCCTCCGCGCATGGAGGGATTTCCGGGCATCCTTTATAGTGCGCGGCATGTTGAGCAAGTCCTCCTCCCGCCGCTGCGCGGTCAGCAAACCGACGCGGCGCAAGCCGCTGGCGCCGCGGGTCGTCGCTCTGCTGCGGGAAGCGTGGTGGTTGTCGGCAGTCGCCCTGGCGCTGTATCTGGGCATGATCCTGCTGACCTACGACCCCGGCGATCCAGGCTGGTCACGAACCGGACAGGGTCAGTCCCTGCACAATGCCGGGGGTGCCTTCGGGGCCTGGCTGGCGGATCTGCTGCTCTATCTCTTCGGCGTCTCGGCCTGGATCTGGGTCGTCCTCTCCCTCTTCCTGGTCTGGTGGGGATACCGGCGCATCGGCGAGGACGATAAGGAACACCGGCACGGACTGTCGGTGACCCTGGTCGGATTCCTCATCGTCCTGTTGACCAGCAGCACCCTCGAGTCGCTGCGTTTCCATTCGCTGGTCACCTCGCTGCCGCTTACCGCCGGCGGCGCTTTCGGCGATTCCCTGGCGCGGCTGGTGCAGAGCGTGTTCGGTTTCGATGGGGGCACGGTGATCCTGCTGCTTGCCTGGGGCGCCGGCATCAGCCTGTTCACCGGTCTGTCCTGGATCGCTCTGGCGGAAAAGACCGGCGCCAGCCTGGAGGCGCTCATCGCCCTGTCCTGGCAACGATGGCAGGCCCACCGCGACCGCAAGGTCGGCGAGGAGGCGGTCAGCGAACGCGAGGCCGTGGTCCGTCAGGAACGCAAGCGCATGCGCGCGGAAGCTCCGGTGCACATCGAACTGGCGGCTGCCCCGCTGGAGAAATCCGAGCGTGTGGACGTGGAACGCCAGGAATTGCTGTTCCGCGACAGCCCGGATGTGCAGCGCCCACCGCTGCGCCTGCTGGACGAGCCGCCGGAAGCTACCAGCCAGGTGGACCAGGCCGCGCTGGAAGCCACCTCGCGGCTGATCGAACGCAAATTGCGCGAGTTCGGCGTCGAGGTGAAGGTGCTGGGGGCCTATCCCGGCCCGGTCATCACCCGCTACGAAGTGGAGCCCGCCTCCGGCGTCAAGGGCAGCCAGATCACCAACCTTTCCAAGGACCTGGCGCGCGCCCTGTCCCTGGTCAGCATCCGCGTGGTGGAAACCATACCGGGCAAGAGTTGCATGGCCCTGGAACTCCCCAACAATCTGCGCCAGGTGGTGCGCCTCTCCGAGATCCTCTCCACCAAACTCTACAACGACGTCCCCTCCCCCCTCGCCCTGGCCATGGGCAAGGACATCAGCGGCAACCCGGTGGTCGTCGATCTGGCCAGGATGCCGCATCTGCTGGTGGCCGGCGCCACCGGCTCCGGCAAGTCCGTGGCCATCAACGCCATGATTCTTTCGCTGCTCTACAAGTCCACCCCGGACGAGGTGCGGCTGATCATGGTGGACCCGAAGATGCTGGAACTGTCGGCCTACGAGGGCATCCCGCACCTGCTGGCGCCGGTGGTCACCGACATGAGGCTGGCCGCCTCGGCGCTCAACTGGTGTGTCGGCGAGATGGACAAACGCTACCGCCTGATGTCCGCCCTGGGCGTGCGTAACATCGCCAGCTTCAACGAAAAACTGCGCGAAGCCGAAAAGGCCGGGCAGCCTTTGAGCAATCCTTTCTCCATTACCCCGGAAAGTCCGGAAAGGCTGGCCACCCTGCCCTTCATCGTCGTGCTCATCGACGAACTGGCCGATCTCATGATGGTGGCCGGCAAGAAGGTGGAGGAACTCATCGCCCGCCTGGCGCAGAAAGCCCGTGCCGCCGGCATCCATCTGGTCCTGGCCACGCAGCGCCCCTCGGTCGACGTGATCACCGGGCTGATCAAGGCGAACATTCCGACGCGGGTCGCCTTTCAGGTTGCCAGCCGCATCGATTCCCGCACCATCCTCGACCAGCAGGGCGCGGAATCCCTGCTCGGCCAAGGCGACATGCTCTACCTGCCCCCCGGCCATGGCGTGCCCACCCGCGTGCATGGCGCCTTCGTCTCCGATCAGGAAGTGCATCGGGTCTGCGCCTGGCTCAAGGAACTCGGGCCGCCGCAATATGACGAAAGCGTATTGGAAAACCTGGATGACGAGGATGGCAATGGCGATGCCGCCGACGACGCGGAAGCCGACGCGCTCTATGACGACGCGGTGGCCTACGTGCTGAAGACCCGCCGCGCCTCGATTTCCTCGGTGCAGCGACAATTGCGCATCGGCTACAACCGAGCCGCCCGACTCATCGAGGCCATGGAAAAGGCCGGCCTCGTCTCTCCCATGCAAAGCAACGGCAACCGTGAAGTGATCGCCCCCCGCCATGATGCGTAACCTGCTCCTCTCCCTCCTTCTTTTCGCCCTGCCCGCGCCGCAGGCCATGGCCGACGCCCAGGCCCGCCTGGAGTCCTTCATCCAGGGCACGAAAAGCCTCAAGGCGCGCTTCACCCAGACGGTGAGCGACAAGACCGGCCGCAAGACCCAGGAGGCGACCGGCAACCTGTTCTTCTCGCGGCCCGGCAAGTTCCGCTGGGTCTACCAGAAACCCTATGCCCAGCTCATCGTCGGCGATGGCAGCAAGCTGTGGATCTACGACGAGGATCTCGGCCAGGTCACGGTGCGCGCGCTGGACCAGGCCCTCGGCGACAGCCCCGCCGCCCTGTTGGCCGGCGACAATGACATCGCCAAACTGTTCAATCTGAAGGAAACCGGCGTCAAGGATGGGCTCGACTGGCTCGAGGCCACGCCCAAGAGCAAGGAAAGCGGTTTCGAATCGGTGCGCCTGGGATTCAAGGGCAAGGATATCCAGGCCATGGAACTGAAGGACAACTTCGGCCAGACCACGCTGCTGCGCTTCAGCAATCTGGAACGCAACCCGGCCCTGGGCGGCAGTCTGTTCCGCTTCACCCCGCCCAAGGGGGTGGACATCCTTGGCGAGCGCTGACACCGGCGATCTGTTCGGCGCTCCCCCCTCGCCGAAAGCGAAAGCCAACAGGCAACCGGACAACGTACCCCTGGCCGAGCGCCTGCGTCCGGCTCGTATCGACGAGGTCATCGGCCAGGATCATCTGCTCGGCCCCGGCAAGCCGCTGCGCCTGGCTTTCGAGGCCGGCAAGCCCCACTCCATGATCCTGTGGGGGCCGCCCGGGGTCGGCAAGACCACCCTGGCCCGGCTCATGGCCCACCACTTCGACGCAGATTTCATCCAGATCTCGGCGGTGCTGGCCGGCGTCAAGGAAATCCGCGAGGCCGTGGAGCGCGCCCGGGTCAATCTTGGCATGGGCCGGCAGACCATCCTCTTCGTCGACGAGGTGCATCGCTTCAACAAA
>VIKE01000001.1:0-124533 GCA_008080565.1 Rhodocyclaceae bacterium | reverse complement strand
AACAAAAGCCAGCAGGACGCGTTCCTGCCGCATGTGGAGTCGGGCCTCATCACCTTCATCGGCGCCACCACCGAGAACCCTTCCTTCGAGGTGGTGGGCGCCCTCCTCTCCCGCGCCCAGGTCTATGTGCTGAAGTCCCTCGACGAGGCCGGCCTGGCAGCCTTGCTGGAGCGGGCGCTCAGCCTGGGCGGGCTGGGCATCGCCCTGGAGGAAGAGGGCGGCAAGTTGCTGCTGGCGCAGGCCGACGGCGATGGCCGCCGCCTGCTCAACCTGCTGGAACAGCTCGCCACCGCCATGCGGGCGGCGGGACGTGAAAGCGCCGACGCCGCCTTCGTCGGCGAGGCCCTGGCCCCTTCCCGGCGCCGCTTCGACAAGGGCGGCGACGCCTTCTACGACCAGATCTCCGCCCTGCACAAATCGGTGCGCGGCTCCAATCCCGACGCGTCCCTGTACTGGTTCTGCCGCATGCTGGACGGCGGCGCCGATCCCCTTTACCTGGGCCGCCGTATCCTGCGCATGGCCGTGGAGGACGTCGGCCTGGCCGATCCGCGCGCCCTCAACACCGCCCTCGAAGCCGTGGCCACCTACGAGCGCCTGGGCAGCCCGGAAGGCGAGCTGGCCCTCGCCCAGGCGGTCATCTATCTCGCCTGCGCCCCCAAGAGCAACGCCGTCTACGCCGCATTCGGCGCAGCCAAACGTTTCGTCGCCGAGGACGGCTCCCGTCCGGTACCGGTGCACCTGCGCAACGCCCCCACCAAGCTCATGAAGGAACTGGGCTTCGGCCGGGAATACCGGTATGCCCACGACGAGCCGGAGGCCTATGCCGCCGGCGAACGCTACTTCCCCGACGAACTGCCTCGCGACCCGCGTTTCTACCAGCCCACGCCAAGGGGCGTGGAAGCACGCATCGGCGAGCGCCTGGCCCACTTCCGGCAACTCGACCGGGCCGCCGGAAAGCAGGATGCTCGAGAGGACGACTGATCCCTTGCGGCTTGCCTCGCTCCCCCGCCGCTGCTAGAATCCGCGCGCTTTGCGTCCGGCATTCCGCCGGACCGGCAAATCCACACATCCGCGCCCGTTAAGGTGCTCCGTCCGGACTGGCGGAGTTCTTCGTGGATGGAGGCTCAACCTTAACCAAGGAGTTGTTCATGTCCGTGACCATGCGTCAAATGCTGGAGGCCGGTGTCCATTTCGGCCATCAAACCCGCTACTGGAATCCGAAGATGGCCCCGTTCATCTTCGGCCACCGCAACAAGATCCACATCATCAACCTGGAAAAAACGCTGCCGCTGTTCAACGACGCGGCCGCCTTCGTGCGCCGTCTGGCGTCCAACAAGGGCAGCATCCTGTTCGTCGGCACCAAGCGCCAGGCCCGCGAGATCATGGGCGAGGAAGCCCTGCGCTGCGGCATGCCCTTCATTTCCCACCGCTGGCTGGGCGGCATGCTGACCAACTTCAAGACCGTGAAGCAGTCGGTCAAGCGCATGAAGGACATGGAGGCCCAACTGGCCGACACCGCCAGCCTGTCGAAGAAGGAAGCCCTGCACGTCCAGCGCGAGTACGACAAGCTGGTCAACAGCCTGGGCGGCATCAAGGACATGGAGCGCCTGCCCGACGCCCTCTTCGTGGTGGACGTGGGCTACCAGAAGATCGCCATCACCGAGGCCAACAAGCTGGGCATCCCGGTCATCGGCGTGGTGGACTCCAACAACACCCCCGCCGGCGTGGACTATGTCATCCCCGGCAACGACGACTCCAGCCGCGCCATCCGCCTCTACGCCCGCGGCATCGCCGACGCGATCCTGGAAGGCAAGTCCCAGGTCATCGAGGAAATGGTCTCGGAAAGCCAGGACGAGTACGTCGAAGTGGAAGATTCCGGCGAAGCCGGCGCGTCCTGAGTGTTACGCAGTATCACCGGCCGGAGCATTCCGGCCGGGCTTCTCACCGCTTCATGACGCCCCGCCCAACGGGGCGTTTTTCAATACGGAAAACAGGAGTTTGAAATGGCTGAAATCACCGCATCCATGGTCAAGGAACTGCGCGAGCGCACCGATGCGCCCATGATGGATTGCAAGAAGGCGCTGTCCGAGGCCGCCGGCGACATGCAGAAGGCCGAGGAAATCCTGCGCGTTCGCTTCGGCAACAAGGCCGCCAAGAGCGCCGGCCGCGTCGCCGCCGAGGGCGTGGTGGCCATCCAGATCGCGGCCGACGGCAAGTCCGCCGCCATGGTGGAAGTGAACTGCGAGACCGACTTCGTCGCCAAGAACGACGACTTCCTGGCCCTGACCCGCGCCCTGGCCGAGATGGTGCTGAAGCAGAATCCCGCCGACGTCGCCTCCCTCTCCGCCCTGCCCTACAAGGGCAAGACGGTCGAGGAAGTCCGCACCGAGCTGGTCGGCAAGATCGGCGAGAACATGTCCGTGCGCCGCTTCGTGCGTGTCGATGGCCAAGGCAAGTTCGCCAGCTACATCCACGGCAACAAGATCGGCGTGCTGGTCGACATCAGCGGCGACGAAGCCATCGCCAAGGACATCGCCATGCACATCGCCGCCTCCAAGCCCAAGTCGCTGGATGCCTCCGGCGTCTCCCAGGACCTGATCGACACCGAGCGCCGCGTCGCCATCGAGAAGGCCAAGGAAGCCGGCAAGCCGGAAGCCATGCTGGAGAAGATCGCCGAGGGCAGCGTGCAGAAGTTCCTCAAGGAAGTCACCCTGCTGTCCCAGCCCTTCGTCAAGGACGACAAGCAGACCGTGGAGCAGGTGCTGAAGGCCAAGAACTCGAAGTGCCACGGCTTCAGGATGTTCATCGTCGGCGAGGGCATCGAGAAGAAGGTCACCGACTTCGCCGCCGAAGTGGCCGCGGCCGCCAAGGTCTGAGATGCAGCCGCTAGCGAGTGGCCTGTAGCGCGTAGCTACAAGCCCCGCTACCCGCTCCGAGCCACCCGCTACCCGCTAGCCCTATGATCAACCGCATCCTGCTCAAGCTCTCCGGCGAGGCCCTGATGGGCACCGACGCCTTCGGCTACAACGCCGAGACCATGGCCGGCATCGTCGGTCAGATCAAGGAGGTGGTCGATCTGGGCACCGAGGTGGGCATCGTCGTCGGCGGCGGCAACCTGTTCCGGGGTGCCACCGGCGCCTTGTCCGGCATGGACCGCGCCACCGCGGATGCCATGGGCATGCTGGCCACGGTCATGAACGCCCTGGCGCTGAAGGACGCCCTCCAGGGCGCTGGCGTGGAGGCGCGCGTGCAGACCGCCGTCACCATCGCCCACGTCGGTGAGCCCTTCGAGCGGGACAGCGCGGTGCGGCATCTGGAAAAGGGCCGCGTGGTGATCTTCGGCGGCGGCACCGGCAATCCCTTCTTCACCACCGACACCGCCTCGGCGCTGCGCGGCGCGGAGATCGGCGCCGACCTCATGCTCAAGGCCACCAAGGTGGACGGGGTCTACACCGCCGACCCGAAGAAGGACCCGACGGCCACCCGCTACGACAGCCTGACTTTCGACGAGGCCATCGAGAAGAACCTGGGCGTGCTCGATACCGCCGCCTTCGCCCTCTGCCGGGAACAGAAGCTGCCCCTGACCGTATTCAGTATCTTCAAGCCCGGCGCGCTCAAGCGCGTGGTCCTGGGCGAGCCGGAAGGCACCCGCGTGGTGCTCTAATCGAGGAGAGAAAGATGATCGCCGACATCAAGAAATCCGCCGAAGACAAGATGAAGAAATCCGTCGAGGCCCTGCGCGTCGAGTTCACCAAGGTGCGCACCGGCCGGGCCCACGCCGGCATCCTCGACCACGTCAAGGTGGATTACTACGGCAGCCCCATGCCCATCAGCCAGGTGGCCAACATCAGCGTCATCGATCCCCACACCCTCGGCGTGCAGCCCTGGGAAAAGAAGATGGCCGCGGCCATCGAGAAAGCCATCCGCGATTCCGACCTGGGCCTCAACCCCGCCTCCATGGGCGAGCTGGTGCGCGTGCCCATCCCCGCCATGACCGAGGAGCGCCGCAAGGAGTTGGTCAAGGTGGTGCGCGGCGAAGCCGAGGGCGGCAAGGTGGCGGTGCGCAACATCCGCCGCGACGCCATCGCCCATCTCAAGGAACTGCTGAAGAACCACGAGGTGGGCGAGGATGACGAGCGCCGCGCCCAGGACGAGATGCAGAAAATGACCGACAAGTACATCGCCGAGATCGACAAGCATCTGGCCGACAAGGAAAAGGATCTGATGTCGGTGTGATACAGCGGGTAGCTCGTAGCGGGTAGCTTGTAGCTATCATTCAGCGCGCCGAAGGCGCGGGAGCATTCAGCTACCGGCTACCCACTACCGGCTAACAGCTCGCCAAATGATCAAGCGCTTCCTCAGCTCCACCGCCACCGTTCCGGAAACCACGCAGGTTCCGCGGCACATCGCCATCATCATGGATGGCAACGGACGCTGGGCGAAGAAACGTCTCATGCCGCGCGTCGCCGGGCATGCCCAGGGCGTGGAACGCGTCCGCGACGTGGTGGAAGCCTGCATCCGCCGGGGCGTCGGCTACCTCACCCTGTTCGCCTTCAGTTCCGAGAACTGGCGGCGTCCGCAGGACGAGGTCAGCCGCCTGATGGAGTTGTTCGTCATGGCCCTGGAGCGCGAGGTGGAGCGCATGGCGGACAACGGCGTGCGCCTGAAGGTGGTGGGCGATCTGTCCCGCTTCGAGCCGCGTCTGCGCGAGCTCATCACCCAGGGCGAAGCGCGTACCGCCGCCAACACCCGCCTCACCGTCACCGTTTGCGCGAACTATGGCGGTCGCTGGGACATCCTCAACGCCATGAATGCCTGGCGGCGGGAGCATCCGGACGCCACCGAGATCGGCGAGGCGGAGCTCGCTCCCTATCTTTCCATGGCCTACGCGCCGGAACCCGATCTGTTCATCCGCACCGGCGGCGAACAGCGCGTCAGCAACTTCCTGCTCTGGCAACTGGCCTACAGCGAGTTGTATTTCACCGATACCCTGTGGCCGGACTTCGACGCCAAGGCCCTGGATCAGGCCATCACCTCCTACCGCAAGCGCGAGCGCCGCTTCGGCCGCACCAGCGAGCAGCTCCTTGAGCGTTAGAACCCGCGTTTTCACCGCCGCGCCCCTGATCGGCGGCTTCCTCGCCGCGCTGTATCTGGCTTCTCCAGCCGCATGGATCGGCCTGACCGGCCTGGTGCTGCTGCTCGCGGCTTGGGAATGGGCGGCCATGGCGGGGCTGGGCCGGCTGCACCGCTTCCTCTATGCCACCCTACTGTGCGCCGCCAGCCTGAGCGTGGCGGTAGCCCGCCCGGACATGCTGGAGCCCTATTACCCGGCGCTGGCCTTTTGGCTGGTGGCGCCCTTCCTGATGGCCAAGGGTGTCGCCATCCGCCCGCGCGCGTTGCATCTCTTGCTCGGCGCCCTGGTCCTGATCCCCACCCACCTGGCCATGGTGGCGCTGCGCGCGGATAGCCCCGAGCTGTTGCTGTTCGTGGTCGGTATCGTGGTCATCGCCGACAGCGCCGCCTATTTCTCCGGCCGCCGCTTCGGCAAGCACAAGCTCGCCCCGCGCATCAGCCCCGGCAAAACCTGGGAGGGCGCCGTCGGCGCCGGCCTGGCGGTGACGGTATATGGCCTCGGCGTGCATTTTCTCGCCCCGGCGAATTGCGGCATCGCCTGCCTGCCCCAGATCCTGCCGGTGTTGTGGGCCCTGTTCGTGCTGTCCATCGTCGGCGACCTGTTCGAAAGCCTGCTCAAGCGCCAGGCCGGCATCAAGGACAGCGGCAATCTGTTACCCGGGCATGGCGGCGTGCTCGATCGCATCGACAGCCTGACCGCGGTGCTGCCCGCTGCCGTCCTGTTCTGGATGTGGCTGAAATGAGCGTACGCAACCTCACCATACTCGGCGCGACCGGCACCATAGGCGTCAACACCCTGGACGTGGTGGCCCGCCACCCGGACAGGTTCCGCGTCATGGCGCTCACCGGCCAGAACCAGATCGACAAGCTGGCCGAGCAATGCCGGCGTTTCCGCCCGCGTTACGCCGTGGTCCTCGATGCCGACAAGGCCCGTACGCTGGAACAGGCCCTGGCCGGCAACGGCACCGAGGTGCTGCACGGCGTCGAAGCGCTGGAGTTCGTCTCCGCCCTGCCGGAAGTGGACAGCGTCATGGCCGCCATCGTCGGCGCCGCCGGCCTGCGACCCGCCCTGGCCGCCGCCAAGGCGGGCAAGCGGGTGCTGCTGGCGAACAAGGAAACCCTGGTCATGGCCGGCCGTTTCTTCATGCAAGCGGTGCGCGAACACGGCGCCACCCTGCTGCCCATCGACAGCGAGCACAACGCCGTCTTCCAGTCCCTGCCGGCCGGCTATACGGGCGACCCGACCGCGCACGGCGTGCGCCGCATCCTGCTCACCGCCTCCGGCGGGCCGTTCCGCGGCCGCGCCATCGAGACCCTGAAGGACATCACACCGGAAGAGGCCGTGGCTCACCCCAACTGGGTGATGGGCAGAAAGATCTCGGTGGACTCCGCCACCATGATGAACAAGGGTCTGGAGGTCATCGAGGCGCGCTGGCTGTTCGATGCCCGCCCCGAGCAGATCGAGGTGGTCATCCACCCCCAGAGCATCATTCACAGCATGGTCGAATACCTGGACGGCTCGGTGCTGGCGCAGCTCTCCAACCCGGACATGCGCACGCCCATCGCCCACTCCCTGGCCTATCCGGAGCGGCTCGAAGCCGGGGTGAACTGGCTGGATCTGGCGAAAATCGGCAGCCTGAGTTTCGAAGCCCCCGATCTGCGCCGCTTCCCCTGCCTGGGCCTGGCCTATCAGGCCCTGGCCGCCGGGGGCGCGGCAACCGCCATCCTCAACGCCGCCAACGAGGAGGCCGTCGCCGCCTTCCTGGAGCGGCGCATCCCTTACCTGGCGATCGCCACCACCCTGGATCAAATCCTGCAAAAACTGGCGGGCGAAAAGGCGGATTCCCTGGAAGACCTGCTGGCCGCCGACGCGGCCGCCCGCCAGGCCGCGCGGGAACTCATCGCTACCGCGGCCGTCGGGACGGCATGACCACACTTCTCGCCTTCCTGGCCACCCTGGCCATCCTCATCGTCTTCCACGAGTTCGGCCACTACCTGGTGGCGCGCCTGGCCGGCGTCAAGGTCCTGCGTTTTTCCGTGGGCTTCGGCAAGGTCATCGCCAGCCGGACCGACCGGCACGAAACCGAGTGGGCCCTCTCCGCCATCCCCCTGGGTGGCTACGTCAAGATGCTGGACGAGCGTGAGGCGCCGGTGGCCGCCGAGGTGCTCGATCAGGCCTTCAACCGCAAGTCCCTGGGCGCCCGCGCGGCCATCGTCGCGGCCGGTCCCCTGGCCAATTTCCTGCTCGCCATCCTGCTGTTCTGGGGTTTGTTCATGGCCGGCACCCCGATCCTTAAACCGATCCTGGGCGAGCCGCCGGCCGGATCCGCCGCAGCCCAGGCCGGCATCCGCGCGGGCGACACGGTGCTTGCCGTGAATGGCGAGCCGGTGGAAAGCTTCCAGGACCTGCACTGGCTGGTCCTGCGCCATGCCGTCGGCGGCGCCCCGATGCGCCTGGACACGCGCGACGAGCACGGCCATCTCGCCTTCCGCACCCTGAGTCTGGCCGAGGCCGACGCCAACCTGGAACAGTCGCCTTTGCTGGTCCTCGGCCTGCAGCGTTTCCGCCCGCAACTGCCGGCCGTGCTCGGCGAACTCAGTGGCGACGGCGCGGCGGCGCGGGCTGGCCTGCAAGCGGGCGACCTGGTACTGGAAGTGGATGGCCAGGCCATCGAGCACTGGGAGGCCCTGGTCGATCGGGTGCGAGCCGCGCCAGGACGTCCCCTCGCCCTGCTGATCCAGCGGGACGGCGAAACCCAGACCTACACCGTGGTGCCGTCCGAGGTCGCCAGCGCCGGCGAGCGCATCGGCCGCATCGGCGTTGCCCCGCGCATGGATTCGGAACGGATGGCGCCCTACCTGGGCGAGGCGCGTTACGGCCCGTTCGATGCCCTGCAGCGCGCCGCCGCACGGACCTGGGAATTGTCCGTGTTCAGCCTGGAAATGCTGGGCCGCATGATCGTCGGCCAGGTCTCCCTGAAGAATCTATCCGGGCCCATCACCATCGCCGACTACGCCGGCCAGTCGGCGCAGACCGGCATGGCCTCGTTCGTCGCCTTCCTGGCCCTGGTCAGCGTCAGCCTCGGCGTGCTCAACCTGCTGCCGGTGCCGTTACTGGATGGAGGGCACTTGCTGTATTATCTCGCGGAGTTTTTGACGGGCAGGCCCGTACCCGAGCGGGTGCAGGAAATCGGCCAGAGGATCGGCATCGGTATTCTCGCACTGCTCATGTTCTTCGCGATTTTCAACGACCTCCAGCGACTCTTCCTCGGATAAGCCTTCCCATGGTTTCCTTTCGCCCCAGCCTGCTGGCCGTCGCCTTGCTTGCCGCAACCCAGGCGCAGGCCTTCCAGCCATTCCAGATCAAGGACATCCGTGTCGAAGGCATCCAGCGTACCGAAGCCGGCACGGTGTTCAGCTACCTGCCGGTCAAGGTGGGGGAAACGCTGACACCCGACAAGGCTTCCGAGGCCATCAAGGCCCTGTATGCCACCGGTTTCTTCAAGGATGTACGCCTGGAAACCGGCAACGACGTACTCATCGTGATGGTCGAGGAACGCCCCGGCATCGCCAGCGTCGACTTTACCGGCATGAAGGAATTCCCCAAGGACGACATCAAGAAGGGCCTCAAGGATCTCGGCCTGGGCGAAGGCCGCATCCTCGACAAGGCGCTGCTGGACAAGGCCGAACAGGAACTCAAGCGCCAGTATTTCAACCGCGGCATGTACGCCGTGCAGGTCAAGGCCACCACTACGCCGCTGGAACGCAACCGGGTGGCGGTGAACTTCGACGTCACCGAGGGCGGTGTGGCCAAGATCCGCTCCATCAACATCGTCGGCAACCAGGCGTTCAAGGAAAAGGACCTGCTCAAGCTGTTCAACCTCACCACCCCCACCTGGATGTCGTGGTGGAGCAAGAACGACCAGTATTCCAAGCAAAAGCTCGCGGGCGACCTGGAGACACTGCGCTCGCACTACCTCAACCAGGGTTACCTGGAGTTCGCCATCAAGTCCACGCAGGTCTCCATCACCCCGGACAAGCAGGACATCTACATCACCATCAACGTCAGCGAAGGCGAGAAGTTCACGGTGTCCGATTTCCGTCTGGCGGGGGAGATGCCCATCCCCGAGGAGGAACTGAAAGCGCTGGTCACCCTGAAACCGGGCGACGTGTTCTCGCGGGAAAAGCTCAACGAGTCGGCCAAGAAGATGAGCGAGCGCCTGGGCAACGACGGTTATGCCTTCGCCAACGTCAACGCGGTGCCGGAGATTGACAAGGAGAAACGCTCCGCCAGCTTCACCTTCCTCGTCGATCCGGGCCGCAAGGTCTACGTGCGCCGCATCAACGTCACCGGCAACACCAAGACCAAGGACGAGGTGGTGCGCCGCGAGATGCGCCAGATGGAAGGTGGCTGGTATGCCGCCGACAAGCTCACGCGTTCACGCGAACGCGTCGAGCGTCTGGGCTTCTTCAAGGAAACCACGATGGAGACGCCGCCGGTGCCGGGCACCACCGACCAGGTCGACGTCAACGTCAACGTCGAGGAAATGCCAACCGGCAATATCCTGCTGGGTGCGGGTTTTTCCAGTTCCGACGGCGTCGTCCTGTCCGGCTCCATTTCGCAGAACAACCTGTTCGGCACCGGCAACCGGTTGGCCCTGCAGATCAACAGCGGCAGCGTCAACACGGTGTACTCGCTGTCGTTCACCAACCCCTATTTCACCAAGGACGGTGTCAGCATGGGCTACGACGTCTTCCGCAGGAAGACCGACACCTCGGATCTGGACGACGTCGCCGACTACGATACCGACACCGGCGGCCTGGGTATCCGCTTCGGCATTCCCATCGCCGAAAAGGAGACCATCACCTTCGGCCCCACCTTCGAAAAGACCAAGCTCACCCTGCGCGAGGATGCTCCCGACGTCTATTACAAGGATGCCGGCAGATATTCCTCCGAATGCGCGGCGCAGGTCGGCGTAACGCCGAAGACGGGCTGCAAGTCGAAGACCGACAACATGCGTTTTGACGCGAGTTGGGCGCGTGACACCCGCGACAGCATCCTCTACCCCACCAAGGGCAGTTTGCAGAAACTGTCGTTCGAAGTCGGCACCCCGATCGGTGACCTCAACTACTACAAGATCAATTACCAATACACGTGGCTCACTCCCCTGTCGCGCACGGTCAGCCTTCTCCTCAACGGCGAACTCGGCATTGGCGGAGGCTATAGCGATAAGGAATTGCCCCTGTTCCGCAACTACTTCGCTGGCGGCATGAGCACGGTGCGCGGCTTCGAGTCCGGCGCCCTGGGACCGAAGGCCGTCGATTCGAACGGCGAGATCTTCTCCATCGGCGGTGACACGCGCGCGGTCGGCAACGCGGAACTGCTGTTCCCCATGCCCGGCATGGGCAACGACCGCTCCGTGCGACTGTCCGTCTTCGCCGACCTGGGCGCCGTGGTGGGCCCGGACGACTATCGCGGACGCTACAAGGATCTCTCCGACACCGACGCCTGGCGCTATTCCGCCGGTCTGGCGGTGACCTGGCTGTCCCCCATGGGGCCGCTGAAGCTGTCCCTGGCAAAACCCATCAACCCCGAAGACGACGAAACCGAAGAAGTCTTCCAGTTCCAGTTCGGCAGCGTGTTCTGACGAGGTGCCCACAATGAAACGCCTGATCCTCATTCCCCTGCTCCTTCTTTTTTCCAGCCTGGCCTTCGCCAATACCAGCCTGAAGATCGGCTTCGTCAACACGGAGAAGGTGTTCCGCGAATCGGCCCTCGCCGTGCGGGCGCAGAAGAAGCTGGAGACGGAATTCAAGAACCGCGAGCAGGAAATCCAGAAGCAGGTGAAACTGGCGCGCGACCTGCAGGCCAGCCTGGAAAGGGAAAGCCTGACCCTGTCGGAGTCGGACCGGCGCAAGAAGCAGAATGAGTTGACCAATCTGTCGCGCGAGCTGCAGCAGGCGCAGCGGGATTTCCGCGAGGATCTCAATACCCGCAAGAACGAGGAATTCGCCGCCGTGCAGGATCGGGCGCGCAAGATCATCGCGGAGATCGCCGAGAAGGAGAAGTACGACCTCATCGTCGAGAACGTCATCTTCGCCAGCCCGAAAGTGGACATCACCGATCGGGTGCTCAAGGCGCTTGATCGCTGATATCCCGCAAGCCAATTCAGTAGGGACAGGTTCCTCACATTCATGCCCGCCCTGACGCTGGACGAACTGCGCGCCCACCTGGGCGGCACGTTGCGCGGCGACGGCGGCATTACTCTGTGCGGCGGCGCCTCCCTCGAAAGCGCGGGCGGGGACCAGCTATCCTTCCTGGTCAGTGCAAAACACCTGGCCCAGGCGCGCGCTTCCCGCGCCGGCGCGCTGATCGTTCCCGACTCCCTGACCGAGGACCTGCCGCAGCCCTGTCTGGCGGTTGCCAATCCGCATGCCGCCTTCGCGCGCGCTCTCGGCATGTTGCATGTCGAGCCCGGCCTGCCGCCCGGCCGCCACCCGAGCGCCGTCATCGCCGAGGACGCGACGGTGCACCCGGAGGCGCGCATCGGCCCGCACGTGGTGATCGGCGCGGCGGCTTCGATCGGTGCACGCAGCGTGCTGCATGCCGGCTGCAGCGTCGGCGCGGGCGCGCGCATCGGCGACGATTGCCTGCTGCATCCGCGCGTCACTGTGCAGCATGGCTGCATCGTCGGCCATCGCGCGGTGCTGCACGCGGGTTGCGTCATCGGTTCCGACGGCTTCGGCCTCGCCTGGCAGGCGGATGATTCCGGCGGGCACTGGCTCAAGGTGCCGCAGATCGGTCGCGTGCTGCTCGGCGACGACGTCGAGGTCGGCGCCAATACCTGCATCGACCGCGGCGCCCTGGACGACACGGTGATCGAGGACGGCGTCAAGCTCGACAACCTCATCCACATCGCCCACAACTGCCGCGTCGGCCCCCACACCGCCATGGCCGCCTGCGTCGGCATTGCCGGCAGCACCAGTATCGGCGCCTACTGCCAGATCAGCGGCGCGGCCATGATCAGCGGCCATCTGCGCATCGGCGACCGGGTGATCGTGTCCGGTGGCACGCTGGTGGCGAAGAACGTGCGCCTACCTGGGGTCTACACCAGCGTCATGCCGCTCATGACGCACGAGGACTGGCTGCGCAATGCCGCCCACCTGCGCCACCTCGACAGCCTCGCGGGCCGCCTGAAGGCCCTGGAAACCCGTATCAACGCCTTGGACAAGGACGACGCATCATGATGGACATCACCCAGATCATGAAATTTCTGCCGCACCGCTACCCGTTCCTGCTGGTGGACCGGGTGCTGGAGCTGGTACCCAACGAGCGCGTGGTGGCGATCAAGAACGTGACCATGAACGAGCCCCACTTTCCCGGCCACTTCCCGCATCACCCGGTGATGCCCGGCGTGCTGATGATCGAGGCCCTGGCACAGACCGCCGGCTTGCTCGCTTTCAAGAGCTCCGGCAAGGAAATCACCGAGAATTCCGTGATCTATTTCGTCGGCATCGACGGCGCCCGCTTCAAGCGCCCGGTGGTGCCGGGCGACCAACTGCGCATGGAGGCGAGCATCCTGCGCCACACCCGCGGCATCTGGAAATTCGCCACCAAGGCCACGGTGGACGGGCAGCTGGCCTGCGAGGCCGAGCTGATGTGCACCCTGAAAGAGCTCGACTGAAGCCATGCCCGGCATTCATCCCACCGCCCTCGTCCATCCCGGCGCCAGGCTGGGAACGGGCGTGGAAATCGGCGCCTACAGCCTGGTCGGCGAGCACGTCGAGATCGGCGACGGCACCCGCATCGGCCCGCACGTGGTGCTGGCCGGGCATACCCGACTCGGCGCGGGCAACCGCATCTTCCAGTTCTGCTCCATCGGCGAGGAGCCGCAGGACAAGAAATACGCCGGCGAACCCACCCGCCTGGAGATCGGCGATGACAACGTCATTCGCGAGTTCTGCACGCTCAATACCGGCACCGCGCAGGATGCCGGCGTCACCCGCCTCGGCCACCACAACTGGATCATGGCCTACGTGCACATCGCGCATGACTGCGTGGTCGGCGACCACACCATCTTCGCCAACAACGCCACCCTGGCCGGCCACGTGCAGGTTGGCGATTACGCCATCCTCGGAGGCTTTACCGGCGTCCACCAGTTCTGCCGCGTGGGCGCCCACGTCATCACTGGCATCGCCTCGGTGGTGCGCCAGGATGTGCCTCCTTTCCTCACCGTCGCCGGCAATCCGCTGGCGCCGCACGGCGTCAACGCCGAGGGCCTGAAGCGGCGCGGTTTCTCCGCCGAAGCCCTGGCCGGCCTCAAACGCGCCTACAAGACCCTGTACAAGTCGGGCTTGTCCCTGGCCGAGGCGCAGGCCGCGATCGCCGAGGAAGCGCAACGCCTGCCGGAACTCGAACCCCTGGCGAATTTCCTGGCCACCTCCGGACGGGGCATCGTGCGGTGAGGCGCGAGGCGGAGCAGTCGCGGGCGGCTGCATGCCCCGTGTCGATCCCCTCATCCCTGACACCTCAACCCTCAAGCCTCAACCCGAAAGTCGCCATCGTCGCCGGCGAGGCATCCGGCGACCTGCTCGGCAGCCTGCTCATGCGCGCGGTGCGCGACGCGGGCCTGCCGGCCGACTTTTTCGGCATCGCCGGACCCCGCATGCAGTCCGCCGGCGCGCGCATCCTGTTTCCCATGGAGGCGCTCTCGGTGCGCGGCTATGTCGAGGCCCTGGGCAGCCTGCGCAAGATCCTCGGCATACGCCGCGCCCTGAAGAGTCGCCTGCGCGCCGATCCGCCCGCGCTGTTCATCGGCGTCGACGCGCCGGACTTCAACCTGTCCCTGGAAGCCGGGTTGAAGCGGGCCGGCATCCCCACCGTGCATTTCATCGGCCCGTCGATCTGGGCCTGGCGCCCGAAGCGCATACGCAAGGTGCGCGCCGCGGCTTCCCACGTCCTGCTCATCTTCCCCTTCGAGGAGGAGATCTACCGCGAGGCCGGCATTCCCGCCACCTACGTCGGCCACCCGGTCGCCCACGCCCTGCCCGAACCGGATCGCGCCAGGGCGCGCGAACGCCTGGCCCTGGCCGCCGACGGCGAGTATGTGGCCCTGCTGCCGGGCAGCAGGCCCGGCGAGCTCAAGGCCCTGGCGGCGCTGTTCATCGAGACCGTCAAACACCTGCACCAGGCGCGGCCGGACGCCCGCTTCCTGATACCCCTGGTCAACCGGGAAACCCGCCTGCTATTCGAACAGGCCCTGCATCGCGCGCAGGCCACGGAACTGCCCATCCGCATCCTCTTCGGGCATGCCCACGACGCCATGCAGGCGGCCGACGTCGCCCTCATCGCCTCGGGTACCGCCACACTGGAGGCCCTGCTGCTGGATTGCCCGCACGTCATCACCTACCGGGTGCCCTGGCTGACCGCGCAGATCATGAAACGCCAGGCCCTGCTGCCCTGGATCGGCCTGCCCAACATCCTGGCGAAGCGCGACCTGGTGCCGGAAATCCTGCAGGAGCGGGCTACCCCGGAAAACCTGGCGAACGCCCTGCGCGGCCTGCTCGAGGATGAAGGCGCGCGCCAGGCGCAGATCGAGGAATTCCGCATCCAGCGCGCGCGTCTGCGGCGCGATACGCCGCGTCTCATCGCGCATGCCCTGCGCCCTTTTCTCCAGGGGTGAGGCATGCGGCACACACCAAGCTGATAGACGTCCATGCGCATCTCGCAAACCCCGTCCGGCTCTATCCAGGCCCTGCTGATCTGCGGGGTGGACGAGGCGGGGCGCGGTCCCCTGGCCGGCCCGGTATGCGCCGCGGCGGTGATCCTCGACCCGGCCCGGCCCATTCCCGGCCTGAAGGATTCCAAGAAGCTGCCCGAACCCAACCGCGTGCGCCTGGCCGGCGAGATTCGCGCCCACGCCCTGGCCTGGTCGGTGGCCTGGGCGTCGGCGGCGGAGATTGACGCGCTCAACATCCTGCACGCCAGCCTGCTGGCCATGCGGCGCGCCGTGCTGGGCCTGCATCCGGCCGCCGCGGAAGCGCTCATCGACGGCAACCGCTGCCCGGAACTGCCGATTCCCGCGCGCGCCATCGTCAAGGGCGACGCCAGCGAGCCCTGCATCTCCGCCGCCTCCATCCTGGCGAAGACCGAACGGGATAAAGAAATGCGCCGGCTTGCCGATATCTACCCCGACTACGGCTTCGAGCGGCACGTCGGTTATCCCACCCCGGAACACCTGGCCGCCCTGGAAGCCCTCGGTCCGAGCCCCATCCATCGCAGGAGTTTCGGACCGGTGCGGCAGGTATTGCAGAAAGCGCTGATCTAAAAGGAGAAACCGAACATGTTCGTGATCATCGGCTGGGTGGTGGCCCTGGGCTGCATCTTCGGGGCTTACGTGGTCATCGGCGGCCATATCGCCGCCCTGGTGCAACCCACCAAGTTCATCATGATCTTCGGTGGCGCCCTCGGCGCCTTCATCGCCGCCAACAACGCGCACGCGCTGAAACATACCCTGAGCGGCCTGGCGAGCTGCTTCAAGGGCTCCAAGTACACCAAGGCCTTCTACATGGAACTCATCGGCCTGCTCTTCGAGTTGCTGGCGAAGGCGCGCAAGGAGGGCCTGATGTCGCTCGAGGGCGATGTCGAGGAACCGGACAAGAGCGCCATCTTCGCCAAGTATCCCAACATCGTCGCCAACCATCACCTCGTCGACTTCATCACCGACTACCTGCGCATGATGGTGGGAGGCAATCTGAACGCGATGGAAATCGAGAACCTGATGGACAACGAAATCGAGACCCATAACCAGGAGGAAATGCACGTCGCCCACGCGGTCGCCAAGATGTCTGACGCCCTGCCCGCCTTCGGCATCGTCGCCGCGGTGATGGGCGTGGTCATCACCATGGGTTCGCTGCACCTGCCGCCGCCGGAACTCGGCGGGCTGATCGCCAAGGCCCTGGTCGGCGCCTTCCTCGGCATCCTGTTGTCCTACGGCTTCATGGCGCCGCTCGCCAGCGTGCTGGAAACCAAGGCCAGCGAATCGACCAAGGCGCTGCAAACCATCAAGGTGGTCCTGCTCGCCTCGCTGAACGGATTCGCGCCGCAAACCTGCGCCGAATTCGGGCGCAAGGTGCTGTTCTCCAACGAGCGGCCCTCCTTCCGCGAACTGGAGGAGGACATCAAGGCGCGCAAGGCGGCCAAGGCGTAAGCGGCTGACAGGCGACGGAGACGGGCATGGCGGACGACACCCAACGACCCATAGTCATCAAGCGCATCAAGAAGGTGAGCGGCGGCGCCCATGGCGGTGCCTGGAAGATCGCCTACGCCGACTTCGTCACCGCCATGATGGCTTTCTTCCTGCTCATGTGGCTGCTGGGCTCTTCCAGCAAGGCCACCCTGCAGGGCATCTCTGAGCATTTCAAGACACCGCTGAAAGTCGCCATGATGGGCGGCGAGGGCGCCGGTGACGCGACCAGCCTGATCAAGGGCGGCGGCGAGGATCTGACGCGCCGCTCCGGCCAGGTCAAGCGCGGCGAAATCGATGCCAACGCCTCCCGCGCGGAACAGGAGAGACAGGAATCCGCCCGCCTGCAGGACTTGAAAGCCAAGCTGGAGAAAGCCATCGAAAGCAATCCGAAGATGGCCCAGTTCAAGAAGCAATTGAAGCTGGACATCACCAGCGAGGGTCTGCGCATCCAGATCATCGACGACCAGAACCGGCCCATGTTCGATTCCGGCGGCGCCGTCATGAAGGCCTACACCCGCGACATCCTGCGTGAAATCGGCCGCACCATGAACCAGGTGCCCAACAAGATCAGCCTGTCCGGGCACACCGACGCGGTCGCCTATTCCGGCGGCGAAACCGGCTACAGCAACTGGGAACTCTCCGCCGACCGCGCCAACGCCTCGCGTCGCGAACTGGTGGCGGGCGGCCTGGAGGACGGCAAGGTGTTGCGCGTGGTCGGCCTGGGCTCGGCCATCCCCTTCGACAAGGACAATCCCAACTCGCCGGTCAACCGCCGCATCTCCATCATCGTCATGAACAAGAAGGCCGAGGAAGCCATCACCCGCGAAGGCAGGCAGGTGGAGGCGACCACGGCACAGGAAGTGGCGGAGAAACTGGATGTCCCGCGCTGACGCCGCGTCGTTGCCGCCGCCGTCCCGCATCGCCCGCCTGCCGCCCGCGCTGGCCGCCCTACTCGCCCACCTGCCGGGCCTGCTGATCGCCGCGCTGCTGCTGGCCGGCGCCCCGGCCCTCCCCCCGCTCGTCCTGGCCCTGCTGGTGGGCGTGATCGCCGCCGGCCTGGCCGTCTATTGGCGGCTGCCGCCCTGGTGGCGCGCCATCAACCTGGCCTTCGTGCCCCTGTTGTGGCTCGGCCTCGCCGCCGACCTGGATCCGCGCTGGTACCTGGCCGGCTTCGCCCTGCTCGCGCTTACCTCCCTGGGCGCGGTGCGCACCCGCGTGCCGCTCTATCTTTCCAGCGCCCGCGCGGCGGAGGAACTGGCCCGGCGTCTGCCCGCCAACGGCCACCTGCTCGACCTCGGTTGCGGTCTGGGCGGGCCGCTGGCGCGGGTGGCCAGGCTGCGCCCGGATGCGCGCCTGGAGGGCGTCGAGGCCGCGCCCCTCAACTGGCTCTTCGCCCGCCTGCGTCTGCTGGGGCGCGCCGAGGTGCGCCTGGGCAGCCTGTGGAACACCGACCTGTCACGCTGCGACCTGCTCTACGCCTATCTCTCCCCAGCTCCCATGGCGCGGCTCTGGGAGAAGGCGCGCGCCGAGATGAAACCCGGCAGCCTGTTCGTCAGCAACAGCTTCACGGTGCCCGGTGTGAGTTTTGACGAGGTCGTCGAACTGGACGACCTGTCCGGCGCTCGCCTGTTCATCCGGAGGATGGGATGACTGACTGGCTTACCCGCCTGCTGCCCGGCGACACCCCTGTGTTTCGCCACACCCATCGCGCCCTGGCCGAGCTTGCCCCGCGGCGCGACCGCCTGGCGGCGCGCGAGGTCGCGCACGAGATCCTGTCCGATCCCTTCGCTACCCTGCTGGTCATCCACGCCATCAACAAGAGAATGGCGCAACGCTCCGGCAACGAAGTCACCACCGTCGAGCACGCGGTGATGATGCAGGGCATCGGCGCCTACCTGGAAGCGGCGCGCGCGCTGCCCGTCCTCGAGAACACCCCCGCCGGGCAGGATGCCTTCGCCCTGCGCGCCCTGCATGGCCTGGTCCGGCGCGCCCAGCACGCCGCCTGGCAGGCCAGGGATTTCGCGGTTCTGCACAGCGACATCCAGGCCGAGGAAGTCCAGGTGGCGGCCATCCTCCACCATGTGCCGGAGATGCTGCTCTGGCTGCGGGCGCCGGCCGAGGCCCGTCGTCTGCGCGCGCTTTGCCGCCAGATGCCGGCCGAGGAGGCCGCCGCCACGGTCCTCGGCCAGACCCTGCCGGCCTGGCGTCTGGCCATCCTGGAAGCCTGGAACGTGCCCGAATTCACGCGCGACCTGCTGGATCCCGCTCGCACTGGCCAGCCGCGTCAGACCATCCTGGCCGCCTGCATCGACATCGCCCGGCGCGCGGAAAAGGGCTGGTGGGACGAGGCCCTGTTGCAGGATTACCAGGCCCTGGCCGATCTGGATCACCTGCCGCTGGAGCAGGTCATCGCCATCGCCCACGCCAATGCCGCGCGCGCCGCGCGCGGCAGCACCTGGCTTGCGGCAACACCGGCCGGCGCCTGGATTCCCATGATTCCCGGCCCCTGGCCAGCCGAGGAGGACGAGGAGCCGCAGCCGAGCGCAGCGCCCAGGTCAGCCAGCGAGACGGTCGCGCCGCGTGACGCGACGATAGCGTCGGTCCAGGCAAGTCCCGCAGCGGTCGAACCCGCAACGGTTTCGGTGCCTGCCCCCGATATTCCGCAGGCGCCGGCTCCGCTCGCCGATGCTCCGCAAGCCGCACCCCGCGCAGCCGCTGGCGAGGCGCCGGCGCCAGACGAACACCTGGCCTGCCCGATGCCGGACAAGCAGGTGTTCCGCGATGCCCTGAAAGGTATCGAGAGCCACCTCGACGGCAGCTACAACCTCAACCAGATGAGCGCCGTCATTCTCAAGGGCCTGCATACCGGCCTCGGCCTCACGCGCATTCTTTTCGCCATGGTGACGCCGGACGGCGAGCGCGTGAAATCGCGCTTCACCCTGGGCATCGCTGCCGACGACCCGCTCCGCCATTTTGAATTTCGCCTGGACGGCAAGGATCTGTTCGCCCAACTCATGGGCAAGATGCAGGGAGTCTGGATCAACGAGGGCAACCGCGAGCGGCTGTGGCCGATGGTCGATCCCCGGCTGCAGAAACTTGTCGGTGCCGGTGATTTCTACGCCATGAGCCTGTTCAACGGCAGCAGGCCGCTGGGCCTGATCTACGCCGACCGGGGGCACGGCGAGTGCGGCCTGGACCCCCTCACCTACACCGATTTCAAGATGCTCTGCCTGCAGGCCGCGCGCGGCCTGGGCAAGGTCAGGGGCTGAGCACGCCGCACACTCAGCGGTTCACCTCGGCCACCTGCCAGCGGCCGCCACCCTCCCGTTTTGCCGCGTACTTGGCGCGGTCCGCCGCCGCCAGCAACTCGTCGCCGTCGGCGCCGTGCTGCGGATAGACCGCCACCCCGATGCTCGCGGTAACGCGGCAAGGCAGTTCCTGATCGGCGGCGATCTGCTCGATCGTCGCGATCAGCCGATCGCAGAACTGGCGGATGTGCTCCGCCGCATGCAGTTGCGGGCACAACAGGGCGAATTCGTCACCCCCCAGGCGCGCCACCACGTCGGTCTCGCGGGAGGCGCAGCGCAGCTGCTGCGCCAGCCGGACCAGCAGGCTGTCGCCCTGGGCATGGCCGAAACGGTCGTTGATGGGTTTGAACCCGTCCAGATCGAGCATCATGATGCAGAAACTGCGCTGTTCCGCCCGCGTGTTCGCCAGCGCCGAATGCAAGGCATCGCGGAAGGCGGCTCGATTGAACAGCCCGGTGAGGGCATCGCGCTGGGCAATCTCCCGCCAGTGGTGGCGGTCCCGTTCCAGTTGCTTGTGCCGCTTGACCAGGCCCAGCACGATGACCAGGAAATTGGCCAGGGCGAAGAGGAAGAAGGTCGTCTGGATGGCCCGCAATTCCTGGGTACGCCGGATCGAATCGCGCTCCAGGTCGGTGGTGAGCCGGTTCATCTGGGTGAGGATGTCGCGGTTGTTGCGCACCATGTAGGCCATTGCCTGTCGCGCCGCACCTTCATCCAGGTGGCCTTCCGATTTCAGGGTACTCAAGGTGTTGGCAAGCGGACCGACCAGGAGCAGGGTGGCTTTCACCGCCTGGCGTCCCTCCGCGGTGCCTACCGGCCGCAGGCTTACCGGCTTGCCATCGCCACCGCGCGTCTCCCCACCCTGGTCGAACGCGTTGAGGGTGCGCTCGAACAGGCTGAAAGCCGCAGCCAGTTCTTCTGCCGCCGCCTTGCGGCTGGCGGCATCCGGAGCATGCGTCACCAGCAGCAGCGTCTTCGTGGTCTGTTGCGACAGCATGCGCTGACGTCCGGCCAGATTGATGGCCACCGCATCCTGCGCCACCTGGGCGGCAATCCACAGGTTGATGAGCAGCACGCCGAGGTCCAGGACCACGAACAGCACAATGGCCACGAACAGGCGGCGCGGCGAACTGATGAGGTAGCTGAGCGGAAGAGGCATCTGCCAGAAGGCCCTGCTATCAATATGGTTAAGATTTTTCGGAAGAGTAGTCCAACACGGAAGATCACGGCAAGGCTTCACGCCGCCATGCGTATCGCGTCCTCCACATCCACCGCCACCGGTCGCGATACGCCGGGTTCCGGCATGGTCACGCCGACCAGGTTGAGCGCCATTTCCATGGTGATGCGGTTGTGCGTGATGAACAGGAACTGGGTGACTTCCGACATCTTCTTCACCAGGCCGCAATAACGCTCGGTATTGCTGTCGTCGAGGGGTGCGTCGACCTCGTCCAGCAGGCAGAACGGCGCCGGGTTGAGGCGGAAGAAGGCGAACACCAGCGACAGCGCGGTCAGCGCCTTCTCTCCGCCGGAGAGCAGGTGGATGGAACTGTTCTTCTTGCCCGGCGGTTGTGCCAGCACGGTCAGGCCCGCGTCCAGGATCTCCTCGCCGGTGAGGATCAGTTGCGCTTCGCCGCCACCGAACAACTCGGTGAAGAGATCCTTGAACTCACGACTGACCCTGTCGTAGGTGTCCTTCAGGCGGGCGCGGGTTTCCGCGTCGATGCGGCGGATGGCCTCCTCCAGGGTGTTGGCGGCGGTTTCCAGGTCTTCCGCCTGGGCATCCAGGTAGTCCTTGCGTTCCTGGGCCACTTTCAGCTCGTCCAGGGCGGCCATGTTGACCGGACCCAGGGCGGCGATGTCCGCCTCCAGCCGGGCCAGGTCGCTCTTCAGCCAGGTCTCGCCGCGGGTGGCAAGGCCGACGGCCTGGGCGCGGGTTTCCAACTCTTCCAGCTCGACACCTTCGAGTTCCTCGGTGTAGCGGGTCTCCAGCAAATGGGCTTCCTGGAGCTTGAGCTCCAGGGCCATGAGCTTTTCCTTGAGGGGCTCCAGGGCATGCTCGGTGGCCAGGCGACCGGACTCCAGTTCGCGCAGGGCGGCGTTGGCGCCTTCCAGCGCCTCGCGGGCTGCGGTCAGGGCCGTCTCGGCCTGCTGCCGCTTTTCCAAAGCGGTATCCAGCAGGGCCAGGGTGGGAGTTTCCTGGGCCTGGGCCAGTTCCGCTTGCAGCCGCTCCAGGGTGCCGGCCAGTTCGTCCAGGGTGCGCAGGGCGCGGCCCTTGCGTTCCTCCAGATCCTTCAGGCGCGCACCCAGGGAACGCACCAGAAAGGCGGCTTCCTGGGCTTCCCGCTCGGCCCGGCGCTGGCTTTCCCGTACCATGTGCAGTTTCTGGTCGGCGGCCTGGCGGGCGGTACGCGCCGCGTCCAGGCGCTCCTTCGCGCTGTCGTATTCGAGCTGGGCTTCGCGGTGACGTTCGCCGGCATCGTTCCAGGCCGCCTCCTCCTCGCCCATGCGTTCGTAGAGTTCGTCCAGTTCCCGGCCGATCTGGGCGCGGCGCTCCTCCACCCGGCGCGCCGCCTCCTGGCCGCGCACCACTTCCACTTGGAGCAGATGGACCTGTTCCTGGGCCTGGGAGAGTTGCGCGTTCAGCGCCTCGCCCTGGCGCCGGGCGGTCTGCAGGGTTTGTTCCGCCCGGGCGACCTCTTCCGCAACCTCCTCGGCGCCGGCACGGGCCAGCTCCAGGTCGGCTTCCAGGGTCTCGATCTCCCGGGCCCGGGCCAGCAAGCCGTGGTGGCCCTTTTCCGGGGCGTTGAAGACCAGGGTGTCGCGGCTGACGCGGTGGCCGTCGCGGGTGGCGATGTAGGCGCCGATGGGTAGCCGCACGCGCTGCGCCAGGGCGTGGGCCAGGCAGTCGGTGGCATAGGCCAGGGCCAGGCGGTCGGCGAGGAAGCGGGCCACCAGGGGATCGTCGGTGTGGATGAGCTCGGCCAGGGGGTGCAGATCGCCCTCCCCCGCCGGGGGAGGGTTTAGGGAAGAGGGAGCCCGGTCAGAATCGGCAACGCTTGTTCCCTCTCCCCCAGCTCCTCCCCCGCTTGCGGGGGAGGGGAGCAGGAGTTCGAACCTGGCTTCGGGCGGATCGTCCGCCCAGGGAATTTCGGCTTCCACCGCCAGGGCCGCCATGGCTTCGCCCAGGGCCGCTTCCACCGCGGTTTCCCAGCCCTCCTCCACCCGGATCCGCTGCCACAGCCGCGCTACCGATTGCAGTCCGTGACGCTCCAGCCAGGCGGCGCCTTCGCTTTCTGTCTGCTGGGCGGCGGCCTGCATCTTGCTCAGGGCGGCGACTTCCGCCTCCTGGCGGTGTAGTTCCCGGTTGGCGGCGTCCAAGGCTTGGCGGGCCTGGTGCAGGCGGGCCTCGTGCTGGGGCCATTCGGCGCGGGCAGCCTCCAGGTATTCGCCGAGCCGCTCCACCCGCTCCTGCTCGGCTTCCAGGTCCATGCGCTGGCGTTCCAGGTGGGCGGCGTCGGATTCACCCAGCCGTTTCTGCTCTTCCATGAGGCGCAGTTCGCGGGCCTTGTGCTGGTCCAGGTTGCGTTCGGCGTGGGCCTGGTTGGCCTCTTCCAGCTGGATGGCCTGTTCGAAGCGGGCCATGTCCTGCTGCACGGCAGCGACGGCGGCCTGGGTCTCGCGCCAGGCGGCGTCGGCCTCGGGCAGGGCCTCGCCGGCCTGGGCGGCGCCTTCGGCCAGCATTTCCGCCTGTTCCTCGGCCAGGGCAAGTTCATCCCGGCGCTGGCTGGTCTCCAGCTCGGCGGCCTGGCGCTCGGCTTCGGTCTCCAGTCGGCGTTCACCCGCCTGACGGATGTCATGCGCGAGTCGCTCGCGGATGCCGTGCAGGTGGCGCAGTTCCTGTTCCACCCGGGCTACCTCGCCGCTCTCGGCGTAGAAATGGGCCTGAGCTTGGTTCAGGGCCTCGGTGGCGGCGAACTGCTCCAGGCGGCGGGCTTCCAGGTCGGCCTCCTGACGGCGCAGGTCGGCGGTCCTGGCTTCGATGTCGTTGCGCGCCGTTTCCTGCTGCCGTTGCAGATCGACCTGGCGGGCCTGGGCGTCGCGCTTGCGGATCAGGGCCAGCCAGTGGGTCTTGAGGCCCTTGTCGGCATCCAGTTCAAAGTAGCGCCGGGCCACTTCCGCCTGGCCGGCCAGTTTTTCCAGTTGCCGCCCCAGTTCCTCGCGGATGTCGGAGACCCGGTCCAGGTTCTCGCGGGTGTCGCGCAATCGGCTTTCGGTTTCCTTGCGCCGCTCCTTGTATTTGGAGACTCCCGCGGCTTCCTCCAGGAAACCGCGCAGTTCCTCGGGCTTGGCCTCGATGATGCGGGAGATCATGCCCTGCTCGATGATGGCGTAGGCGTCGCCGCCGAGGCCGGTGCCCAGGAACAGGTCGGCCATGTCCTTCTTGCGCACCTGGACGTTGTTGATCCAGTAGGAGGAATCCCCGGTCCGGGTCAGCACCCGCTTCACCGAGATTTCCGCGTATTGGGACCACTGGCCGGCAGCCTTGCCCAGGCTGTTGTCGAACAGCAGTTCCACCGAGGCGCGGCTGGCGGGTTTGCGTCCGCTCGAGCCGTTGAAGATCACGTCCTGCATGGAGGCGCCGCGCAGTTCCCGCGCCTTGGATTCGCCAAGCACCCAGCGCACCGCATCGATGACATTGGACTTGCCGCAACCGTTGGGACCGACGATGCCGGTCAACTGGGAGGTGGCGGGGATGGTCACCGGGTCCACGAAGGACTTGAATCCGGCGATGTGGATGTGCTTGAGGCGCAAGGGCGGGAAAGGCGGTGAGGTACGGCGTTTATAATGCGTGGCGCATTCTAACTTTGAAGCCCTGTTCCATGCCCAGCCAACCCAGCAAATCCCTGGAAACCTTCGACAACCCGCAGCCGGGCCGGGATTACCACATCCACATCGAGATTCCCGAGTTCACCTGCCTGTGTCCCAAGACCGGTCAGCCGGACTTCGCCACCCTGTTCCTGGACTACATCCCGGACCGGCGCTGTGTGGAACTGAAGAGCCTGAAGCTCTACATCTGGTCGTTCCGGGACGAGGGGCATTTCCACGAGGATGTCACCAACCGCATCCTCGACGACCTGGTCCGCGCCACGGAACCACGCTTCATGCGCCTGACCAGCAAGTTCTACGTGCGTGGCGGCATCTTCACCAACGTGGTGGCCGAGCAGCGCAAGGCGGGTTGGGAACCGGCGCCGCGGGTCGAACTGAGCGTCTTCCCTGCGAATGCCAACACGCGTGGCTGATGGCCAAGCGGGTGTCGGTGGCGTAAATCGTCAACGTGTGCAAAAACTCCATCAGTAGTATTCCGCAAATTTTGCGCTACCCTCTTTCCACCCCTGAGTACCCGGAGAACCCGATGAAGTATCCCCGACTGAACGGCTTGGCCTCCCTGCTGGCCGGGCTGTTGCTCGCGACGCAAAGCGCATGGGCTTCAGCCTCCGAGCCTTATGAATTCCCGGCCAGCGACAGCTATATCGCCACCGTGCTGGGTACGCCGAACAAACTGAAGGCCGAGTTGCCGGAGAAGATTCCGGTCAAGGTGAAAAGCCTGGACAACCTGCGGCCCATGCCGGATGTGTTCTGGTACAACGACAGCCTGAAGTATTCCGTCGCCCTGCAGAAGAAAGCCGCCCCGCTGGTATTCAGCATCGGCGGCACGGGTTCCGCGTACAACAACAAGAATATGGTCGCGCTGCAGAAAGCCCTCTATCAGGCAGGCTTCCACGTCATCAACCTGTCTTCCCCCACCCACCTGAATTTCCTGCTGTCCGCATCCAGCAGCAACATGCCTGGATACGCACCGGAAGACGCCAAGGACATCTACCGTGTCATGCAGCAGGCCTATGCGGCGGTGAAGGACGACATCCAGGTCACCGGCATGCATGTCATCGGCTACAGCCTGGGTGGTCTGCATGCCGCCTTCGTGGGCGATCTCGACCGCAAGGAAAAGCAGCTCAACCTGCAAAAGGTGTACATGATCAACCCGCCGGTGAATCTGTACAGCTCGGCGCAAATCCTGGACAAGTTGACCGCCGACAGCATGCCGCGCAGCCCCGAGGGCCATCCCCTCATGGGCGACTTCCTCGATGCCGTCATCGGCGCCGTGGCCGAGAACTACGATCCCGTGGCGGGCGTTCGCTTCAATCAAGACACCATCTACGCCACTTACCCCCACCGCGGCGACGCGGACAAGCGTAAGTTCAAGCACACGGCCGGTGGTCTGATCGGTTTCGTCTTCCGGTTGACTTCCGGCAGCATGGTGTTCGCCTCTGACGTCATGAACAAGGCGGGATACATCGTGCCCAAGGAAAAGGAATTCACCGCCCGTGAATCCCTTTCCTATTACGCCCGTGCCGCCCATGTCATCAGCTTCAAGGAGTATGTGGACGAACTGCTGATTCCCACGCTGCAAACCCGTCATCCGGGCAAGAGCGCGGAGCAGATCATCCAGGAATCCAGTCTGCGGCAAATCGAGGGCTTCCTCTCTTCCGACACAAACGTGCGCGTGGCCACCAACAGCGATGACCTGATCCTGGCGCCGGGTGAACTGGACTACCTGAAAAGCACCCTGGGCAACCGCGTCAAGGTCTACCCGGCCGGCGGCCACATGGGCAACATCCTCCACAAGACGAACGTGGCCGACATGGTGGCGTTCCTGAAAGGTGGGCAACAGTAATGAAGACTTCCTCCCTGTCCCCTCTTAACTCCGCCCTGCTCGTGGTGCTCATGGCCGGCCTCGCCAGCGGCTGCGCCAGCACCAGCGGCACCTCCGCCACCCCGGAAGTCAAGCTCAGCACGCCGAAACGGGTTTTCCCGGAACTGCAGGGTCCCATCACGAACAAGAAAGCCATCCTCGCGGTGAACGATCCCCTGGAGTCGTTCAACCGCACCATGTACAACTTCAATACCAACTTCGACCGCTATGTCTTTCTGCCGGTGTTGAGTGGCTATCAGTTGGTCATGCCGGACATCGCCGAGGAAGGCGTAAGCAACTTCTTCGACAACCTGGGCGAGTTGCGCAACTTCTACAACAACCTGCTGCAGGGTGAACTCACCGATACCGCGGTCACCGTCGGGCGCTTCGCCGTCAACACCACCGTCGGCATCCTGGGCCTGTGGGATCCCGCCAGCCACATCGGCATGAACGAGCGCCGCGAGGACTTCGGCCAGACCCTGGGCAAATGGGGTGTCGGCCGCGGCGCCTACCTCGTACTGCCCATCTTCGGACCTTCCTCGGTGCGCGATACCGCCGGTCTGGCCACCGACAATGTGATCAAGCAGGAAGTGGACATGCTGGGCATCTACGACAACTGCTGGGATACCGGTTGCACCGCCTACACCGCCCTGGAGGCAGTGGATGAGCGCCGCGGCGTCGGCTTCCGCTACTACGAAACCGGCACCCCGTTCGAATACGAACTGGTGCGCTACGCCAACACCCGCATGCGGGAAATCCTGGTCAGCAAGTAAGCTACGGGCCGCGACCCAGCCTGCAGGGCGCAAAGGGGTTGAGAGCGATCTCAGCCCCTTTTTCGTTGGGCGCTTCCATCCATCGGCACGCGGTTCGTGGCGCCCCGGTCGCCTTTCCGCCCCCGAAAACGCCGATGTGCTGGCCTTGCGGCAGCATGCCCAGCGAGCCCCCGTTGGCGAAGCGGTGCGCCGTGATCAGCGGGCAGCGACCGCGGTGTCGGGGAATTCGCTGAATACGCCATCCACCCCAAGCCGGAAGAACTGCCGATATTCGGCGCGGGGATCTCCCAGGTAGCTGTGGGCAAGGTATCGGCCCTCGTTCCGGAACGTGAATGCATGCACGAACAGCCCCATCTTGTGCGCGTCGTGGATCAGCGTGGTGGGCTGCTGGGTGCTGGCGTCTCTCACATCGATTTTCCCGTCTCCGTTGAGGTCTTTCAGGTTGCCCGCGTCATCCAGCTGGCCCTTCACCGGAACGATATAGGGCTTCCATGGACCGATTCCATCGGCATAGATCTTGATTTCGGCAAGGCCGGCTGGCGTCACCATGTCTCTGAAGAGGCGCGGGTCGCCGGATCTTTCCCAGTCGTAGGGACGGTGAAACGGGGGGGCGTAGGTGATGCCGCCTGTCCTGAGGTCGTAATCGTCGCCGTCGATGAGTTGCACCATGCGCACCTTCAGGCCCTTGGCGCGCATCTCTCTCAGGCTGCCAGGCTCAAAGCTTTGCACGAAGACGGGAGCGGCCTCGCTGTTCCAACCCACTGAATCAATGGCGCTGATGAGCTTGTCCTCCAGCGGCAGGGCCAAGTCGCGATGATAGGTGGGGTTCTTCGTCTCCGGGTAAATGGCAATTGAACGCCCAAGCCGCCCGCTTTCGGCTTTGACCAGGTCGATGATCTCCCGCAGGGTCGGAATCCTGAATTTTCCGTTGTACTGCTGTGGCCGCTCCGGGTCTGTCGCGACGACGCCGAGGGTTTTTATTTCAGCCAGCGTGAAGTCGTGCGCGAACCAGCCGCTCTGTATCTCACCGTCAATCGGCCAGTTCTCGCGCTTTGGCGAATTCGGGATGGCTCGCCACATCGGTGTTCCTGGCCAGATTGGGGTAATGGCTGGCGATCAGCACACCGTCCTGGGTCGAGATCAGGTCGGGTTCGATCACGTCGGCGCCAAGTTCGATCGCCTTTCGATAGGCCTCGAGGGTATGTTCCGGCAAGTAGCCCGAAGCGCCCCGATGGGCGATCACCAGGGGTTTTTGGCCATCGAGGGTTTGCCACCCGGGTGGCGCCATGCTGCCGCAGCCAGCGATCATCATCAGGATCATCCAAGTGATTGCAGGGGCCAATGGACGACAAGCGAAGCTTGCCGGCGAAGCATCCCTCTGGAACGAAATGTCAGACCTCATCGGTTTGAAAGCACTCCCGGCACCTGCAAGGATGGGTTGGGCCACCCTTACTCGTAGTGAGACCACATCCGCAGCACACGAACCGCTCGTTCCTTGGGGAAGACTTCATAGACAAGGCGGTGCTGAATATTGATACGTCGTGAATATGCGCCGGCCAAGTCGCCCACGAGTTTCTCGTATGGAGGCGGGTTCTGAAACGGATCGGCGACGAGAATAGCCAGAAGTTCTTGTGCCTTGATCTTCAGCCCTGCGGCCGCCAGTTTCTTTGCGTCCTTCTGCGCATGCTTCGAATAGACGACTTGCCAACTCACCATTCAAGTTCCTTGGCACTCTCGCCAAGAGGCTCGGCCATGCCCTCCTTGATGGACTCGCGCATACCCGGAATCGAGAGCAGGTAGAGCGTTTCCTGGATCGCGTCCCAGTCTTCGGACGAGAGGAGCACCGCGCTGGTACGCTTTCCGGCAATGTGGATGGGCTGATGTGACTCGGCGGCTTGGTCAATAAGCCGATACAGGTTGGCGCGCGCTTCGCTCACGGTCAGGGTGGCCATGCTCGTTCTCCTGATGAGGAAGGCAGAATGGTACGTTTTTGCGTACGTACAGTCAACCTGTGAGTTGAATCGTCCAACACGCTACAGGTAGCCAGCCTTGCACGGATTTAACGTGCCAGCTCAGCGGCGCGGCATATCCGCGTCCGCTGGAGCGCTTGGTTGGGCGACATGTCTGTGGCGATTAGGGAGGATTATGCAGTTAGTGCATCAGCAAGAGCGCGAAGTAGTTTTGCTCCATCGCCACGCCATGCACTGCCGTGCATGCACGCGAGAGTTGTTGGATTCGTCTCGGCTAGCCTCTCAAGCATCACACGAGCGTTCTTCGTGTGTGAGAAGTAATCCATCGCGTGACGGAAAGCCTCGCTCGGCCCAAGAATATCCAACTCCGTGAGGTGCGGGAGATTGGCGCCTCCCTGAGTGAACAGGTCGCCACATAGCAACGTAGATGTTTGTTCCTCCGTCAGAAAGCCGCATTCCCACGCGTGCGGCAAATGTGGCGTGTCGAGCCAACGCACGGAGTGCATTCCCAGAAGCAGCCGCTCTCCGTCGGCAAGCGCGCGGGGCGCTCGATCAGCGAGGTCACTAATGGATACCATGGCAGCAACCGTGCCGCACAGTGGTACCGACTGTGGAGCAACGGCAAGCCATTCGTTGAGCGAACCACACTCGTCGGCTTCAACATGGGAGAACCCAATGTAACGAAGGCTCTCGATTGGTAAAACGCTTCCCACCGCTTCACGCACTAGCGGAAACATCTTTCGCGGGCCGGTGTGGAAGAGCAATGGCTCATCATCCATGATGAGATATTGGTTGAACGAAAACCCGCCTGCACCCTCGATCACGACGGGCGTGTTAATGCGATATATCCCGTCAGCCACTTCATGCACATTCGTCCCGGACTGGCTATTCGTAACGGTCATCAGAGTCCCCTTGCAACCTATTAAGTAATAGTGGCGAGCTGCCTGTCGCCCAACGTAGAACTAACCGGCGCTGTAGGGACAACAAGGGACAGACCACGTTTTTTTCGTTGTCACGATCACCCCCTTCTCTTGAATCGCATTACGTTTGTATTCTTGCAGGCACAATTCATTGTGCGGCCCAACGTCCTGGCTCAGGGTCGCGCTGCTTGCGGCGCGTTCCCCTGGAGCGCAGGGTTAGCCGAGGCAGCCGACATGAGGGGGAATTTTTCAGGATTCCGGATGGATGCTACGGATAAATCGATATCTAGCAGCGGCCAGTAAAGATGATCAGTGGTTGGCCACTCGATGGTGGTCAGCTGCTCTATGGTCGCTTGCCGAAACCATGGGAACTTGGAAAACGGCAACAGCAGTTCCTCCTCGCCGAGAAGCACCCAGAAGCCATGTGTTGAAACATGAGTGACTTCAGCCGCCAAAGTGTCTGTGCCAAGCATTGATGATCTCCTCAAGGTGGCGAGTGACGACGCGCTCGGCATCGGCCAATTCCTGTTTGGACAAGCCGATGTGGTTGGCAAGGGTCAGACTCGGTTGCAGCCAGAATTTGGCCTCACCATGCGGATGGGCCACATGGATGTGCATTCTCGGCTCTTCCCGCGAGAAGAAGAACAGCCGAAACGCACCGTCGCGGACAATCGTAGGGGCCATGTTGCCTCTTTCTGGCTAACGTGGATTGAATGGCTCAAACGCCATGTATCTCATGCGGAACTGCCGTGCATAGTGCATCTTGTTCGATGGCAGTGTAACCCATTGATTTTTATAATTCGGGGAGCGTTATGACGGCACAAGGCGACGATCAACAAGGCAATCCTCCCAAACCCCGGTTGATGGATGCGGTCCGGAATCGAATCCGGACCAAGCACTACAGCCGCAGGACGGAGGAATCCTACACCCATTGGATCAGGCGTTTCATCTTCTTCAATCAGAAGCGGCACCCGTCTGAAATGGGAGGCCCGGAGGTCGAGGCCTTTCTTTCCTCCCTCGCAGTGGAGCGAAACGTTGCCGCATCCACCCAGAAGCAGGCTTTGGCCGCCATCTTGTTCCTCTATTCCTGGGACTTGCCTGATTGACCCCTTGTAGTACCGTAACCATAATGACCGCCATGATCATTATGGAATACCTGCCATGATTACTGAAACCAGCGCGGTCACCTTCCGCCAGAACCTGGGCGAGATGCTGAACCAGGTGCAGTTCAGGCACGACAGCATCGTCATCAACAAGGACGGCAAGCCCGTCGCGGCCTTGGTGGATGCCCGGCTGTTCGGGCGCATTCGCCGCATGCAGGCGCGTTTCGACATGCTTTCTGCGCGCATCGAGGCGGGCTTCGCCGGCGTCCCCGAGACGGAAGGCATGGCGGAGATCGACGCGGCGGTGGCCGCGGAACGGAAATCCTCCAATACCGCCTGAGCACGCCGGTGGCCACCCTCCGCGTCGTGCTCGATACCAACGTGCTGCTATCCGGCATCGCCTTTCCGGCCAGCATTCCCGGAAAGATCATGGCGGCCTGGCGGCACGGCTCGGTGGAAGTCCTGCTTTCCGAATACATCCTGGATGAACTGCGCCGGGTGTTGCCGCGCCTTGTTCATCGGCATGGCCTGTCGCCGGCGGAAATGGAGGATGTGGTGGATATCCTGTCCATCCAGGCGGAAATCATCGAGCCAGTCGCCCACCCGGCACCCGAACTCCGCGATCCGGCGGATCACCCCGTGCTCGGCACCCTGGTCGCGGCGATGGAAACCGCCAAGGCGGATTACCTCATCACAGGCGACAAGGATCTGCTGGCCTTCTCCGGGCGCTATCCCGTCATGGCTCCGGCGGATTTCTGGTCCGCTCACGGGGGGCTTTGAAGCGTGGACAGCCTGACCGACCCCGGTTTTCCATGTTCCTAGGCATCGACTTCGGTACCTCCGGCGCCCGCGCCTGCGTCATCGCGCCCACCGGACAGATCGAGGACATGGCGCGGGTGGAGTTCGGCGCGCTGCCGGAACACGAGGCGGCGGCCACCTGGCGCGAGGCCCTGCTCGACCTGGTCGCCCAGGTGCCCGCTGGCATGCGCAAGCGGATGGCGGCCCTGGCGGTGGACGGCACCTCGGCCAGCGTGCTGGCCTGCGACGAGGCGCTGAACCCCACCTATCCGCCGCTGCTGTACAACGACGCCCGGGCGGTGGAGGAAGCCGCCGCCATCCGCCGCGCGGCGGGCGCGGAACATCCGGCCGCCGCCGCCACCTCCGGCCTGGCCAAGATGCTGTGGCTGAAGAAGCGCCTGGGCCTGGAGCGGGCGCGGCTCTACCTGAACCAGGCGGACTGGCTGTCCGCCCTGCTCTCGGGCCGGCCAATGAGCGACTACCACAACGCCCTGAAGATGGGCGCGGACCTGGAAACCGGCCAGTGGCCGGCCTGGGTGGAATACCTGGCCGACGTGGACTACCTGCCGGTGCTGGTGAAGCCCGGCGCCACCCTGGGTGTGGTGGAACGTCCGCGGGCGCGGGAACTCGGCCTCAACCCGGATTGCCTGGTGCGCGCCGGCACCACCGATAGCATCGCCGCCTTCCTGGCCGCCGGCGTCGACCGTCCGGGCGAGGCGGTGACCTCCCTGGGCACCACGCTGGTGCTGAAGCTGCTGTCGGAAACCCGCGTGGATGACGGGCGCTATGGCATCTATTCGCACTGGTTCGGCAATCTGTGGCTGGCGGGCGGGGCCTCCAACGCCGGCGGCGGCGTGCTGCGCCAGCATTTTTCCGACGACGAGTTGCCGGCGCTGTCCGCGCGCATCGATCCGGAACATTCCACTGGCCTGGACTATTACCCCCTGCCCCGCCCCGGCGAACGCTTCCCCATCCACGATCCGGCCCTGCCACCGCGCCTGGAACCCCGGCCGGTGGAACGGGCGGAATTCCTGCACGGCCTGCTGGAAGGGCTGGCGCGCATCGAGGCGCTGGGCTACCGTCGCCTGGCCGAGCTGGGCGCCACGCCCTTGAGCCGCGTGGTAAGCAGCGGCGGCGGCGCCGGCAATCCGACTTACGAGCGCATCCGCGCCCGCCTGCTGGGCGTGCCGATCAGCCGCGCGGCGGAGCACGAAGCCTGCTTCGGAGCGGCGCGGCTGGCCCGGTTCGGTACGGCCCTTTTTCCGGGAGAGCAGGATGAATGAAGGTCTGTTGTGCGAATGCCGCATGCCCCTGGTCTGGCGCGCGGCCGCGCCGGACGAGGATACGCGCCAGGCCATGATGCGCGAGGCGGCCCTGCTGCTGACGGCCATCAACCAGATGGAAGGCGGCCATGAAACCGAGCCCGGCGCCGACAACCGCCGCCTCGACCGGCTGGAAGCCAAGCTGGACCTGGCCCTGCATCTGCTCGCCCGTGCCCTGGAGGCGACCGCACCGGGCGAGGCGCGGAGGGTGAGGCTGGGGGCCGAGGTGGTGGAGTGGGAAGAGACCGATGCGCCCGCTGCAGGCGCGGCATTGGTCCTGGAATTGCGCCCCTCGGAAGCATTGCCCCTGACCCTGAAACTGCCCGCCGTGGCCCTGGCGCCCATGGCGGGCCTGGCTCGGGCAGGGCTGGCCGGCGTGTCGGAGGCACTCAACGACGCCCTCGTCCAGTTCGTCTTCCGGCGCCATCGTCAGGCCATCCGGGCGCGGGTGGGTTGACCTGTGGGTTGGCCTCATGCCCCCTTGATCAAAGGGGGGTAACAACTTCGCGCCCCGCGATTTGGGATAATGCCGGCCTTCTCCAAATCGCCCCGTCATGACCGCCCTGCCCGCTTTTCCACCGCCCGGCCAACGCCGGCGTTTGTCGCTTCCGTCCGGCTCGGCGGACAGTCTGGTTCTCTCGAAGTATGGCAAGGCCGGCCGCCTGCTGGTGCTCACCCAGACCGCCCAGGATGCGGCGCGGCTGGTCGAGGAGATCGCCTGGTTCGACCCCGCCCTGTCCGTGCGCCTGTTGCCGGACTGGGAGACCCTGCCCTACGACCCCATCTCGCCCCATCCGGACCTGGTGTCCGAGCGGCTGTCCGCCCTCTGGCTGGCTTCCCAGGGCAGGCTGGACGTGCTGGTGGCGCCCGCCGCGACGGCGGCCCAGCGGTTGTGCCCACCGGCCTACCTGAACGCGCACGCCTTCCTGCTCAAGGAGAAGGACAAGCTCGACGGCGAGAAGCTGCGTAACCGCCTGGCCCAGGCCGGCTATCACGCGGTGAACCAGGTGCTGAGCCCGGGCGAGTTCGCCGTGCGCGGCGGCATCATCGACCTGTTCCCCATGGGTACCGCCCTGCCCTACCGCCTCGACCTGTTCGACGACGAGATCGAATCCATCCGCACCTTCGATGCGGATACCCAGCGCACCCTCTACAAGGTGGCGGAAATCCGCCTGCTGCCGGCGCGCGAGGTGCCGCTGGACGAGGCCGGCGTCAGCCATTTCCGGCAGAGCTTCCGCGAACGCTTCGAGGGTGACCCGTCGAAGAGCCAGGTCTACAAGGACGTTTCCAACAAACTCGCCCCCGGCGGCGTGGAGTACTACCTGCCGCTGTTCTTCGAGGCCACCGCCACCCTGTTCGACTACCTGGCCGAGGACACCGCCCTGGTGCTGCACGGCGATATCCAGGCGGCGGTGGAGAATTTCTGGCGCGACACCCAGAGCCGGCACCGGTTGATGCAGGGCGACAGGAACCGGCCACTGCTCAAGCCGGAGGATCTGTTCCTCATGCCGGACGGGTTCTTCGGAGCGCTCCGCCCCTACGCGCGGCTGGAAATGTGGCTCCCCTCCCCCGCAGGCGGGGGCACCCTGAAGGGCATAAAAGGGGCCGGGGGAGAGGGAAGCTTTCCCGCGCTTGCCCTCCAGTACACAGCCCAGGCTCCCTCTCCCCAAACCCCTCCCCCGCCTGCGGGGGAGGGGCTTTCGTACCACCCCGCCCCCGCCGTGGAAGTGGAACGCAAGGCCGACAACCCCTACCACCGCCTGCAAACCCACCTGAACGCCTTCCCCGGCGCCACCCTGGTGGTGGCGGAAAGCCTGGGCCGGCGGGAGACCCTGGTGAATGCCCTGGCGGAATATGGGCTGAAGCCACGACTGGCCGAAGGATGGATAGCCCTCCCCTCCCCCGCAAGCGGGGGCACCCTGAAGGGCATAAAAGGGGCCGGGGGAGAGGGAAGCCTTTCCGCGCAAACCCCACACGACAAGATCAAAGTCCCCTCTCCCCTAACCCCTCCCCCGCTTGCGGGGGAGGGGAAGTTCACCCTCACCACCGGCCCTCTCGCCGCGGGTTTCATCGACCTCGACGCGCACCTCGCGGTCATCACCGAAACCGAGCTCTACGCCCGCAGTCCCGTCACCCGCCGGGCGCGGGAGGCCAGGCGGGCCACCACCGCCGAGGGCCTGCTCAAGGATCTGTCCGAACTCAAGGTGGGCGACCCGGTGGTCCATGCCCAGCACGGCATCGGCCGCTACCTCGGCCTCACCGGCATGGACATGGGCAACGGCGAGGAGGAATTCCTCACCCTGGAATTCGCCGGCGGCGACAAGCTCTACGTGCCGGTGGCCCATCTGCACGTCATCTCCCGCTACCTGGGCGGCGACCCGGATGCCGCCCCCCTGCACAGGCTGGGCAGCGGCCAGTGGGAGAAGGCGAAGCGCAAGGCCATGCAGAAGGCCCGCGACACCGCCGCCGAACTGCTCAACCTGTATGCGATGCGCGCCGCGCGCCAGGGCCACGCCTTCCCGTTGAGCGAACATGACCTGGACGCCTTCGCCGAGGGCTTCGGCTTCGAGGAGACGCCGGACCAGCTCGCCGCCATCGAGGCGGTGGTGCGGGACATGACCTCGGGCAAGCCGATGGACCGGCTGGTGTGCGGCGACGTCGGCTTCGGCAAGACCGAGGTGGCCCTGCGCGCCGCCTTCGTCGCGGTCTCGGGCGGCAAGCAGGTGGCGGTGCTGTGCCCCACCACCCTGCTGGCCGAGCAGCACTTCCAGACTTTCTCCGACCGCTTTGCCGACTTCCCGGTGAAGCTGGCCGAGCTGTCCCGCTTCCGTTCCCCCAAGGAGGTCGCCGCCGCCCTGGAGGGTTTGCAGGCCGGCCGCATCGACGTCGTCATCGGCACCCACAAGCTGCTGTCGAAGGACGTGTCCTTCAAGCACCTGGGGTTGGTCATCATCGACGAGGAACACCGCTTCGGCGTGCGCCAGAAGGAGCGCATGAAGGAACTGCGCGCCGAGGTGGACGTGCTGACCCTGACAGCGACACCCATCCCCCGCACCCTGGCCATGTCCCTGGAAGGCATCCGCGACTTTTCGGTGATCGCCACCGCGCCGCAGAAGCGCCTGGCCATCAAGACCTTCGTGCAGCCCATATCCGACGGCCTCATCCGCGAGGCCTGCCTGCGCGAGCTGAAGCGCGGCGGCCAGATCTATTTCCTGCACAACGAGGTGGAAACCATCCGCACCATGCACGAAAAGCTGGTGAAGCTGATTCCGGAAGGCCGCATCGAGATCGCCCACGGCCAGATGCCGGAGCGGGAGCTGGAACACGTCATGCGCGACTTCACCCACCAGCGCTTCAACGTGCTGTTGTGCACCACCATCATCGAGACGGGCATCGACGTGCCCAGCGCCAACACCATCCTCATGAACCGGGCCGACAAGTTCGGCCTGGCCCAGTTGCACCAGTTGCGCGGCCGCGTCGGCCGGTCGCATCACCAGGCCTATGCCTACCTGCTCACCCCACCCAACGGCGCCGGCGTGACGCCCGCCGCCAGCAAGCGGCTGGAAGCCATCCAGAGCATGGAAGACCTGGGTTCCGGCTTCTACCTGTCCATGCACGACCTGGAAATCCGCGGCGCCGGCGAGGTGCTGGGGGAGAACCAGAGCGGCGAAATGCAGGAGGTTGGTTTCAATCTATTCAATGACATGCTGAACAGTGCGGTGAAATCACTTCAAGCAGGACGCGAGCCGGACATGAACGCGCCGCTGGCCGTCACCGCCGAGATCAACCTCAACCTGCCCGCCCTGCTGCCGGACAGCTACTGCGGCGACATCCACGAACGCCTGGTGCTCTACAAGCGCCTGGCCAACTGCGATTCCAGCGAAGAACTGGACGATCTGAAGGAGGAACTCATCGACCGCTTCGGCCTGCTGCCGGAAGCCGGCGAAACCCTGCTGGCGGTGCATCGCCTGCGCCTGGATACCAAGCGCTACGGCATCGCCCGCCTGGACGTGGGGCCGGAGTCCGCCAGCATCCAGTTCGTGCCCAACCCGCCGGTGGACCCCATGAAGCTCATCCAGCTCATCCAGACCAAGCGTGAATACAAGCTCGCCGGCCAGGACCGGCTGAAGATCGAGAAGGCATCGCCCACCCTGGAGAAGCGCGTGGAGCTGGTGCGGGGCTTCCTGCGGGAGATCGCCTGAGCGGCGCGTGAGGGAAGTACCCCACGAGGAGACTTCCGCAGCCATCAGGCTTCCGCTTTTCACAAAATCGGGTACCTTGCGTAACAGGCATCATTCAACCGGACTGGAGCATGAATACCCGATCCATCCTTCTGCTGACCCTCGTTCTCGTGCTGGCCGCCGGCGCCGCCTACAAGTTCGCCGGCGGGCCCGGCGAGGACCCGGCCGCGAAGAAGCCCGGGCCAGCCGTGCCGGTCACCGTCGCCCGCGCCGTCGCCCGCGATGCCCCGGTCCTGCTGGAAGTGGTGGGGCGCGGTGAAGCCTACGAAAGCGTGACGCTGAAGGCGCGCGTCGACGGCCAGGTCATCGAGATGCCGTTCCGCGAGGGCCAGCGCGTGGCACGCGGCGACGTGCTGGTGCTCCTCGACCCGGCCGACTTCCAGGCCCGCGTCGCCCAGGCCGAGGCCAACCTGGCGCGGGACCAGGCTTTGCTCAGGAAAGCCCGCGCCGACGTCGAGCGCGCCCAGGCCCTGAAGGCCCAGGGCTTCGTCTCCGAGGAAAGGGTGACAGATCTACGCGCCGCCGCCGAGGCCGCCGACGCGACCGTGCGCGCGGACCAGGCCGTGCTCGAACTGGCCCGCCTGCAGCTGAGCTATGCCACCCTGCGCGCGCCCTTCGCCGGCGTGACCGGGGACAAGCGCGCGCATCCGGGCGCGGCGGTGAAGCTGAACGATACCGAGCTGGTCACGCTCAACCGCATCCAGCCCTTGTACGTGAGCTTCGCCGTGGCGGAGAGGCACATCGCCGCCGTGCGCGCCGCCTGGGATGCGGGGCGACTGCGCGTGCGCATAAGCGCACCGGGTGAAACCGGAGCGGACTACGCGGCAGAACTGCGTTTCGTCGACCCGGCGGTCGACACCACCAGCGGCACCCTGCGCATGAAGGCCGAACTGGCGAATGCCGACGCGGCTCTGGCGCCGGGCCAGTATCTCCAGGTCAGCCTGCTGCTGGACACCCTGCGCGCCGCTGTCAGCGTGCCCGCGGAAGCCGTGCAGCAGGGTCCGGAAGGGCCCTTCGTGTTCGTGGTGACGGGTGAGGAAACCGCCATGCGCCGGGTGGAAGTCGGCCCCGTGCGTGAAGGTTTCGCCGTCATCGCGCGGGGCCTGGAGATCGGCGAGACGGTGGTGACCGACGGCCATTCCCGCCTGGTTCCGGGAGGCAAGGTGAAGATCAAGGCGCCGGGCGAGAAGCCGAACAGCGTGCCCTCCGGCAAGTCCGCCAAACAGGGCTGACCCGCCCGCCATGCAGCTCCCCGAACTCTGCATCCGCCGGCCGGTGATGACCACCCTGCTGATGGCGGCCTTCGTCATCTTCGGGGTCATCGCCTATCGCGCGCTGCCGGTGTCCGAACTGCCCAGCGTCGACTTTCCCACCATCCTGGTGACCGCCAGCCTGCCCGGCGCCTCGCCGGAAACCATGGCGGCCACCGTCGCCACGCCGCTCGAGGCGCAGTTCTCCACCATCGCCGGCCTGGACAACATGAGTTCCACCAGTGCCCGCGGCGCCACCGCCATCACCCTGCAGTTCAGCCTGGAGCGCGACATCGATGCCGCCGCCCAGGACGTGCAGGCGGCCATCGCCGCGGCGCAGCGCCGGCTGCCGCCGGACATGCCGACGCCGCCCTCCTACCGCAAGGTGAATCCGGCCGACATGCCCATCTTCTACGTGGCCATGCACTCCCCCACCCTGCCCCTGCACGAGGTCAACGAGTACGCGGAAACCCAGCTCGCCCAGCGCATCTCCACCATTCCCGGCGTGGCCCAGGTGCTGATCTATGGCGCGCAGAAGTACGCGGTGCGCATCCATGCCGATCCGCATCGCCTGGCGGCGCGCGGCATCGGTCTCGACGAATTGCTGAAGGCGGTCAGCGCGGCCAACGTCAACCAGCCCATCGGCAGTCTGGACGGACCCCGCCAGAGCTTCGCCCTGCGCGACAACGGCCAGCTCGGCGACGCCGCCGCCTATCGGCCGCAGATCGTGGCCTGGCGCAACGGCGCGCCGGTGCGCCTGGAGGAGGTGGCGACGGTCATCGACAGCGTCGAGGACAACAAGCGCGCCAACTGGCTGGTGCGCGGCGAGCGGCAGGAGCGTTCCATCATCCTCGCCATCCAGCGTCAGCCCGGCGCCAACACCATCGCCACGGTGGAAGCCATCCGAGCCATCCTGCCGGCCTTCCAGGAGAAGCTGCCGGCGAGCCTGCGCCTGGAGGTGTTCTACGACCGCAGCGTGAGCATCCGCGAGTCGGTCGACGACGTGGAGTTCACCCTGGTGCTGGCGGGCTTCCTGGTGATCCTGGTGATCCTGCTGTTCCTGCGCAACCTGTCGGCGACGCTGATTCCCGCGCTGGCCCTGCCCATCTCGGTGATCGGCACCTTCGCCGTCATGCACCTGTTCGGCTTCAGCCTGAACAATCTTTCCCTGCTGGCGCTGACCCTTTCCGTCGGCTTCGTCGTCGACGACGCCATCGTCATGCTGGAAAACATCATGCGCCACGTGGAAAAGGGCGAGCCGCCCATGCAGGCCGCCATCCGCGGCGCGCGCGAGATCGGCTTCACCATCGTTTCCATCACGCTTTCCCTGGTGGCGGTGTTCATACCGGTGTTGTTCATGGGCGGCATCATCGGCCGGCTGCTGCATGAGCTGGCGGTGACCATCAGCGCCGCCATCCTGGTCTCCGGCTTCGTCTCCCTGACCCTCACCCCGATGCTGGCCAGCCGTTATCTGCGGCCGCAGCGCGAGGCCGGGCACGGTGCCTTGTACCGCCTGTTCGAGCGGGGCTTCGCCGCCATGCTCGCCGCCTACCGCGTCAGCCTGAGCTGGTCTCTGGCGCGGGCGCCGCTGGTGCTGGCGGTGTTCTTCGCCACCGTGCTGGCCAGCGTCTGGCTGTATCGGGAGATTCCCAAGGACTTCCTGCCGAGCGGGGATTCCGGGCAGATCATCGCCTACACCGAGGGCGCCCCGGACGCCTCCTTCGACAGCATGGTGCAGCGGCAGCGGCAGGTTGCCGCCATCGCCGCGCAGAACCCCAACATCGAAACCTTCATGTCGGTGGTCGGCTCCGGCGGCTCCCGCATCACCCCCAACACCGGCATCATGCTGTTCAAGCTGAAACCGAAGTACGGCGTGGACAATCCCCGCGCGCTGACGCCCGACGAACTCATCCAGGAATTGCGGCCGAAACTGTCCTCGGTGCCCGGCATCAAGGTCTCGCTGCAAAACCCGCCGCCCATCCGCCTGGGCGGCCAGATCTCCTCCGGCGCCTACCAGTACACCCTGCAGGACACCGACCTGGAGGAACTGTACGCATGGACCGACAAGCTGCTCACGCACATCCGCAAGCTGCCCGGCTTCGTCGACGTCAACAGCAACCTCAACAACAAGAGCCCGGTCATGGCCCTGGACGTGGACCGCGACAAGCTCGCCGCCCTGGGCCTGGATTTCGGCCAGGTGGAGGACGCCCTGCAAAGCGCCTTCGGCGCGCGCCAGATTTCCACCATCTACGGCTCGGCCAACCAGTACCAGGTGATCCTGGAGCTGGCGCCGGAATTCCAGGGTGATGCCGCCATCCTCGGCCGGCTGCACGTGCGCGCGAACCACGGCGGCCTGGTGCCCCTGGACAGCGTCGCCCACATCCGCCGCGACAACCAGGCCCTGACGGTCAACCACCTGGGCCAACTACCCTCGGTGACCATCAGCTTCAATCTGTTGCCGGGCCACTCCCTGGGCGAGGCGGTTGACCGCCTGAAGGCACTGGAAGAGGAATTGCGCCTGCCGGCCTCGCTCAACACCAGCCTGCAGGGCGCCGCCCAGGCTTTCGAGGATTCCCGCGCGGGGCTGGGCATCCTGCTGCTGCTCGCGGTGCTGGTGGTGTACCTGGTGCTGGGCATCCTCTACGAGAGTTTCGTCCATCCCCTCACCATCCTCTCCGGCCTGCCCTCGGCCGGCCTCGGCGCGCTGCTCACCCTCTACCTGTTCGGGGTGGTCCTCTCGCTGTACGCCTTCGTCGGCATCATCATGCTGGTGGGCATCGTCAAGAAGAACGCCATCATGATGATCGACTTCGCCCTGGAGCATCAGCGCCATCAGGGCATGGACGCCGCCGAGGCCATCTTCCAGGCCTGCCTGGTGCGCTTCCGGCCGATCATGATGACCACCTTCGCCGCCCTCGCCGGTACCCTGCCCATCGCCATCGGCTGGGGCGCCGGCGCCGAGATCCGCCAGCCGCTGGGCCTGGCGGTGGTGGGCGGCCTGGTGCTGTCGCAGTTCCTGACCCTCTACCTCACGCCGGTGATTTACCTGTACATGGAGAAGCTGCGCGGCACTCACGGTAAATCGCCAAGCCTGGGGAGGTGATCGTCGGGTCTTGCCCGCCTGCTGCCCGAGTAGAATCCGGCCAGACCCAGCAAATGTCCACGCCGTGGCTCACCCACTCGAAAAGACGTGAAGCCGCCTGGAAAAGTGTGGTGAACCACGGCCCGAGTGAGTGCCCTGCCGATTCGCTGGCCGGTTGAACAAGAATCAAGCTATGACTATCAATCGTTTTCATGACCAGGAGTGACCATGCAAAAAATGTTGTATTCCACCCTCGTTGCCTTGGCTGTGGTGTCGTCTACGGTATCCGCCAACCTGCCCGCCACCAAAGCAAAGCTCATGGAACTGAAGGGTGACTCGGGCGGTGCGGTCGCTTCTGAGGTGGAGGTCAAGGCCACGATTACCGCCATCGACCCGAAAAAACGCATCGCTTCCGCGAAATTCCCGGATGGAAGCACGCGCAAGCTGACCATCAGCGAGGGCGCAAGGAACCTGGAGCAGGTGAAGGTGGGAGATATCCTCACCATGCGGTTCATGGAGAGCCTGGTCGTGAATCTGGAAAAGGCAACGGACGCCAAGCCGAGCAAAACTGTGACCGAGGACCTGTCTCGCGCCAAGAAGGGCGACAAGCCGGCGGGCGTGATGCGCAGCAAGATCACGCTCGTGGGCAAGGTCTCGGCCATCGAGGAGAGCAGCCAGGTAGTGACCGTACGGGGTCCGGAAGGTGAGGAACTCGAGTTCCCGGTGAAGGATCCCGCCCGGCTCAAGCTCTTGAAGACGGGGGATCTGGTGCGGGTGATCTACACCGAAGCGTTTGCCCTCTCCGTGACCGCTCCGACAGCGGCGGAAACCAAGAAGAAATAAGTTCTCGGCCCGCGAACCAAGTCGTAACTTCGCGAACTTCAGGCAGGATCACGCCACCCCCGGCGTGATCCGCCACGATCACTGAACGAGACGCGAGTAAGTAGTACTTGCGCGACGCCCCGGGCAAGCTCCTGCCTTGCAAGCCCGTCTGCCACTCCCCTTTGCATTGCGCGATATCCCCCTGATCAACCGGGGCTTCCTAAAGATTATTGCCGGGATGCCGATAGATCGAGGCCGACCCTTATTTCCAGAGCCTGCCTGATCCCCCCAAGGAATATCGCCAGTCCTCCATGCAAATTGACGCTCTCGATATCCACAAGCGGCTGACCACGGCGCGACTCCCGTCGCTGCCCCAGGTTTTGCTGGAATTGATGGCGCTGTGCGACCGCGACGACGTCGGCATGGCGGAAATCGGCGCGGTGGTGGGCAAGGACGCCGGCATCGCCGCGCGCGTGGTGGGCATCGCCAACTCGCCGTATTACCGGCCCGGCCGCGGGCTGGAGACCATCGACCAGTGCCTGGCCGTGCTCGGCACCACCACCATACGCCGGCTGGCCCTCAACCAATCGGTGGCGGAGCTGTTCGGTCGCTTCCAGAAATCCCGCGCTTGCGATCTCGGGTATTTCTGGTTCCACGGCCTGAGCGTGGCGGTGACCGCGCGCAAGCTCGCCGAAAGACTGCGCTATGGCAATGTCGACGAAGCCTATCTGGCCGGTTTGCTGCACGACGTCGGCCAGCTGGCCCTGCTCACCACCGAGGGCGACCGCTACCTGGACATGTTCAGGAACTTCACCGGCGAGCAGGAACTGATGCGCCGGGAACAAGAGGCCTTTGGCCTGACCCATGCCGAGGTGGGAGCGTGGTTGGCGGAACGCTGGAGCCTGCACGCGATCTTCGTGGACAGCCTGCTCTACCACCACGAGACCGTGGAGCGGGTGAAGCAGGCCCACCCCCTGGTGCAGATCGTCATGCTCGCCAACCTGTTCAACGCTCAGGCCGACAACGGGCTCGCCGCGCAGGAGACGGATCTGGCTTTCTGGAATCTCGACACCCCCCAGGTGCTGGAGTTGCTGGAGGCCGCCCAGACCGAGGCGCGCGCCATCGCCGCCGAACTGGGCATCGAGCTGCCGCTGCGGCCCGCCCCCCTGGCGGCCACGTCCACCGAAGACGCGACGCCAACCCTGGCGGAGGCGGTGGCGCAGCGCATGGAGGGCATGCTGGGGCAACCCGAGATGACGACGACCCCCGAAATCGACGCGGCCCTGCTCGATATCCGCCGCGGCGCGTCGATGCTCTTCGGCGCCCGCGCCTGCGCCGTATTCACCCCCGAGAACGCCGGCCTACACTGGCAGGGCGGGCAGGACCACGACCCGCGCGGCGAGGAAATCGCCATCGATCCGGCCGACCCGCGTTCCCGCATCGCCCTGGCCTTCCAGGGACGCATCGGCCTCGCCGGCCACAAGGTTGCAGGCGAGCATCTCGCCGACATGCAGGTGCTGCGACTGCTCGGCGGGGAACGCCTGCTCTGCCTGCCGCTGGCGTTCGAGGGCGACGCCCTGGGCGCCCTGGCCATCGGCATCGATGTCGCCAGCCTCGAGCACTTCGCCCGCAAGCAGGTCCTGCTGCACACCTTCTCCCGCGAAGCCGGGCGCCGCCTGGGTCTGGCCGTCCGCATGCGCGAGCAAACCGCCGGAGTCCTGCGCGACGCCGCCGAGGCGCAACAACTGCACGCGCGAAAACTGGTGCACGAGGCCAACAATCCCCTGGGCGTGATCCGCAACTATCTCGCCGTGCTGCGCCAGCAGTTGGCGAATCCGGAACAGGCGGGCAAGGACCTCGACCTGGTCGAGGAGGAGTTGCGCCGGGTGGGCCGTATCCTGCAACGCATGCGCGAGCCCGCCAGCGCCGCCGTCGCCAGCGCCCAGGCCAAGGTGAACTTGAACACCCTGATCCGCGATGCCGTGCGCTTCTGGCGCATGGGCAAACCGGAACTGCGGGGCATCGACATCGCCTACGCGGCGACACCGGACCTGCCGCCCATCGCCACCGACGCGGACAAGCTCAAGCAGGTCCTCAGCAATCTGGTGTTCAACGCGGCGGAGGCCATGGGCGGCCGCGGTCGCATCGAACTGGGCGCCACCCTCTGGCGCGCGGGGCGGGACGGTAATACGCTGGAAATCAGCGTGCGCGATCATGGGCCGGGAATGTCCGCCGAAATGCTGGAAAACCTGGAGCGTCCCAAATCCACCGGCAAGGGCGGGGAGCATGCCGGCCTGGGCCTGGCCATCGTCACCACGCTGGTCGGCGAACTCGGTGGATCCCTGCAATGCGCGACCGGATCCAGCGGCACCCACTTCAAGATCAGCCTGCCCATCGGGATCTAGATGACTTTCTGGCAGAAGGAAGACCTCCCCGCCTCTCCCCCCGCTTCGAGCGAGTCCGGCAAGATCAACGCTCGTCTGCTCATCATCGAGGACGACCGGACCTTCGCGACCAGCATGCAGCGTCTGCTGACGCACGCGGGCTACCGCACGGAGGCGGTCGAGAACGGCCTCGATGGCCTGGAGACACTCGCCGCCACGCGGCCGGACCTGCTGCTGGTCGACATCAACCTGCCCGACATGACCGGCCACGAGGTCATCCGCGCGGCCCGCGACAAGGGGCTGACCATGCCAGTCATCGTGGTCAGCGGCGAAAGCGAGATCGACGCCGCCATCCTGGCGCTGCGCCTCGGCGCCATGGACTACGTGCGCAAGCCCATCGAACCGGAAATCCTGCTCTATGCCGTGGCACGCGCCCTCGCCCAGCGCTGCCTGGAGCGCGAACACAAGACGGCGCGACAGCGCGTCGACCGCTCCGAAAAACTGCACCGCTTCCTGGTGGATGCTGCGCCGGACGTGATCTTCATCCTCGACGAGACCGGCAAGATTTCCTACGTCAACCAGCGCCTGCACGAGCTGCTGGGGGTCGAGGAGAAACAGGTCATCGGCCGGCATTTCTCGCGCCTGGTGCACGACCACGACCAGAAGCGGGCGCGTTACGCCTTCAGCGCGCGCAAACTGGCGGAGACCGCCCGGCACAGCATCGAACTGCGTCTGAAAAGTGGCCTCGACCATGCCGGCTTCCGCCATTTCGAGGTCAGCCTGGCGGCCGTCGGCATGCCCGAGGAACAGGCCGGAGAGTCGGACGATCAGGCTCACTACTATGGCGTCGCGCGGGATGTCACCGCGCATCGCGAGGCGGAGGCACTGACGCTGTATCAGGCCAACCACGACGCCCTCACCGGCCTGCCCAACCGCAACCTGTTCCGCGACCACCTGGGCCTCGCCCTGATCCAGGCGCGCCGCAACCAGGGCCGAATCGCCGTGCTGTTCCTCAATCTGGACCGCTTCAAGCACGTCAACGATCTGATCGGCCACGCCAAGGCCGACGAACTGTTGCGCGAGGTCGGCGAGCGCATCCAGCGCTGCCTGCGCGGCGGCGATACCCTGGCCCGCTTCGTTGGCGACGAATTCCTGCTGCTCACGCCCTGCTTCCAGCACGAGGGGGAGGTGCTGGATCTGGTGGAGCGCATCAACCAGGAACTGACCGAGCCTTTCAGAAATGCGGGCCGCAGCATTCATCTGTCGATCAGCGCCGGCATCGCCATGTATCCGGAGCATGGCGAATCGGCCGACGCCCTCATCCGCCACGCCAACATCGCCCTGTATCACGGCCGCCTGGCCGGCAGCAACACGCACAGCTTCTTCATGCGGGAAATGGGGGAAAGCGCGGATCAGCGCCTGAAACTGCAAAGCGAATTGCGCTATGCCATCCGCCATGACCAGTTCGAGCTCTATTACCAGCCGCAGGTGGACATCGGTTCTGGCCGGGTAAAGGGCGTGGAGGCGCTGGTGCGCTGGAATCATCCGGAACTCGGCCTGCTGCCACCGGGCGAATTCCTGCCGCTGGCGGAGGAAGCCGATCTCATCGGCGATCTGGGCGAATGGGTCATCCGCTCCGCCTGCAAGACCCTGCGCAACTGGTTTGCGCAGGGCATCGCGCCGCCGCGCGTGGCCATCAACATTTCCCCGCAGCATCTCGACGAGGCGGATTTCGTCGAACGCTTCGTCGGCCTGCTGGAGGAATATCAGATCGAGCCGGCGCGCATCGAGGTGGAACTCACCGAGAACCTGTTCATCCGCGATCCCCACGTGGTCGCCGAGAAACTGCACAGCCTGGCGGCGCACGGCGTGATGATCGCCATCGACGACTTCGGCACGCAGTACTCATCGCTGAGCTACCTGCAGAAGTTTCCCATCCACACGCTGAAGATCGACAAGTCCTTCGTCTGGGAGATCGACCGGGAATACCGCCAGCACGCCATCATCAAGGCGATCATCTCGATCGCCCACGGCCTTGGCCTCAACCTCATCGCCGAGGGCGTGGAGACCGACGAGCAGCTCAGATTCCTGGAGAACCAGGGCTGCGACGAAATCCAGGGCTACCTGATCAGCAAGCCGCTCAAACGCGAAGCCCTGGAATCGCTGCTGACGCGGGGCCTGGAAATCCACCCCGCGCCGCAGTAACGCGTTCCCTCGTCAGGCGGGCTTGCGGCTCGCCAGTCGCATCCAGGTGCTGACCACCGTGTCCGGGTTGAGGGACATGGAGTCGATCCCCTGTTCCAGCAACCAGTCGGCCAGGTCCGGGTGGTCCGAGGGGCCCTGGCCGCAGATGCCGACGTACTTGCCGTTGCGCTTGCAGGCGGCGATGGCTTCGGTCAGCAATTTCTTCACCGCCGGGTTGCGCTCGTCGAAGGAGGCCGCTACCAGGCTGGAATCCCGATCGACACCCAGGGTGAGCTGGGTGAGGTCGTTGGAGCCGATGGAGAAGCCGTCGAAACGCTGCAGGAAATCGTCGGCGATCAGCACGTTGGCGGGGATCTCGCACATCATGACGATCTTGAGGCCGTCCTTGCCACGCTCCAGGTCGTTTTCCGCCAGCACCCGCAGGGCGGCATCGGCATCGTGCAGGGTGCGCACGAAGGGCAGCATGATCTCCACGTTGGTCAGGCCCATGTCGTTGCGCACCCGCTTGATCGCCCGGCACTCCAACTGGAAGGCGCGCAGGAACTGCGGGCTGGCGTAACGGCCGGCGCCGCGGAAGCCGAGCATGGGGTTCTCCTCGTGCGGTTCGTACTGCGGACCGCCGATGAGGTTGGCGTACTCGTTCGACTTGAAGTCGGACAAGCGCACGATGACCCGCTTGGGCCAGAAGGCGCAGGCGATGGTGGCAATGCCCTCGGTGAGCTTTTCGACATAGAAGTTCACCGGGTCGCCGTAGCCGTGGATCTTGGCGTCGATCGCCGCCTTCACCTCCTCGGGCATCTTGCGGTATTCCAGCGCCGCGTTGGGGTGGATGCCGATGGCGTTGTTGATGATGAACTCCAGGCGAGCGAGGCCGACGCCCTCGTGCGGCAGCGAGGCGAAGTGGAAGGCCTGTTCCGGGTTGCCCACGTTCATCATGATCTTGACGGGGATCTCCGGCATCGCCTGCATGACCATCTCGCTCTTCTCGAACTTCAGCAGACCCTCGTAGACGTAACCGTCCTCGCCCTCGGCGCAGGAAACGGTGACCAGCTGGCCGTCCGCGATGGTCTGGGTGGCGTTGCCCGAGCCCACCACCGCCGGCACGCCCATTTCGCGGGCGATGATGGCGGCGTGGCAGGTGCGGCCGCCGCGGTTGGTGACGATGGCGGAAGCCCGCTTCATCACCGGCTCCCAATCCGGGTCGGTCATGTCGGCGATGAGCACGTCGCCGGGCTGGACATGGTGCATCTGGTCGATGGACTTGATGATCCGCGCCGGGCCCTGCCCGATCTTGCTGCCGATGGCGCGGCCGTGCGCCAGCACCGGGCCCTTCTCCAGCATCTTGAAGCGCACCTGGACGTTGCCGGCGCGGGACTTCACGGTCTCCGGACGGGCCTGCAGGATGTAGAGCCTGCCGTCGTGGCCGTCGCGACCCCATTCGATGTCCATTGGGCGGCCGTAGTGATCCTCGATGGTCATGGCGTAGCGGGCCAGTTCCAGGAGTTCGTCGTCGTTGAGGGCAAATTGGTGGCGCATGGGCGGCGGCACGTCCTCGATGCGGGTGGAGCGCTCGGCCACGGATTCGCTGGCGAACACCATGCGGATCGCCTTTTCGCCCAGCTTCTTGCGCACCACGGCGCGCTTGCCCTCACGCAGCTTGGGCTTGTGCACGTAGTACTCGTCCGGGTTCACCGAGCCCTGCACGACGGTCTCGCCGAGGCCGTAGGAGGCGTTGATGAAGACCACATCGCGGAAGCCGGATTCGGTGTCGATGGTGAACATGACGCCGGCGGCGCCCAGGTCGGAACGCACCATGCGCTGGATGCCGGCGGACAGCGCCACCACTTCGTGGGCGAAGCCGCTGTGCACGCGGTAGGCGATGGCGCGGTCGTTGTAGAGGGAAGCGAAACAGCGCTTGACCGCGTCGATGAGATTGTCGGCGCCCTTGATGTTGAGGAAGGTTTCCTGCTGGCCGGCGAAGGAGGCATCGGGCAGGTCCTCGGCGGTGGCGGAGGAGCGCACGGCGAATTCCAGGTCTTCCTCGGCCTCGGCGCACATCAGGCGGTGGTTGTGGCGGATGCCCGCCTCCAGTCCGGAAGGCAGCGGGTTGTCCATCATCCAGCCGCGGATCTCGCGGCCCGCCTCGGCCAGGGCGATGGTATCGTCCACATTCAAGGCCTTGAGTTTGGCGGCGATGCGATCGGCTAGGCCGTTGGTGGCCAGGAATTCCCGGAAGGCGTCGGCGGTGGTGGCGAATCCGCCGGGGACGCGGACCCCCTTGTCGGTGAGGTTGTGGATCATCTCCCCCAGGGAAGCGTTCTTCCCGCCGACCTTGTCCACGTCGTGCATGGACAGTGTTTCAAAGCGCGCGATATAGTCCATTTCATTCCTCGAAACGTTGACTGAAGCGCCGCTTCCTTCCCCCAATGACACCCGCGCGACCGGTCTTCTTCATTTCCGACCACACAGGCATCACCGCCGAGATCATTGGCAAGAGTCTCCTCTCGCAATTTCCCGACGAAGCGTTCGCGCAGGTGAGTTTACCCTTCGTCGACTCGCTGGAAAAAGCAAATCTTGCAGCGCAACAAGTGCGCGAGGCCTGGAAGGAGAAGACCATCCGGCCTTTCGTCTTCTCCACCCTAACCGATCCCGGCGCGCGCGCCGCCCTGGACGGCTGCGGCGGCCTGGTGATGGACATCTACGGCCACTTCCTGGGCATGATGGTGGGCGAGATCGGCTACCCGCCGGAGCCCCTGCGCGGGCGTTTCCACGGCATGGAAGATCCGAACTCCTACCGTTCCCGCATCGACGCGGTGAACTTCGCCCTGGCGGCCGACGACGGTCTGGGTGTGGAGAAATACGAGCGCGCCGACCTGATCCTGGTGGGCGTCTCGCGCAGTGGCAAGACGCCGACTTCTCTCTATATGGCCATGCAGTATGGCCTGTGCGTGGCCAACTATCCGCTGACCCCGGAAAACTTCGAACAGCCCGGCCTGCCCAGAATTCTTCAACCCTACCGCAGCAAGCTGCGCGGCCTCACGCTGGAGCCGGAGCGACTCGCCTCAATCCGCTCGGAACGCCGGCCCAACAGCCAGTACGCCTCGCTGGAAACCTGCAAGGGCGAATTGAAGCAGGCGAACCTGCTGATGCGCAGCGAAGGCATCCCCATCATCGATTCCTCGCATCGCTCGGTGGAGGAGATCGCCGCGATGATCAAGCATTCCCTGCCCGGCGGCATGCCGCGCGTGCTCTGATCAAGCGCCTGTTTCAGCAGGGATCATGCCCCGCGCCGGACTGGCGCAGCCGCTCGAACAGACAGACCGCCGCCGCGGCGGCGACGTTGAGGCTTTCCACCCCGGCCGCCATGGGGATGGAGAAGGGCCGACACACTTGCCGCACGGCCTCGCTCAGGCCCGCGCCCTCGTTGCCGAAGGCGAAGCCGACGCAGCCCCGCAGGTCCAGCGCCCACACGGAATCTCCGGCACCCAGCACGGCGGCATGCAGCGTACCGGGGAAATCACGCGCCACCGCCGTAAGATCCTGGCCTTCCCGGATGACGAGACTGAAGTGGGCGCCCTGGCTGCCGCGCAGGCATTTCGGCGACCACGCCTCGGCGCATCCGCGCGACAGATGCACCGCGCGCACCCCCGAGGCGGCGGCAACACGCAGCAGCGCGCCGAGATTGCCGGGATCCTGGATGTTCTCCAGCAGCACGATGCAGCCGCCAGGCACGGGCTCCTGACGCGGGATCGCGATCTGGGCAAGCAGCCCGGTGGGCGTGTCCACCGGCGCCAGACCGGCCAGCAGGCGGGCGGGCAGGACCAGCACGGGGACGCCGGCCAGGCGCTTGTGCCAGGCCCCGAGTTCCCCTTCCAGGGCTTCTTCGGCATAAATCAGGCGCTCGACGGGAATTCCCGCCCGCATGGCCGCCTCCAGCAGGTGGGGGCCATCCAGCAGGGTCCTGCCGGCTTCACGACGCGCCCGGCGATCCGCCGCCAGTGCGTGCAATTCCCGGTACAGCGGGTTGTCGCGGGAGCTGATCGACTTCACCGGCACGCGCCCGGGGCGCCCTCCTGGCAGGTGCGGCCATCGCTCCAGACGGCCTTGCCGAAGCGCGTGCCGTCGATGCGGGTGCCGCCCAGACGGGCGCCGGCCAGATTCGCGTAGCGCAAGTCCGCGCCGGTGAGATCCGCGCCGGACAGGTCCGCGCCGGTGAGATCCGCCCCCAGCAGGCTGGCACCCCGCAACTGGGCGTTGCGCAGGCTGGCGCCCTTGAGCAGTGCGTAGGCCAGGTCGGCACCAGCCAGGCGAGCGTCATCGAGCCGGGTGTTTTCGAGTTTGGCGTTGCGCGCGCGCGCGCCGGGCTGTTGCAAGCCACGTTTGTCGCAGCCGCGCCAGTTGACGCGGTCAGTCAGGTCGCCGGCACAGTCCGCCGACGCGCCGATCGAGGCGAGGATCGGTTCATCCGACTGGCCCCACCAGACAGCCAGGCCGATCAACAGCAACAGCAGTATCCCCAACAGCGCCGCCAAGGGTGAGGTCCGCCGGTTCTGCCGCAGTCGCAGCAATGCCTCCGTCCTGGCGTGATCTTCGGCCACTGCCTGGCGCGCCTCGGCATCAAGAGCGGAATCGTGCGGCTCGACGACGTCCGCCGGGTCACCCTGATCCAGCCAGCGCTGGCGCGCGCGCAGGCGTTCCTCGCGCCAGGCCGGGCCCGCGCTATCCGCTTGCGCTGCCGCCGGCGCGGCAGACGATGCGGTGAACTGGCCGCTCTCGGCGATGCCGATCCAGTCGGCCTCATCCAGGCTGATCTCCCAGTCCCGGGTAATGTCCCCTTCCTCGAGCGCGGTCTCGATCTGCGGCCGCGGAAACGGCCCGTACACCTTGCCTTCATGCCGCAGATACCAGAGTGGTTGTGTCATGGAGCCGGCTCCCAAGCAGAGCCGATTGTCGCTACCCGCGGAACAAAAAAAAAGCCCGGTCGGGTGACCGGGCTAAATCCACCTTAGAAGGAGGATGGAGGAGACAACACTGATAACACTCAGGGAGTAAGTGTTGGCATCAGTGTCATTAGAATTGTCTAATATGTTTATGTGCCACTCAACCAATTACGCCGGTTTATTGAAGAAATCCGGCGAATCAGGTGATCTGTTGTTTACGTACTACACCGGGTTGGCTACCCTGTCAGGCGCACTGCAAATTCTCCACATGCACCATGCGAATCCAGCCACGGCGATCCCCTCCACAACCTGTGCGATGACACCTGTCCCGTGGAACGTCCCTTTTTCTCCCTGACCGATCGTTTTACATCATGAGCATCCTCCCCTCCTCCCAAATAAGAACCCTGGCCATGGTCGGACATGGCGGCGCCGGCAAGACCACCCTGATCGAAACCCTGTTGGCCGCGGCCGGTGCCATTCCCAGCGCCGGCTCGGTGGAACGCGGTACCACCGTGTGCGACTACGATCCGCTCGAGAAGGCGCACCTGCATTCCGTGAAGCTGGCCGTCAGCCATCTCCAGCACCAGGACACCCTGATCCATCTCCTCGACACGCCGGGCTTTCCGGACTACATGGGTCAGGCGATGTGCGCCCTGGATGCGGTGGATACCGCGGTCGTCGTCCTGGATGCCAAGAAGGGTATCGAGCTCACCGCCCACCGCATGATGCACTGGGCGCAGACCCGCAAGCTGTGCCGCATGATCGTGGTGAACAAGATGGATGTGCCGGAAGCGGACCTGCCCGCCCTCCTCGCCGACATCCAGTCCACCTTCGGCCGCGAATGCCTGCCCATCAACCTGCCCGCGGGCAATCGCACCCGCGTCACCGACTGTTTCTTCAATCCTGCCGGCGACGCCGATTTCTCCAGCGTCGAGGAAGCGCACAGCGCCCTGGTCGACCAGGTGGTGGAAGTGGACGAGGAACTCATGTCCCTCTATCTGGAACAAGGTGAAGTCGCCCCCGAGCAGTTGCACGCACCCTTCGAACAGGCTCTGCGTGACGGCCATCTGGTTCCGGTCTGCTTCGTGTCCGCGCAAACCGGCGTGGGCATCCGCGAACTGCTGGACATCATGGTGAAATTGCTGCCCCACCCCGGCGAGGCCAATCCGCCCCAGTTTCTGCTGGGCGAGGGCGAGGAAGCCCGACCCCTGCTGGTGGAACCCGACCCGGCCAAGCACGTGCTGGCGCATGTCTTCAAGGTCGAGGTGGACTCCTACATCGGCCGCATCACCGCCTTGCGCGTGCATCAGGGCACGCTTACCGAGAACGCCCAGCTTTATATCGGCGAGCTGCGCAAGCCGTTCAAGGTCGCCCATCTCTACCGGCTGCTCGGCAAGCAACTGGTGGCGGTGGAGGCCTGCGGCCCCGGCGACATCTGCGCCCTCACCAAGGTGGACGACATCACCTTCGATTCCGTGCTGCACGATGCGCCGGAAGACGACCACATCCACATGAAGCCGCTGGAGTTTCCCCATGCCGTGTTCGGCCTGGCGGTGCGGCCCAAGAAGCAGTCCGACGCCGACAAGCTGGCCGACATCCTGCACCGCCTGGTGGCCGAGGATCCCGGTCTGCATGTGGATCACGACCCCAACACGCACGAGGCCGTGATCCGCGGCCTGGGAGAAACCCATCTGGGCAGCGTGCTGGAAAAGATGCGCGAGCAGTTCCGTCTGGAGGTGGACACGCACCCGCCGACCATCGCCTACAAGGAAACCATCACCCTGCCCGCCGAAGGCCATCACCGTCACAAGAAACAGACCGGCGGCGCCGGCCAGTTCGGCGAGGTGTTCCTGAAGATCGAGCCCATGGAGCGTGGCGCGGGCTTCCAGTTCGTCGATGCGGTGAAGGGCGGCGTCATCCCCAACACCTTCATCCCCGCCGTGGAGAAGGGCGTGCGCCAGGCCATGTCCGCCGGCAGCGTGGCCGGCTTCCCCATGCAGGACATCAAGGTCACCGTCTACGATGGCAAGAACCACCCGGTCGACGGCAAGGAGATCGCCTTCGTCACCGCTGGAAAAAAGGCCTTCCTGGATGCCGCGGCCAAGGCCAGGCCCATCGTCCTGGAGCCCATCGTCAACGTCGAATTGACCACGCCGGAAACCGCGGTCGGCGATGTCAGCGGCGATCTCTCCTCCAGGCGCGGCCAGATCACCGGCCATCAGACCGGCCGCGGTGGCATGATCACCGTGGTCGGCCATGCGCCCCTGGCGGAACTGGACAGCTTCCAGTCACGGGTCAAGTCCCTCACCGGCGGCCAGGGTTCCTACACCCTGGAATTCAGCCACTACGAGCAGGTGCCACCGCAGGTCCAGCAGCAACTGGCGGCCCAGTTCAAGCCGGAGCAGGACGAGCAGTAAGCGTCAGCCACCCCAAACGAAAAGGGCCTCCGCGGAGGCCCTTTTCTCATCTTATACCCGCTTACTCCCACTCAATTATCTCCGGAACCGTAGAACCCGCGTGGATACTGGGTTCTCGCCGAAAGGCACTCGCAAATACCGTCACCAATACCGTCTCCAGAGCAATGCTTAGCATTCATGCGGGTTTCCGGGCGATCTCAAAAAAACGTGCTCTTAACTACTATTGACGACTATTGGCTCAAAGCCTACTTTTCTGCTGCTTCAATTGTTACACAGGAAGACTCATTCGGCTGACGGTATCAACGTCTTTTGCACATTTTTGATACCGTCAGAAACAAGCTAACCGTCAGATCACACGAGAACTTTTTTCTCCTCCCCGACTGGAGAACCTCACATGTGAGTCCAGCTTCTCCAAGTCGATTCTCGCCTGCTTCCCGTTGTACCCATCACGCTTAAGATTGGCGACGTCGCTCTCCAGTTGAGACTCTGTGGTTACGAGATACCAACATTTCTCGTTGGCTTCCCATCGATAGCCCAGCGCTTTGAGACGATCCTTGTTATCGAATGGACTGTTCCTGGCCCACACCCGATAACTGGGATTTTGTTGTCCAGAAAGCAGGTGCTTAAAACCAGTGATGCCACTGACTGGCAGGGGAAACTGAAGAACTTCCAACAAAGCCAGGCAGTCGGCCTCGGCGCGATGGGCTTCGTGGAAAAATCCCATGCAGTTGAGTATGTAGTCCAGCTTGGCTGAACCATAACCTTCTTCCGCCCAAGGAACATCTTTCAGTGAGCACCCCCAGGGCACCGACTGGAATATCGGAAGCCGTTTCTCCAAGAACTGACGATCAAACTGTGCGTTATGCGCGATAACAAGGGACGCCCCAAAAAGCATTTCCTCCACCTTCTGGTCATCGATTCGCTTACCGGCGACCATCTCGTCAGTGATGCCATGGATCCTTGTCGTGTCAGGAGGAATGGGTACAGATGGCTGTTCCAGCGCATCGTAGACGTCAACCACCCGGATCGCCTTGCCTGTCGTCGGATCAAAGTCGAACGCAACCATGCCCAGTTCGATAACTTCGTGCGCAGATGGATCTGTCCCTGTCGTTTCTGTGTCGAGAATAATTGCTCTCGATGCTGCCCCACTTGAATTCTCACCAAACACCTGCCGTGGAGACAGCCGGCGTAACACCCGATAGTCGGGATGCGCTTCAACTTGCCTTGCCAGCAGCTCAATTTCTGTAACTTCCATATTCACCGCTCCCTTTTCCTTTCGCTCTTCCGACTCCCATATTTTCCGGGTGAATCGAGTGCTTGACTGGCCGTCAGATTGACACCTCTTTTGTCACTATGACAGACCCAAAGCTCACTACGCGAGCTTGAGCGTGCTGATTGCCATCCCACGCAGCCCTACGATCCTGCTACCGATGCCGTACTTCATTCCACTCGAAATACGAACTTGGAGGATGCATTTCAAGCGCACCCCATTTCGTAGTGACGCTACGATGAATTCATGACTCCGAAGGAACATTAAATGCATACCGCACCCCATGAAGATAGCCTCGCTCTTCTCACTCGCCGTCACAGCGGACTGTTGCTCACACTATCTGCCGCAGCGCAAGAAATCGGCATCAATCTCAGGACCGCCCACAATCAGATCAGCAAGGGCGTCTTTCCAATTCCGACTGTTCTTCGGGACCGGCGTCGGTATGTTCATATCACCGACTTGGCATCCTATATTGATCGCCTTCGCCAGCGAATGACGGAGAAGAACCCGCTCTCCAAGAGAGTGGCACGGACAAATGGGCGTGCGGAAAAGTTGGAGAGTCAAACCAACCATACCTGACTGCACGTCCCGATGCGTTCTAATTCATCTACAGCCGCTGGACATCTGCAACATTCCAATATACTAATGACAAACAACAGGAGGAGCCATGGTCATTCTCGAATCATGCCCATTTTGCGGAAGCCAGCATGTGGAATCCAGCGAAGTAGATATCAACGGATGGATGGTTGAGTGCATGGACTGTCATGCGACCGGACCTATCGGTCGAACAGAGGCTATAGCTGTTACTGCATGGAATAGGCGCCATCTGAAGGCACCTGTCCATTCGCAATCCGTTGCGACTGCCGCCTGATACCTCCCAGAAAAAATCAGGAAAGCTTGGCCAGACGTTCCGCTACTGACGGATCGAATTCCTTCCTGGTCAGCAGTTCTGCAATCGTCGATTGTCGGAACTTGATTGCATCGGCGACGAAACCTCGTCGCTCTTCAATGACGGGCAGCACTTTCTCTCTCAGAAAATCTCGCTCAACCGGCAACAGCCGTTCGTCTCCGATGATTCTGGAGATGGCTTCCGGCAAGTCCGCACTCATCCGCGACAAGATGCCACGGACCAGCCTTGGCGCCACGCCAGCCTCATAGGCCATCGCATCCCAGTGCGGCCCCTCCACCCAGCCGGGCTTGTTCTCACCGGCGATAGCCATGGACATGGTCTGCCTTGGCAGGTAGGCCTCCACGCAGAGCATGTCGTAAAACGGCGCCACCGCCGCTTTCTGTCCCCGCATCAGGAAAGCAATGTTCTTGGCGTGCGCGTCCAGGTTGCCGATCAGATAGTTAAAGGCGACCCACTGGACAACGGCATTGGCAGCCACAATTGGGCGATCGATGAAGGTGCCGCGAAGAACCCCGAACAAGTGATGCAAACCCAGGCCACCCTCGCTCTCGTATTTCTTTGAAGGCGCCACACCCAGCGCCTGGCATAGGTCTATCTGATGGAGCCGCCCGAACGTCGTCCCAGCAACCTTCTCCGCGTTCTGTTCCAATGGCACCCGGTCAAATCGTTCGATGACATAAAGCGGCTCGGGAAGATGCAGCAAACCAACCGCAGGCACCGGAACCTTCAGCTCATGGGCCAGGCGCATGCAGAAAAATTCGTTGGCCGGGCAGTGAGGGAAGTCCGCGCTGGCATTCTCTGGTTTGACGATATGGGTCGATGGCGCCGAACCCTCAGGCAGGAACATCGCACCATGGGCGTCGATACGCAGCCCCAGTTTTTCCTGGGCACCAGCCAGAGACATGCGGATTTCTTCCCATGACGCCATCAGAGGGAGATTGCGCGCTCTAGATGCCTCAATCTTTTCCTGTAGTGCCTCTCTCGCGAGTGGGACCAAAATCTCCTCTGTCGCCACATCAAACCCTTCGGGGATCAGCGAAAGAGCTCCCGCGGTGTCCTGTCCGTGTCGAATCAGAAGCGCCCAGGTGTCCCGGGGATCGATTCTGTCCCGGAAGGCGATCAGGTCTCGCAGTCGGCCTTCGGGCAACAGGTTCTCGAAGAACCATTCAACCGGCTTGGCGTCTGTAGTGTCTTCAAATTTTCGGGTGGCAATCGGAAAATTGGGCGATAACGCATAATCCTTCCACTCGGTCGCGTAGCTGAACTTCCACCGCCCATTTTCGATTTCAATGGTTCCGACCGGGATACCGTTGGCCGAGACAATCAAAGCGTTCATGCCGTTTCACCCGGCAATCTCAACCTGACGTCAATACCGAACCGGCTGCAGACGGACAGTACTTTTCCGATCTGGGCTGTCGGTTTCCCTTGCTCCAGACCGTTAAGAAATGGCAAACTGACGTTGCATAGAGCAGCGGCATCGCGTTGAGTCAGTCCAGATTCCTTGCGGACAGCCCGAAGAATCTCCCCAAGCTCGACGACAGAAGAGATACCAACTTCCCTGTTTGCCATAGCCCCTCCGATAATGATAAACGATCGTTGAATTTTGCCTTGTATTAGCCCTCAATGCAAGGAAAACTAAACGATCGTTGATTGCAGCTGCTGGACCTGGCCTAGTGACGGTACAACCCTGACCGCTTACTTCTTTTTGGCTTGGGCGGCTACTTCCTGTTTGAAGGTGGCGCCCGCAGAGAACTTCGGTACCGTCGTTGCTGCGATCTTGATTTTCTCGCCGGTTTTCGGGTTCTTGCCTTCGCGAGCCGCGCGAGCTGCCGACTTGAAGGTACCAAAGCCCACCAGAGTCACCGAATCCCCCTTGGCGACAGCGGTCACAATTTCTTCGACCAGAACATCCACGGCACGACCAGCGGCCGCCTTGGACAGATCAGCTTTGGTGGCCAGCGCTTCGATCAGCTCGGATTTGTTCATCGTGTTACTCCCTGTTGGTGATTAAGGAAATTTGCATTTTCTCATCTTTGACGTGGTGCCTCACGTGAAAGTGCTCGTGATGCCGCGTCGAGGTCAATCCCCTCGGTCGGTGGCTGCCCGTTACGGCACAGATTGAGTTCGTAGCGGATGGCAAACGGAATCAGCTTCCCTTCCTGAGTTGGTACCGCATCTTGCATCAAGGTCGCCTCCAAGCGAGCACAACCCGCTTCAGCAAATTTCGACAACGTTCTGACTTGAACCTTCACGGGGTTGGAGGAACGAGTCTGTGCCTTGAAAAAATCAGCCATTGGCCCGCTCAGATCCCCGCCGGACCGACCATTGGGTGCATCGATTGCAGCAATCAAATGCTGCTTAAGATCGGCAGCAAGAATATCCTTGCTTCCCAGCAAAGCAAAAAAACAGAGCGCCATCGTAAGTACGTTCAGAGGTCGATTCATCGGTTGTAATAGCTGTTGACGCGTTGCTGGACAGTGCTTTGGACGTTCTGCCCCATGGATGAGGCGCTGGGAACACGCACACTGGAGGCAATTTCCTGGACGAACTCGCTCATATCGATCCGGGAAAAATCGAGCTGCTCGAACTCCGATGTTGTGAATCCAGAACAGTCCGGGCTCTCAGCGCTCCCCCAGCCTTTCCCGATCTGTCCCCTGCCCTGTTCATTGATGATCCTGGCCAGACGCGAGTTGAAGCAGCAATAGGACTCGGTTTGCTCGATGCAAGTCCGAAGAATCGGGATCCGTGCCGAGCAGAATGAACCCACATGGACGCAAAGATTGGCGTCCCTGTGCATTGCCAGCAACTGTTCCGATTGTTCGCAAGAGAGCAACTCGGACAGGAGTTGCAAGGCGACGGCAGCTGCCAAGGAATATGGATCGAAGTAGAAATTGAAGCTCCCTAGTGATCCGAGCGAGTAGATTGGTCCGCCTAGCAGACCGCTGGTCACGGTCCCGGTCGAGAACGTCAATCCGTAGAAGCTGAAGGATGGCTGGAAATTGGTTGGAGTAAAAAGTACCTCCGAGGAGATCATGGCTTGGGCGCCGGCCTCGATATAGCTCGTGTATTGGGGGTACATGAAGTCGAACATGTACTTGCTGCCGGCATTCACCGCCAGTTGTCCGCCGGCAAAGGCTCCCTGAATGGTTGCCGACATCAGTACATTGTTGCTTCTGGCAGCACCGCCCCCGCCCTTCTTGCAACAATTCACCAGGCCAAAGAGCTTCTTACGACACTGTTCCCCCACGCCCTTAAACAGTCGCTGATCGGCACCGTAGACGCCTGCTTCGCGTGCTGCCTCCATCGACGCCATGGCCTTCCCGAAATCCTGATCGGCTGGATTACTGGTGTCGAAGCATCCGGTTCCACTTTGGCAAAATGATCGCTGATCGCATACCGTGCGCTGAGTCTGAGATGCCGGGGACGTCTGGCATGAATAGGTTCTTTCGCTCATGTCACAACTCCCGGAAGCCAACTGGTCAATACATTGGGATGAGACCTGCGTACACCCCCGATCAATCAACTCCTGGCAATCGTTGGTCAGCGTCGTACCAGCACAGGTGTAATCCTCAGAACGAACCCAACAGGAATCTCCCGAGCTTTGTGCCCCAGCCGGCAAAGGGGATACGGAAGTCAGGCAGACCTGTAACCCATTGATCGTTTTGCAGGGCGTGCTATCGGTACAGGTCGTCGCTGCGTGGACGCAATTGGTGCTTTGCGCGAATGAGGAGCACTGACTGGTATCCAGTGTGTTCGACGTGATGGTGTAGGATGTATTCAGTTCAACCACCGTCGGGGTGCTCGTCGAGGCCGTAACGTTGGTGCATTGATACCGTCGGGTATATTGGTTGCATGACCCGTCGAATGCCGTGCTGTCGCAGGTCGAACTGACCAGCGCACACCCTTCGGTTGCTTTGATGGCCGCGCAATAGTCGATGTGATTCTCGGCAATGCAGGAATAGTCATCCTGATAGCGCCAGCATGTAGCCGTAGAGTTGAGTCCACCCGCTGGCGGCGTCACACCGGCCAGACACACCGTCGCCCCGCTGGGATCGGCCTTGCATGACGTCGAATCGACACAGGTATGCGCCGCCAGGCGACAGCGGGAATTTTGAGCATAGCTGCTGCACTGGCTCGTATTCGCGGTATCCGTCGCCAGCGTGTAGGTGTTATCCAAGCGGACCGTGTTGGTGGGGGTTCCCTGGCTGGAGCCACACCTAAATGTCTTCGTGTACGTATTGCAGGTCCCATTGAAAGCGGTATCGCTACAGGTCGAGCTGGTTTGTCCGCAGCCAGCTGCTGTCAGTGCCGAACAGTAATCAATCGAATCGGGTTTGATGCAGGTGTAGTTATCCTGGAGCTCCCAACAGCCGCCTACGTCGGCCAATGTCACGACAACACCGGATATCGTCTTGCTTGGGGTGCTATCAACGCAGGTCGAACTTTCCAGTCGACAATCGCCGGCAACCGCCTGGCTCACGAAAGCCATGAGAAGAAGAGCCAAAAACGTCAGTGTCCTCATTACCGTGCCCGCTGCTGCAGAGTGGCGCACTCATTGGATGTCCAACTGCTGACGGTTTTTGACATCGGCAATTGGAGTGGCGCCCCAGTGCCAGTTCCTCCTGAGGAATTGCACCCAGAGCTGACATTACGCATTGAAGGCGTGCAGGTCGTTGAGCTGCAGCTGACGCTGAAATACACATAGAGATTGCAGCCGAACCCGAGGTTGCTGACGTAATAGTCGGTAACCGACTGCCCTGGAGCCACCGCAACCGGGAACCGGCCGTAACTCCCGTCCCATGGATAGCCGATCCAGTTGTAATCGTAGCGATTCACACCATCGTAGGATCGGTAAGGTTCCACCACATACGACCGGCCATCGCTTCCGCAGAAGATGTTCATGGCCATGTACGGGTCTACGCACCAGCTGCAATCCATGAACGCGGCCCTTCCCAGCCAGGCGCCGGGCGTGCATTGGCCAAACCCGACTGTGGCCGAGACTCCGCGCCGACAGCTCAACGTTTCATATCCCTGCACCGTCTGGTTGCATTGATAGTTGTAGCTGGTGTTCACCGCAATCTGCCGACCGATGTAGCAGGTGGCATTGCTGAGCGTTTGCATCTGCTCGACACATTGGTACAGATGATGTTGATCGACGGCGATCTGGCGGGCAGTCGAACAGAAATTACTGCTCACGGGCCGGTACTCGGTACAGACCTCTGTCGAAAACGTCGCCGGCGTGGTCTCCGTCACCACACGGCACTGCTCCGTAGTTGCCCCGATATTGACGCCAGTGACCTGCAGGGTTGGGTTGCTGGCGATGGAATTGGCACGACCGATCAGAGGATCGGTGGCACGATCAATCGAGAAGGCTGGCCTCACGCTCGGGTTGCGCGCCACAAAATTCACTGCATCACACTCCTGCCGCCGATAGGCGTCGGCATCCGGCACTTGGCTAGCGCAGTCCGTAACCTTTGTGACACCGGGTCCAGATAGCTGCCCCTGCCCGCCTTGGAACAACTGAGTTTGCGTGGCGCTCTGCCCGTAACCTGGAACCATGGACGCGGCATTCCCGCTACCGATTCCCTGAAAGGCACCATTGATCGAGCCTGATCCAAGCGCCCTGCCATCAGTGAATGCCGTACCTGCGTCGTAGCCCTGTGCTACCGCGTTGGTCGCGGTCGCCATGAAAACCATGCACCAGACAAATAGGTACCTCACGGACGAGGCCCAGCCAATCTTGCGGCATAGCGCCTTGCCGCTTCTGCCCAGTTCGGTGCTTGGCGTTCAATGAGATCAAGGGCGTAGTCTTGACCAACGTCGCCATCAACCTTGATATAGCTTGCCGGAGCAGCGCATCCGTCCTCACCAATCTTGGTCGCTTGCCCGGACCGGGCGATTACCAACGCCGGTACTTGAGCCACCTTGAACTGTTTGAAGGCTGGGGGATGAATAATGGCTGTGACATTTCTCTTCCCGACCAAGGCGGCCAGTTCCTCCCCCATTCGGCTCAGGGAGTTGCCTTTGAGACCGCGAAGGACGAGGACGGCGCCCGACTTTTCCGACTGGGCGACGATTCGCTCAAGCGCTTCCTTCGGCATCGAGAACGAGACGAAGACCATCAGCTCAGGGATGTCAGATGGGATTTCTGACCTGGGCGAAGACGCATGGCGATAGGACTCTGCGATCTGGGAAATGTCCGGACTCTTAGCTACTGGCTTCGGTAATGCGTCAGTTTTCGGCACAGACAACGGATTCGCTATTCTTGCCGGCCCCATCCCCTTAAGAGCCTCCTCCATGCGTTGCCGCGCCACGCGCATGTCGCCATCGCTTGGCAGCACAGCCTGCGCCCATGCAATGCTCGACACTGAACACGCAATTGAAGCTGCGATGAGTACGCCGCATGGATATTGATTCATGGTTTCAAAAGGCCCCTTGGCAGCAGTTGCGTTTTCGAAAAACCATGTAGGCGAAGTCCTCGCCTTCAAAAGGGTATTCCTTGCCTGCCCCCCAAAGGACCGTCGATCGCCCCAGAGGCTGGCAACATTTGCCAGCGATCTTCGCCGTCTGCGGGATCGGGTACAGCATCTGGTACTTGTAGCCGGTCTTGTCCATGATCGGCTGCGGGTAATAGCCACAGAGCCCGTCCTCGCCGGATGCCGCCCACATCAGCCCCTCGCGATGCATCTTCGCAATCAGGCGGGTCATCTCCAGACTAGATGCCTGGACACCGCCAATATGTGCTTGCACGTTTCCGTTAAGTGGATAGAGGCTTCCTTGGCATCCCGCGCACCAGAACAAGGTGTTCAGTGGGAACCCCACTGTTGCCGCAACACAATCCGCAGCACAGGCAGCACGGGCCGGCAGATTGCCGAACAGAGCGACATCTGGATTAAAAATGAACGTCAGTTCATCGTCGTGCCACATTGGATCGAGTTCGGTGAGGTAGGCCACATCGAAGGAACTCTGCTCCAGACAGGCATTGTCGAAGATGGCTTCCAGCCAGAAGATGATTGGGTCGACATACCAATGCACCTGATAGAAGGACGAGGTCGAGGTGCTGTCCTGGCTGAAGCGCGAACCTCGCGGCGCATCAAACCCGGGGTTCAGTTCAACGCCGCCGAGACTGGTCATGCAAAACGGCCGACGCACGACATCCACGCGACGAACCGGTTCCCAGAAGCTGACCTTGAACCCCACCCGCAATTGCGACGGGCACATGCAAACTGGGGAGCCGCCAGGGTTGGGTGTGTCTTCCTGCCCCATGGATACCAGGTCATGGCCACCGAACCGGATGGGGAGCATGCAACTCCAGCAGATATCCGTGATCGGGTTCGCAAACCGGCCGCTACAGGTCGCCGTTGCATACGCTGGCAGCGATGACCCTCCAGCGGCAATGGCGAGTACGAGGATGCGCGCGAATTCACGGAAGGACTTCATCGACCCTTAACCTCTTCCCGTCTTGAGTCACGACGGCTGGCACCTGATGAATGCCCAGGCGGCGAACCAGTGTCCCGCCCTGGTCATAGAAAACCCGGCGTTTCCAGTCACGCATGAGATTCAATGGCTCGCCGGCGACCAAAATCGGCTTTACTGCTCGATCTTGATTCCGCAACAGCTGCCGGGCGAAGGAGACCTGCCGTCTATCCCTGCCATCAAAGAAGACGAGCTTTTCGCGAAGAGATACATGATCTAGTGGATTCACCTTCAGTCCGCGCGCGAACAGAAGCGCGCCATCGGCACCACGGATGTCCCGATCCAGCGTCCATGTCGGGTCGATGAAATAAGTGCGTTTGGCCGCTGTCGCCTTAATACCGGGGACAGGCTTTGGCTTCTCGATAGCTCCGACTACGCGATCGCGATATTCGCCTTGCTTCCGGGCAAGATCGCCGGATTTTTCCATCCGACCGAGTCGTGACTGGATGACTTCCAGCAGATCCGCTTCGGCAATATCGTAGGTCGGCCCGACGACACCGAGTTCTTCAGCGTGTGCGATAGGCATCAAGCTGAAAAGCAGCATGGCGAGGAGTTGGGCATGAATCGACATGAGGATCGATTCTGGTCGCACGGTCGCGACGATGGCTTTTGAAATGCGCCTTTTTCGGGCGCATTTCGGCACCGCAAGTCACATCAGCTTCAATGCGTCTTCAATAATCAGGACATGCTGCGGTAGCATCGCATCTGACCTTGGAGGGAGCAATCGGTGGCGTTGCCAGTACTGACCAAACGGTTGGTTGAAATCAAACTCGGAGCTTACTGCGAGAAGAGAATTCCGCACCATGCACGGGATCAGGTGAGGTTGAGTTACGTCATTCGCGGAAACAGCGTGACGCTCAATGAAGAACGTATTGCGTTTTCACAGCCGGGGACGTGGGTGACCGTTCCTATCGCTCAATTTCGGTATGAAGATAATGGCAGCTGGGGTCTTTTCTGCTCGGACAGAAACTCGAAGTGGCATCGATATCACCAAGCAAAGCCGTCTCGTGACCTCGACACTCTGCTTGCGGCCCTGGATGCCGATCAGACAGGAATTTTCTGGGGCTAAGTCGGGGTAGATCGACTCTCGGTCGCTTGTTCGCCGCGGGGTGACCTGGAGGGAGAGCATCGCTCGCGGATGGATTTCCAGCCGTTCCCGGCGGCAACCGCCTCCCGCAGAATATCCACATACTCGGCACCATGTACCCGCTCGTCCGGCGGCATCGCCCCGTCCGCAAGCTCTGACAGAAGCCGGTTTCGAGTTGAACGAGTTTTGCCAAGCTCAAGAATTCGGCTGTAAGCCTCGCAGGCATAGGCAAACGTTTCTCGTTTGGCGAAATCAATCTCGAGCAGCCACTCCCGATGACGAGTCGCGTTCAGCCCGAGCGTTTCTCGCTTGCAGTTGTGAAAAATGTGGGCAGCCTCGTGAACCACATAATCGTCGAAGCGGTTGTTGGCATCAAAATACTCGACGGAAACGTAGCAGGTCGTCTCTTCGCTCAGGCCAACAATATTTGGCGCATCGACGGAGAGCCGTTTTGCATCAAAGCTTGTGAGGTAAAGATTTGCCAGATTCCACGCTGTCTTGAGCCACGGCGTTTTTTCGAGAGTACTTGCTATCGTCGCCGGCGTGAGAAAGACAATAGACCGCTCAAGCCTTTCGAGGATGATCATGCGTTCTCGCTGCGGGAACAGCCCTTGCACCATGGGCGCAAGTTTCGCGTGGGCGAACACCTTCAAGTCGGCATTTTCGAGGAATGCGGGGACGGCTGCACACCCGGTCCGCTGCAGTACCTCTGAAATGAGTGCGCAACGCAGTGCAGCACTTCCGCACGTCGCACGCTCCACGAACGTATCGCCTGGCCAAGTCTCAAAGCCGTTGTCGTAGTGGCCGCTGGCAAGAAAGCGATCAACTTCTGTTCGCTGGAGCGTGTGCATTCTCTGAATAATTTACCCTACTGACGGCATAGCCGGTATTCGATAGGAATGTGCCTTTTTTCGCGTCTGGCACATAAACACGTCAGGAACGACGCTGCCCAAACGCATTATTGACATTCGATTTACCTGGAGTCGCGCCACCAAGAAAGGCTCGGCTTTCCTAGATTGGATCCAGACGAAGGCTCCATCCGCATCTGCCGTTAGGATGCCTTCTCTCACCCCTTCCCGCAAGGTGGTGACGATACTTTGTATCAATGCAAGTCGCGTGTCTTCGCCTATTCCCTCAATCTCGCCCTGAACTGGCTTGGGTAGCTGAACAGGATCAGCGGATGATATCGATACGGTTGATGGTTCTGGCGGCGTTTTCCCGACCGCCATGAGCTGTTTCACCACCGGCTGAAGCCGAACAACCTTCCACGTCTTGCCACCGTCGATCTCGATCTCCACCACCTTGCGAAACGGCGACAATGGATCAAGAACCAGCCAGTTTCGGCGCGACAGTTCATCGAGAATCGATTTGTTCTCCAACCCATAGCCATTAAGCGCGTCTGGCCACTTGAGGCACAGCACACCGGAGGAGTCGATGTGAGTCAATGTCTCGAATGATTTTTCGCCGGTTTGAATGTCTTCGGCAAGTGCCTTCAGTGCTTCGCCGACAGGTCCGTCGAGCCGATCGACAACTTCTTCCGGTGGCTTGGCATTCACCTTTTCGGATTGAACCGGCGCCCTAATGAGCGCTGGTGACACTGCGGGCTCTGCATCGACAGGCAATTTTGGAGTAGAGATACGTGGCATCTCTTTGGGAATTTCCTCCAGGTCGAGAATTTTTCCTGGGACTGATAATGGGGCTGGATCGATGACCAGAGCAGTATCACGCAACCTGATGGCAGTCAGTCGGATATTGGGTATCTTCTCGGCTAGCACATCGGGGGCAATCACCCAGTAGCGATTCCCGTCAGTCCGATCCCCGCGAATATTCGCCAGCTTCCGATCAACGAGCATGTCCAGAATGCTGTTCGGGGTTCGTGGCAAGCCCGGAATTTTTTCCTGATTGATGATAGCCGCCATTTCTTCGCCTGCCGCAGGCCAGATTAAAAAGAGATGCCCGTCAATGAGCCAGAGGCGTGAGCCAGGTTCATTGATTCCCCAGGTTCCATCCCGGACAAGTCTGCGCATGATGTCCACTAGGAACCGTTCCACCGGAAGACCGATCTCATAGCCGGTAAACGCAACGCCAAGATTTCGCAGGTCTCGTTCGACACTGACCTGGTCTGAGCGGATCACGAGATCGTGTATCAGATTCTCAGCACTGGGGTGTCCGTTAATTGTTTCCATCATCCAGAGTACGAGCTCTGTGTCTCCCTCCGCAATCCAAGCAAGCCCCTTTGGACTGATGATGCGCTCAGCAATCAGAGAAGAAATTGCCGTATGCTTTTTCGCACGATTCTCACGCCAATGCAGGAAGTACCGATCTACGCCGTGCCTGCTGGCCCAGGAATAAAGATCTTCCACGAATGGGTTCCAGACTTTCGCTCCATCTCTGCTAGTAACGACAAGATCTGTCACCGGCTTACCCACATCGTGGCAAAGTGCCGCTAGAAACACGGCAAGGTGCCACCGTGGTTCTAGCTCACGTCGTCTCCGGGGCGCCTGCTCTCCAGGCAGTAGCACTCGATCCCCAGATTGAAGCGACCACAGGGCGACCTCGGCAGCATGACGAAGCAACCCGCCTGCCCCCCTGTGGTGATGAGTTTGGCTTGCCGGCAAGAGATGCGCGTAGGAGGCAAATCGACGGAGAGACTCCAGGTAGTACTGCTCGAATATATCGGGAGAAGCGAGTCCGGCCTCGCGAATCTGACCAATCAACTCCCGCTGAGTCTCGATAAGTTTGTGTGGGTCCGTGGCCGGCAGACCCCTCATAAACGGCGGGTACCGAGGAATCTCCTCGTCGATTGCCATTTGCGCAGCGTCATTCTCAGCGGGTTTGCCGACAAGCTCCTGACTTTGACTATCAAAGCGGACTGCCTTCCTGATGAAACTTAGCAAAGGTCAGCCCTCCCCTTCGCCAACACCTTGCTGTGTTCTGTCCAAGCCGCGTCGAATCCCAGGCACAACACGAAGACGCTGCCGTGCCCGATCAGGATCAATATCCAGAAGACCACAGATCGAGTTGAAGGAATTGGCGGCATTGGAAATGCCATGGAATATCCATATCAAGGCTTCGCGCTGTATACCGCCAATACTTCTCTCCGACTTCTCGATTGACCTCACGTTGCCTTTCGCATCTTCGATCGCTTGGTGAAGGACCGCTATCCAAAGGTGCTTTGATCTTTGGATGACCTCCGATGTAGCGCGATCCGATTCCATTCCGAAAAACCCAATGTGTCCCACGTCAGAAAATCCGATGCGCTTTCCCGATGATTTGATTCCGACCAACCCAGCCGGTAAGCCGGTATCGTGAATCGAGGCTGTCGGGATGAGATCCGGCAACGTAGTAGTGCCCTTCCGGAATTGTGCCGATGAGGCCAATATCCAGTGGCTCTCCGGTTCGGGCTCTTTCCTTCGCACGGCCGACTGAATTGCCGTCTACGAAAAAGTCTCGGCCATTCGCCGTAACGACTGAACCGGGCAGTCCGATCAATTTTTTGACGAAGATGCTTCCGTGGGGATAAGGCCAGTTTGCTTCCCATCGGAAGGCAACCAACTCTCCGCGTGCTGGCGTGACGCCTTTCTCGACAAGAAAAATGGTGCCAGGAAGACTTTCGGTGAGATTCAGGGCGACGAGATAAGCGCGGCCAAATGCCAAATTGGCTGCCATGACCCAAAGGACAACCGGAAACCAGCGCCCAGACAGATTGAAAAGACGAATATGCATGGTGCCACTGTATCGGCGCGACCTGCCGAGCAATTCTCGAAATGCGCCCGGCAAAGACACATTTCGATCGCACGAGACCTGAGCCATGGGCATGCTGCAAGCAGAAGTGGTGACGCCACGTTCTTGCAGTTTTTAGGATCTGTGGGAAGCTTGGTTAGAACTGATTGGAGGCACTCATGACCATCGCTGCTGCAACACATACGAACGGCCTGTTTGGCGTGTTACCGCTATTCGCTTTACTGCTAGCTGGTGCGGCCTTGTTACGCTGGAATCGAAGATCCAAAGCCAGCGTAGAACCACAGCTCGATCAACTCGAGCATGACCTCGATTTGATCAAGACCCAGATATTGCTTGTCACAACGGATATCTTGCCCGGCTGTAGGGTTGTCAAGACGATTGGCTACGTCGAGTCCCTTTCAGAGACAGAGGCGGCATCCGACAGGGAGTACCGCATCGCAGAAAAGGAAGCATTGCTCGGGCTGGCACAGAAGGCGTTGGGTATTGGTGCCAATTCTGTAGTAGGTGTCAGAAAAATCAACGCCCACTATGATCAGGCAGGATCGCAGTGGCGCGTATCACGTGTGGCATATTGCGGGACGGCTGTCGTCAGCGCGAAATGAGTACCATTGCATTCAATTGGAGGCTTGGCCACAGCAAACATACGCCTGCCCGCCAATACCGACTTCGATATAACATCCCTGCAGGTAGACGATGTGTTCTTTGTAACCATGTTGAGTGGCAGACAGTTCCGCAACCACCTATAGGCCACAGGGTCCCTGCCTTACCATGCCCTCATCTTGAATAAGCGCCCCCGCTCATTCTCGTCATGCAGGATCAAGACGATTTCATCCTCGGTGAACACCTGTTCGTCATCGGTCCGAACAGGCAGGTCCGAATCGATCAGGGTAATGATGGGCTGCAACCCGAGTTCCGCGTATCGGCGAATGACCCCCAACAGGTTTTCTTTCTTTCGATCATCCAGCGACTCAAACACGCCATCGTGATAGACGAAGCGCGGAAATCTGTCGTCAACGTGCGCACGCAGCACTGCCATATCGAAGGCAACGCACAACAGCTTGCGATATGTATGGCCGAGGTCAGCGCTGGTGGCGTTGCCTGACTCGTCCAGAATTTCCGCCTTGAACTCAATATGACCTGCTTGATTAGGAGACACACTCAGCAAGGCCTTGCGGTTGATCACTTCTTCGACAATCTCGCTGAAGAACAGTCGAATCGCCGAGAACAGGCTGTTCTTATCCGAGTTCTGTTTCTCTACATCGACTTCGATCTGGGTCTGCAGATGGCCGCGCTCTTCGGTCAGTGCCCGGATATCGGTGCGCAACTCCTGAAGTCGATGTAGGAAACCACGCTGGCGCTCCAGCGACGTGATGTCGGCGCGTAGCGTCACCATATCATCGGAAACTTGCTTGTACTTCCCGAAAACGTCTGTGCCGCTCAGAAATGACAGAGTGTCTGATCGCTTCTTGCCCAACGCGTTCAGCTCCGCATTTACGCGTTTCAATTCCGACTCGACCTCTTGGCGCTCTTCCTGCAGGTAGCCGCGACGCTCGTCTGTGATCGCCCTGTTGAAGGCGATCAACTGCTGGAAGTCCTTCTTGATCTGCCCCTTGAAGAGAACGCCCGCTTCCTCGAACAATCGCTGTGCATCATCCGGATCAAACAGTATCTGGTCTTCTTCTAGCGCCGCGAAGATCTTCTTCTTATTCTGATTGAGCGAGTAGCGCTCGGCATTAAGCGCCGCGATGCGCTCGTCGATATCATCGACCAACTGCTTGGTCCGGTCCTTGTCTTGGGCGCGGAAATCGAATGCGTCGAGCAGCTTCTGTTTCCTCTCGGCATCCTTCTGCTTGAGCAACAAAATGCCTTCGATCTTACTAATGTCCTCAATGGATCCACCCAACTCGTTCTTGATGGTCTGCGTGGTCGCCTGCTTCAGCGTGAGTGCATCTTCCTTCTCGTAGTGCTGCGCGATCAGTTGCGCATCGAAGCCCAGCACGTGCGCAAGGAACGGCTTCCAGTCGGCATGCGCGGATGCAAACTTGCGCAGATGGAAAACGTCTCGGAAATCATCTTGCGAGCGTAGGAGATAGCCCAAGCCCTTTCGGAACGACCAAGGCTTGATCGTACGCCAATCGAGCAGCCCATCCAATAGGTCGCGAGCGCGATCAAACGGCACGTCTTGATGGTCCCATTCAGCCATTGGCAGCGCCGACAAGTCCTGATGCCTAGCCTCATGCTTCTTGAAGCTAATCTTAGTCGCATCCTCCACGCCACGTCGCACCGTCACGAACGAGGCATCCTGCAATTCTATTTCGAGAAAAAAGACGAAGTCCTTAAAGATGTCGAGATGCTTGAATAGAAAAAATTTGGCGTCGCGTTTTGCCAAGAAACCGAAGTCAAGTAGGCGCCCTAGCGTGGTCTTACCGAGGTTGTGCGTGTCCTTGTTACGGTTCTCTGGCAGGCGGATTTCTGCCATGACGACATTCAAACCATGGACAAACTCCATGGGCTCAAACAGGTCAGGCTTGTTCGAATAGAGTCTAGACAGCTTCATTGGGCCCCACGTATTCCACAGCGTCGGTTTTGGGGCGGTAGTCGATCAGTCCCATCAGATAAAGAAAATTTAGTGCCGGAAGAAACAGCACGTCACCGCCGATGACGGACTTCTTCGCATACTTGCGCAAGACATCGTAGTCATCCACGCGGCGCGTCTTGAGGCGCGCCAACAGCAGAAGCGATACGTTGATCACCGTGCGATCCGGATGCGAGTGCTTAGTCGGTCTAAGCATCGCCCACCTCCCCGATATCGCAGTTCCAGTACATGTAGAACAGTACGGCGCGAGTCAAACGCTTGTGCGCATGCTGCCGTAAGACGGGGTCACGGCTGAACAGCAGGTCCACCAGGTACTCCATCACGTCGTCGAAGGTCTGGTAGTCCTTGCGCTTAGCGATGATCTTGAGCTGAAACTCATCGACCACCGATTCATACATGCGCAGCAGTTCCAAATTTTCCGGCGCGGCCAGGAACCCCCGAATCTGAACGGTCTCCTTTAGGTATTTCTTGCGCTGCGCCTTGGCGTACTCCGCACTCATGTTGTTGAGCGCGTTCTTCTTCTCATACGTCACGCGCAAAGTCGGAGGATCATCGAGCAGAGCTGACACACCATCCTTCTGTCGCGCCAGCGCCTGCACGACCTCGGCAAGATCGTCGGGACTGACGATTAAAGGTGAATCGACCGGATCTAGGTCGGCCTTCGCCGCAACGTCCGGGAACGTCTTCAGCCAAACTTCTAACTGTTCCAAGCCGCATAAGTAAATTGACGACGCGGGAATACCACACTGCGCCGCGATGTACTCGCGTATATCGCTTTCGGCGTTGCCGGCCAAGCGCCTGTTTGCAAAAAGCATGTAGTGGTCGAGCTGCTTGTTCTCACGCAATTTCTTGATGCGCGGGATCTCCTTTCCGAGCACCGTGTTCGATGCCGTCGTGCTGAAGAAGTCAGCCTCAGAAAAATTGCGGTTGTAACCGTTAGTGTGTTTGGCTTGAATGATGGTCGTACCGACCCAAGGAGCAGCCTTGCTTGGATGCAGCTCTGCGGTTCCCACGAACTTCGCATCGCGTCCGCCGTCAGGCCCTTTGGCAAAACCCTGCACGGAGAAACCGAGCAGGGGCTGGCACAAGAAGACAATCAAGTTCTCGAACTGACCGTCGCTCAAGTCTTCATAGGCGAACTTCATCGCGCCCCCGAACCGATTATCTGTTTCCAGCACATCACACGGCGACCGTAATGCCAGCGGTGTGCGCACGGCGGGCCGGCCGCACTATGATTTCCACATGCTGATCAAGCGACACCAGTGCCTGCATCAGGCGTTCGAGCGAGATGTTCTGGAGCTTGTGGCGGCGCACCTGCGACACCTTGGGCTGTGTCATACCGGTGATGTCTGCGACCTCGTTTTGGCTAAGGCAACGCTTGTCGATCAGATCGTTTAGCTTGACCGCGAGGATCGCCTTCGCCGACAGATCTTCCGCGTCATCAAAGCCGCGATCAGCTGCCAACGATGTGCCTTGATGTTTGTCCATGCGCGACATCATGCCCCCCCCTTTAACCGAGCAGATAATCTGCTCGACATCCCGCTATATATCGGAACCCATGCTTTTCAGTCATCTATTATACCCGTCCGGATATAGGATACAAGACGATGTACAGGTGACAGGACAACCGGAAATCTCCGCACCCCAAATGCACCTAACCAATTTGATGGGACATGCCCGCTACTGGCTATTTTTTCCTCCAATAGTCTCCTGAATGTAGTTACCAGGATTCGGCCCCGTTACTCCATTTACGACACGACTTGCCGCATCAGCCACATCTTCGGCGATCTCCATTCCCTTACCCACAGCAGAGGCTGGTTTCAGCTTGCGGAAATCTGACGGTGTTGCATTTTCCTGATAAATTTGTCCTGCCCCTTCCTTCCGGTCATTAACCTCGAACGCATTCCTGGAAAACTCCCGCATTGCTGTGTGCATGACCTGGTCGCTTGGTCGCCCCTGCGGGATAACCCCTGCACGTCCCGCTCTCCCCTTCACCTGCCCCATATATCCGCCACCTGCTGATTCAACCGATTCACGGCCTGGCATGCCTGCCCGGTTAGCATCATGCCTTGCCTGGATTGCCTCAGTCCCCTGCACCTGCCCGCCCATCTCTCCCAGCATCCGGTCATAGTTCTGCGCGGTGTATTCCTCGATGTATGGCCTGAGCTTATGCGGATCGCCCATGACCCCCTGAAACTTTTCATAGTTGTATTCGAGCTTGGGCAGCAGAAAATCCTTGATGAAGTGATCCTGTAGCTGAAGATTCGACCCAAGCTGACCACTATGAGAGAGCTCCCACATCTGCCGGTGCCCTTCCGTTTCCTGTAGTGATGCTGTGAAGGCATCACGCGATTGCCGTGCGTGGTCCAAGGACGCACGCATACCATCGCTGCCGGCGGTCTTTCCTTCATCGCTGGTCCGGTAGTTCCGTTCCCAGCCGTTGTCGAGTACAGTGCCAACCTTCTTTCCGAAGCTCGATTCTTTAGCGAATTGAGCCATCTCCTCAAGAGATCGCATGGAGTCCGCGGAATTGCGCATCTTGGCCGACACTTCCACACCTCCGCGAAGCCCTGCAATCTCCAAAAGCTTCGGAGTACTCATGCCCATCGATGCGCCAACCATGAGTTCCATCGCGACCTTCTCGCTGACACCGAGTTTTCTGGCCCACTGATCGACCTGGCGTAGGGTTTCATTGGCTTCTTGATTCCGGCTTGACCCCATACCATGGCGGTACCCTGTCGTGTCATTAGCGCCCTTGGTGTGGCTTCTCTCAAAGCCAGCCTCCTGCTTGAGTGCCGCGAGAGCACTTTCAGCGTACTCCGCAGATTGCTGCTGCGTCGCCTGCTGGGAGCGTTCGTAATTCTCCTTCGCTGCAGCCCCCAAGGAATCGTTGATCGCCATATCGGCACGTACATCGCTTTTCGCCTGCTTGACGACGAAGCCACCTCCGGAAAAATGGCTGTAATCGAATCCTCCTCGTGCCTGGTAATTGGTCATACCCTGACGTAAGCTGGGGTTCATATCGACCGCCAAACCCTTCATCGTGTCGTGACTGACATTGTTGAGGGAGGCGTTACCCATCTGCATGTTGCCCATGGCCAAGGCGCTGGCGATCTTTTCCGGGTCGCGTGGCGGCGCCACCAGACCGGCGACCGACTGCAGTCCGACCTCGCCACCTTTCACGATAGCGGCAGCGATGGCCGGGATTGAAATGACCAGCATCCCCGCAATTGCCTGGTCGCTGACAATCGCGGTATTGAGGAAGCTCATCTGTTCAATGGACAAGCCACTTCCAGCGCTTCCATTCGTGTATTGGCTTCTCGAATACATCGTGATGATGAAGTTCATCACGGCATAGAGCGGTGCCCAAAGCTGAATCCAGAACAAGCTGGCCGCGTAGGACTTGATGATGGTGCCGGCCTGATGCCCACTGAGCACCACAAAGAGCAGGAAAACCGGAAAGATAGCGTACTGGACCAGTTCGATGGCATTGCGAACCTTGGGCATCGTGGATTCGGCAACCCGCGCCATCAGCTTATAGGAGTCGCTCGTTGATCGAAGTGACTGTGCCATCGCAAGGTTGGTCTGGGCGCTGGCGGCATCCCCTAATTGCGCGGGCAGCATGTACTGTGCATCGATCATGAAGTTGGCGACGATGGCCTGCTTGACGGCATCCTGTGCCGAGGCCGAAACCCCCAGGAGATAGTTGGTCGAGGTAGCCAGGGAGCCGACAATCGCCGTCCCGGCATCTGCCTGACTCATTTTCGGGTAGAGGCGTGAACCCAGCAAAGTGATCTGGCGGCTTGATTCCGCATTGATCTGGGTAGTGAGACTCTGATACGCCACATCGCAGCCTACCGTACTCATGATGGTCGGGTCCGTCGTATCGCGCAAAGTCACCAGTCGCGCAGGATTTGTCTTCCCGTTCAGGCTGACCCAGACGTTGTTGACCTCCAGAATGTCCTCTTTCATGCGGATGTAGCCGGTGGCCAGATCCGGCGCGACGCACTCACGGTAAAACTCCAGCAAGTTGCTGGTCAGAATGGGATTGCCGCTCTTAACGGCAAGACGCTCGGAGAGCACCCGGTGGCCGAACAAGGTGCCGTTCCGTCGGAACTTCACATCATCGGGTAGAGAGAATACGGTTTCGAAGGCCCCGGTCAGCCAGTCCCCTACCTTGCTCATGCTGTGTGCAAAGGCGCCCAGACCAATGGGTACATTGGCGACAGCTCGCGGTGGCTCATTCCCGGTGCGATCGACGATGGTCACCGTCACCTTGGGAATCAGCAGCATGGATTGGAAGATGGCCAGGAAGAAGAGCCACTTCCACATCCCATCCAGTCGCTCTCGCCCGGTCAGGGTGGCGATGACGACGACGATGATTCCCACGATCGCCATGGTGCGCAGCAAACCGAGGTAATCGCCGCTACCCATGATGGAAGCGACGGCATTGAACATCGCTTCCAGCTCCGCGACGTTCCAATAGGCATAGACCTCGTACATTCTGGTTCTGCCCGATCTACCGGTTAAAGACCATCATGGACTGGAAGATGTTGGTCGGCATCCCTGAATTGAGGCTTTGATGCAGAAGCTGGAGCGAACGGCTCATTTCTGCGACCTGCATGCCCTTTTGGTACTCGGCGCGCAGCATGTCCCGCGCCTCCTGCTCGACTTCGTTGAGGCGGACGAGAATCTTTTCCGAAGCAGCGACTGCATCGGGACCGCCCTTCCCTGTCTCGTTCTGCAGAGCACTGCGAAGCGTCTTTGAGAGATTCGTGAAGTAGGCGTAGGCCACATCCACGGCAATCAACTGTGCGTAGTCTTCGGTGATCCGGTCACCGCCAGGGATACTGCTGGATACCGCGAGCATCTTCCAGACTGGCAGGGAAGAATTGCCGATCAGGGCCGTATCCAGACTGGTTTGCCCCGTGGCATCCCGACTGATGATCTTGTCCCGCATCGCTGCGATCCGGGTTCTGACTTGCCGGGAGAATGGCGTCACGGTAAAGGCGCTTTCCGAGAAGGTTGGCGTCATGCACTCCGCCGTGTCGGCGCCGCACTTGAGGCCAGGCAGATTGACTGTCGTTGAACCACCATCCCCGACGAACTGCCGGAATGTAAGCTTTCCGCCGGGCAGATAGGCCCACTTGGCTTTCTCGTCGGAGCTTTCACCGGGCGGCGTCACGATGATGGTGCCGGTCAAGCTCATCAAGAGCTCCTTGGTCTCTTCGGTAACGCCGGCGACACGGGATAACGATCGCCAGACGACATTGCCTGGTTCAAAAAGCTCCCGATACCCCTGTGACGAGTTCTTGGCCGCTGTTCGGATGCTTTTGGCCGTCGCGCTGCTTTTTTTCCACTCATCCCAGGACTCGAACACATCCCCAAAGATGTTGAGACTCGCACCAGCGGTTTTGCCCTCCTTCTCCTGGGTCTTATCCGTCAACATGCTGCCGGCCGCAGTGACAATTCCTTCCGCCGCCTGGCAGGAATTGATGTTGAGATTGTTCATCTTCGACGCCTGATCCTGCAGGTACTTCAGAAGATCACAGAGATCAGGCGACATCGAGCACAAAGCCATATTGAAGGCGGCGCCGATGGCGTTGTTGCCGATGTTCCGCAGCAGTGCGACAAACTGTTCCTTATTGATGAAAGAAAACGAGCCTGCGAACAGGTCGATTCCGCCGCAACCAGCCCGAAATGAAGGCGGCGAAATGCTTGCCAGCTGGTAATTACGCACCGGGGTGCGCATATAGAGACTGCCGCCGGAATAGAAATTCATCGTCTGCCCGCGGTAGGCGTTCGCACCGGTCACGTTGCCGTAGGCACCGATGTCATTGAACCAGTCCTGCATTGACTGGGAGACGTTGGCAGTTGCAGGACTGGCCAGCGTCGAAAGGACGAGCGTGGCGGCAATGGTTCGACGGAGACATGAACGATTCATGGGCAACCTCAATAAAGTTCGCCGGGACGTGTTTGGGTCAGGATGTAAATTCGTTCGACAATCTCTTGGGCGGAAAGCACCCCTGACCCGATCGGAAGAAGCCGGCGATCCTTGATATTCCCCAACACCACGAGCGGCACAACGCTGACGCCTAGGGAAGCGGCCATCCCGTTGTCCCGTGACGGTTTTGGAAACTCAGGCAATCCGCCGCCATCCAGAGAGACAGGGAAAACGGCAATTCCGTAATGCTCGGACAGGAATTTCAGCGTTGGCGCCATGCGATGGCAATACGGGCAATCCGACCGGAAGAAGAAAAACAGGCCCCAGTCCCGCACCAGACTCGCGAGGGTTTCCGCTTCCTTGCGCGTCCGCTGGACATCGCGCACCTGGATGGCCGAGTTGTTGGACGGGTTCCGCAACTGATAATTGAGTTCCGGATTGGCCCAGATGACACGGCGCCAAACGTCCGAAAACACAGAAGCCCTGTCCATCAGTGCTTCCTGGGCCACGATGTAGCTCTTGAGATTCTCCGGCGTCGGCTTGACGATGGCGAGCGCCCTCTTCTTCTCCGCGTCCTCTCTCAACTTCTTCAGGGCCGCGACGGCTTCATCCTCCTCGCTGGCCGCCTTGGGTTTGGGCTTTTCGACGGCGTTGTCGACCTGATCACTATCACGCGGGATATCGCAATACCAGTTGAACCGGCTCTCGTCGCAGCGCCAGATAGAGTCATACTCCAAACCGCTTTCGGCTGACGCAGAATTGACGAACACGAGAAGTGAGAACAGGATGGCGATACGCATTGGTCATTGCGCGGGTGCGCCGATAGCCGGTTGCTTCAGAATGTCCACCACTCGCGAGGACAAGTCCGGGATTGCCTCGGCAGAAGTCGCCTTTAGCAGCGCCGCAGTATTGATCAGGGCACACTGGCATTCCCTGCCAACCTGCTCAAGGGCTGTATCCAGACGCAGGCCGAAAGCCTTTGCCTCTTCGAACAGCTTGCCCTGCTCAGCGGCATCCATTCCCGGCTTAACCCGCTGCACCAGGGATTGCTGCTGTTGAGCAACAATGGCGCCGATATCGACGCGAGCGAATCGAGGAATTTCCAGCGGCCGAAAGTGTAGCCATGACGCAGCGATACACGCCCCCAACATTAGCGTGACGACCCCGGTGATCATCTGTGTTTTCAAAAGATTCATGACTAATCCACCTTACTGTGATGCGCGTTCGATGACTAGACGTTCAATGGCATCCGATACCGACAGCCCTTGGTCACGCAGGCGTTTGATGGCCTCGTAGTCCTCGGCACGGGTGGAATAAACCAGCATCGAAAAGGGATCGAGTAGAAGCCTCCCCAGGCCCGACCCCATCGGCGAGTGGATGTAGATTTCCGAGAAATGCCCGTGCTCGGTACTGACCGAAGCGAGCTGACGCTTCAGCCATTCATCCAGGGACAGCTTGCCCTCCTTGCCCAAGCGCTCGATGTTTTCGGGTTTCTGGCGCAGCAGGAACAGCCAGTCGGCGTTGTTGATGGCGGCCTTGGTCGCCTCGTTCTTGTAGTAGTCGTCGACGGACTGGGTGATCGTCCCGAACGCGCCGCCATACTTTCGGGCGCGGCGATAGCCGGCCTCGATGAAGCTGCCGCTGGCGCCGGACCCCATGAGATCCCAGCTTTCGTCGATAATGACGAGCTTGCGCCGGGAGCGATCACGGTACATCTCCTGGGTGATGCGATACATGATGAGTTGCATCACTACCGACTGGAGATCCTTCTTGGACTTCAGCTCCTCAAGCTCAAGGACGACAAAATCCTTGTCGAACTGGATATTGGCATCGCCCTCGAAGTAGCTCGCGTAAACGCCATGACGGGTATAGGGCTCCAAGGCTGTAGCCAGGCGACTGAGGTCGCGCTCGTACTCGCCCTCCAGAGACAGTCGCCCGGTCTGGAGCAGCTCATAGATGTCGGTAATGGTTGCTGCGCGTCCTTTGGCATCCCAAACCCGCTTGATGGCCGAACCAAGCGCGGTGTATCCGTAGTTATCGAGCGGCTCCCGTGGACTCGCCATTTGGGCAATCAGGGGCAAGATCATTTCCATATCGGCGCTGATATCGATGATCATGGAGAATGGATTGAGGCAGATGGTGTTCTGGCGCTCATCCGAAAACTCGATGAATTCGCCATCCAGCAACTCGCACAGGTTCTTGTAGGAGCGGCCGACGTCGATGATCCACACTTTGGCACCGGCACCAAGGTAGCGATAGGTCATCTCATTGACGAACACAGACTTGCCGGATCCCGACAGTGCCGCCACGGCGAAATTGAAATTGCCACCGGTGTTATCGAAAAGATCGAAACCGACGATCTGCCCGCGTCGGCCAAATAGGGTCATCACCGGGGTTTGTGTTCCCTTCCACTCGGCGATCAGCGGCGATGTCATAACCGCGTTGTCCGCCGTCTTCGTGTTGATTCTCCCGAACTGACGAAGATCGGCTTGCAGGCCTGGCGTCAGGGTCATGGGTAGCGCCGCCGACAGGGCCTGGTGCTGTAGATAGAAGTCCTTGGTTAGATCGAAGCCACGCGCCCGCCACACGGCGCGTACGGCGTGCTCGCAACGAGAGGCATCCTCGACTTTCGAGACAAGAGCTATCTGGTGGTACATGCCGACCACCGTCCTGCCACTGTCGAAGGTCTTGAGCACCATGTCCCAATCGCGCTTGCGCTCCTGAAGGTCAGGCTGGAAGTGCGCCATGTAGGAACCGGCGCTCTGCGTTGCCCGCGCCGCCTTCATCTGAGCCTTGGTTCGCGCTGACTCGTAGTCGAGCGAGACTGCCCCCATGGTGATCAGGAAGGGACACGGCATGGACAAGGCGAGCTGATAGGGATCTCCGATCATGTAGTTCATGCCGGAAAGACGGAAGAAACGCGGATACTGGCGCACCGAGAACAGTTGAAGGACGGACTCATCGCCACCGGCCTTGCGGAAGCGGATATCCCCGTCTCCCACGCGGGAAGCAACCTCCAGATCAGAGAGTTGGTCGCGCAGTGGCAGATTCTCGTTCCATTCAATGGGACGCGAGGTGCCGCCTGCAAACAGGCGGTTGTGATCAAAAAAATCAGCCGTGAAGTTCATGAGATCGCCGGGACCCCAATCGTGTCCCGGCAGATGAGCAGACTTGAGCGTCGCGTGAACGCTTTCTCGGATACGTAGTGCCTCGTCGACATCTGCCGGCGATTCGGGATCGAGAGGCAAGGTAATCGCGATGACCGAACGAAAATCCCGCAGCAGATAGGTCTGGTGGCCGAAGATGGACTGGCCAATACCCTTCAGGTAGTGGTCGATGCGGCGACGTGCGAGGAGTCGGAAGATGTTCCCATGACGACGTTCATCAGAATCTGCTTCATCGATCGACGCTGAAGAGGGCAAGAGGTTGGCCTGGGCCCGGAGCAATGGGAGGATATGGGGACTGCCATAAAGGGAAATCTGTATCCCCGTCCCCGGCGGGCAGGAGACGAAGAGGCTGGCAAGAACTTTTTCCATTTCATCGCTGGCGCCGGTCTGAGGCAGGGTCTCGATACAAAAGCCAATGGCGTGCTCTTCCCTCTCGCCAAAGCCGCCCTGATCCAGGACAAACAGCCGGGCATCCTCCTGCCACGCCAGGTAGGGAAGAATCCCGGTGAGGCGCGGCATCTGCGAAATTTCCCGCAATAGTTGCCGAGGTAAATGATCGGCCTCTGCCGTTCGTTCAGGCAGGAAAGCAGCGCGAAGTGCATCGAACCACCCCATCAGCCCCCCTCCCCGCCAGCAGGTGGACTCTCACCCCCCTGCTGGGGAAACATTTCATTGGGCGATACGGCAGGATTGCTCCGCTCCATCCGCAACGCTGGCCGTTCGCTGGCATTGGGTGCCGCAGGCGTAAAGACTTTCGGCGGTACGACGGGCCGGTAACCTTCGCTGGCCTTGCGCCGCGAATACTCGACCTGCCAGCGCCCAGGATCGACGACGAGATAGAAGTACGACTGGTCGTGCAGCACCTCCTCGTCATCCTCCCAGGGCGCAAGCCACACGCGCCGAACTTTCTGGGTGCTGCGGATTGGCTCGCCTGAAATCGGTGCCTGATGCGTAATCTTTGGTGCTGCCGACTCGCCCTTGGCGGCTTCCGTGGACGGACGCTGGCCGGGTAGATTATTCTGTACGGCGTTCGCATAGACCCCGGAGAGCGATGCGCAGGAAATGCCATCCGGCGCCTTGCAGGAAAACTTTCCCTGCCCATCCAGTCCCGACATCGTGCCTGCGCAACCGGCCAGCGCAAGCAACAACAGGCTCACAAGCCAATTGATTCTCATGGCCGACTCTCGGCAAGCCATTGCTCAATGCGATCTCCGGGGGCAGCACCGGGCAACATGCGTCCGTCGGCGGAAACCAAGGTCGGAGTTCCCTGGATCCCCAGCCGCTGAGCCAGCTGGATGTTCCGTTGAATCGGGTTCTCACATTTCCGGCTCGCCGGGGCCTTGCCAGACCTCAAGAGATCGGACCAGGCGCGAGCGCGGTCCGGGGCGCACCAAACAGCGATGGATTTGTCCACGGCTTCGGGGTGCAAGCCTTCAAGGGGATAGGGAAAGGTATAGATGGTGACATTGCTCAGCTTGTCGATTTCGGCTTCGAGACGCTTGCAATAAGGGCAGTCCGGATCGGAGAACACCGCCAGCACACGTTCACCCTTTCCACGCACGGTCTTGATGGCATCCCCCAGCGGCAATTGGCCGAAATCGATGCGTTGTTGCTTTTCCATGCGATCAGCTGTCAGGTCGCGCTGTGTCTTCATGTCGAAGAGATGGCCAAAGATGAAATAGCGCCCGGTCACGTCCGTATAGGCCGTGTTTTTGCCCATCGTCACCTCAAAGAGGGCCGGAATCTCCGAGGTCTGGACGCGCTCGATCCGAGTTGCCGGATACATGTCCTTGAGACGTTTTTCCAGGCTATCAAGTCCGTCATCGGCCTGCGCCATCATCGACAGCATCAATGCCATCAATACGGACAGCCATTGAAGAGGTGGTCGATTTATTTGCATGGGTCACTCCTTGTAGGGTTCTATGGATTTCTTCTGAACTTCGCGGCCCCGACGCCAAATATCGGTGTAGGTATCAGGCTCGCCTCCCGCGCTGTCCGTATCGAGCGAAAAGCCTTTGGTGAACACCACGTCGACCGTGCGGCCGGCATCGACCTCGATGATCGGGAACATTTTTTCGGCGAGCGTGATGTAGTACTGGGAGAGACGGTCGAGCGCCTTGCCAACACCGGTCCCGACCCCCGCCTGGAATTGCTTGCCTGGATCCACCGTGCCGATCGACCCTAGCGGGTTGGTCGACACGGTAGTGGCGCTCTGTTGGAAGGCTTGCCCGATACCGGCGCCAATCCCGGCCAGCAAGGCATTAGCCAGAACTTGACCCTGCTTACTGACGAGCCGCCCACGCATGCCGGCCTTGCCGTCTTCGCCCACGACGTAACCTTTGACGGGAACATCGATGGCCTTGCCGTCATGACGCACACACGACATCGATTCGAGCCGGATGTAGGCCCGCTCGGCACTAATGTCTCCGTAGCTCGCACCCAAGGCGAAGCATTCCTTGACCTTGAATCGATAGCGGTTGGGCAGAAAGGCGTTGTCCTGCGCCCGCATCAGGACGGGGTGTGGATTGCTCTGTGCCTGGCCGCCAGTAGGGGCATCCAACCCGCCTAGCAGCGCCGCCCGAAAAAAAGAACCTGATGGAACGTAGCTGCGGCTGTCCTTCTTTTCGGCAGCTTTCTGAACTACTTCCGGGACGATCACCTTGCCCTCGCTCACCTCAAAGGAGGCAATCCCCGGAGGCTTGGGCGGAGGTAGCGGCTCGCTGGCTTTGTTCACCGTTTCCGGAACCACGGGAGGTGGCGGCAAAGCCATGGTCCGTGCCTCTGGAGGCATCGGCGCCGGTGCCGGGGGCAACGGAATTGCCGGAAATTGGGCATCGTTCGCGACCGGCGGCTTTTTCTCGATGATATCGACCTGCTGGCGCAATCCCTGGATCATGTCCTCCATCTGCCGCATCTGTTCCGAAGACTTGCTCATCCAGATGTCACGCGGATCGGCTTGTGCACCAGGGGCATTGATGGGCATGGGCTGCGGACGGGCCTGCGGCGCTCCCTGGGGGAGTTGAACTGGCTTGTCCCAGATCGCCACGCCACCGAAAACGAGCAGCACGAAAGCCGACGCACCGAGCCCCAGTATCAGATACTGGCGACGCTTGGGCGACAGGTTGGAAACCGCGGTCGCAATGCGGTTCTTGGGCGCCTCAGCCATCGCGCCCCACCAGTACCACCATGACATTGGTCGCTTCACCCGGCTCCAGTTCGAGCGAGTCCACCATGACCGCCAGGACACCGCGTCGGTAAAGTTCGCGCTCGTCGATGACCATCCGCGACGAAGAGACGTTGGTCAGCTGGTACTTTTCCCCGAGCAAAGCGCCTTCCAGTGTCCTTACAAGAACAAAGCGGGCTTCGTTCCAGAGCGGAACAATCACCAGCGTATCTCTGGCGGTCATGTCCTCGGGTTCGGTGTCCCGCGCCAAAGCCAGCAACACACGACGGATAGCGGCATTGCGCGACTCGTCGGCAAGAAATGCTCTCCCCTCGACGCGCGAACGACTGCGGTCTCGGATGACAAGCGTCTCGGCCGGCACGTCTGCGACCTTGAGCATCAGCTTCCAGTGACGACCGGCATCGTCGGCGACAAAAACGCTGAGGATCGGTTTGTCCGTATTCGGCTTGAGATAGGCGGCGCCGGTTTCTTTGTCCGGCGTTACGAGGAACTCGCCCTCGACGCCCTGGATGCGGCGAATCTTGCGACCTTCGACCCGAATCAGATTGGGCTCGCTGCGCGACACGGTGGCGGTCAAACCGTCATCCGGGCTGCCCTCAAGGTATTGTCCGGCGAAGGACGGTGGCGAAACGCTACCGAGGAGCAGCGCCAGTGCCATTGCCGGCACCAAACGGATCCTGATCGCTGGTTTCCTTGAACTCGGATACATGGAGTCTCCCATTTAGATATCGAAAGCCGACGACATAGGTGGTCTGCTTCTCGGAGGCTTTCTTGTCCCCGACCCAAGTCAGGAGAACGCCGGTAAGTGCCACTTTCATGGCAGCCTCGTCCGGCATCACCGATTGCGGCGAGAACTGGGTCGAGGCGTTGTTCTTGCGGATAAATTCTGTCCTTGCACCAAACTCGGCCTGAAGGCGCCCGTATTCACTCGGAGCGGCATATTTCAGAAAGAGATTCTTCTGGTAGTCCGCCACATGCGGCGTCACATTGAGGGCAAGCCCTGAATACCAGTAGGCCATTTCCTGGAGGTACTCCGTAGAGACTTTCTGGCCGCTGACCCAGAAGGTTTGGTGCACTTCCGGGGGCACTAGAATGGTTCTCTCCGAACCCGCCACGCTGAGCGATGCGCCGGCGTTGGCGAGCAAGGCCAGCACGAGACCACCGACGGCGATGCGCATGAACAGGATTTCTGCGCGTTGGTTGTCCCGCTCGGCGGTGAATTTGCTGAACTTCATTGGTCAGCCCAGGAAAAATCGATGATGGGATGGAGGAGTCGCGCGAGCGCGAATCACGATCCAGCTCGGTAGCCACCAATAGAGCGCATGCAGTGCGAACTTCGGGTGCTTCCCGGTCTTGAGCCGGCCGTATTGCCAGGCAACCAACCCCCCGAAAACCATTCCGGCCACCATGGCGCCGGAGACCACCCCCATCCCCATGACCAAAATGAACAGAATGGCCTGATCGAAGTCCCACCACAGGAAGCGCTCCTGCGCCTCCAGGGATTTCGGGATGTAGCCGATCTCGTCCACGCAGCGTTCCTTGGCCTCAGATCGTCGCGGTCAGGATGCCGGACGCGATGGTTGGGGCGTACTGCAGGAACACGGCGAAGCCGATGCCAGACAGAATGGCGATGGGATTCAACCGCGCCAGCGAGAACAGCGCACCGAGACCAATGGCGGCCACCGCTGCGGCTTTACCAAAGTAGCCTTGGACCAAACCCGTCAACCAGGTGTAGAGACTCTGAAATTCAGTACCGGTGGTCCCTGCCAGCGCGCCGGTGGCGGTGGCCAGCAGGACGAGCGCCAGTGCGCCCTGAATCCATTTACGACTGCTTTGCATGACTGCTCCCTTTGAGATCGACAAAACACTTGATGAGCCATCCCAGGCCGAGGCCGACCGAGATGCCGCCCAGATGGGCTTCGAATCCGTTTTCGATGGGCGACCCCGGGGCGAGGATGCCGATGGCGATGAATCCGCCAGCGATGGCCACGTCACGGATGAAGCCGCTGGTGTGAGGTAACTTCACTTCATTGCGCTCCCTTGCTGTTGCTGACCGCGTCTTGCCGATTGACAAGGCGCACCTCGACCCGCCGGTTGTTTCGGCGTGACGTTTCGGTGGGTGCCGTATCGAGGTAACAGCACAACCCCTCGGCACGGACCACAATTTCTGCGTTGACTCCATGCTTCAGGAGCCATGAATGGACGAAATCGGCGCGCCTCTGGGCAAGGTGGTCGTTGTAGGCTTTGCTGCCTATGTCGTCGGTTCTGCCTTCAAGCTCGATGCGTTGAAAGTTCGCCGCGATCTTCGCGATACGCTTGAGCGCTTGTTGTCCATCGGCGGAGGGGGAGTCTTTTCCAAATGCAAAGAGGACGGTTGCCGTTACCGGCTCATCGCTACGGACGACTGACGATACGGTCGGAGGAACTACGGCCACGACAGGCGTTGTTTCCTTCCGCGCAACGGGAGGTTCAATGATCGCCAGCGTCTTGCGCGTAGGCGGCAGACAGTCTTTGCCACTACAGGTCTTGAACTGGCGTTCGATCCAGGCGATGCCTTCTCGTACCTGTGGCGTCGGATTTGTCTCGGGCAGGCTTGTACAACCCGGAAAAATCGAGGTCACGAGCAGAAGAACGACGAGATGCTTCAGGATCGCCATGCCTTGACCTTCGCGGCGATCCGGCGGGCATAGGCCGCGCGCTTTTCCGGTGAGCGGGCGTTATAGGCTCCAATCGCATCCCAGCCGTACCCGAGACGACTGATGTTTTGCGCGAGGATCCAGGCGCCGATATAGGTGTTGATGCAGGGGTCTAATAGCTGTTCCCGGCCTATGCCATAGGACGACAGCGCGCCCAACCAGCGGCTGTTGACTTGCATGTGCCCCAGGTCTTCCGAGCCATCGCGGTTGCGATTGCGTGCCACAGGATCGAAGCCCGACTCGACCGCCGAGATAGCCTTGAGCAGGGTCGGAGCAATGCCATATCGGCTACCTGCTTGTTCAAAGCAGGTAGCCTGGCATGAGAATGCCATTGGCAATAAGAGGACAGCAAACAGGGTACGAGTCATGACTGCCATGGTAGGAAGTCAGACCAATGCTGCGTCGCCGAAATGTGACCTTTAAGGACGGATTTCGGTTACCGGTGGCTTGCTATTTGGACTTGTGCCGCGTGAGTTGTCGCTGTCCTACACGCCCGTCCTTATGCCAAAACATCCTTGATATCCGTTGATGGATAACCGAGGATCGTGCGAACCCCAATTCGTGGATTGGCACTCTCGACAAAGAAAGCTCCATCCCTGATATCAAAGCGCCCGTCCCACTGGATTTCAAAACGTTCGGGACTCTCGTGGATGGAGAATTCCTGCCGTTCCCCGCGCCAACGCAAGCAAAGCGCCAGGCTATCTGCCGGGTCGAGCATCCATGCATCGCCATCTTCTGTTGAGAAGAACACAAGCGAGCCGATCTTGACGAGCCTAGCATCACCTTTCTCGGCGCACCCCAGAATGAAGGCAACTTCCTTCTCGACGTAGCTTATTGGGTCGATGGTGCCTGCCTTCACTCCATCACCGAATCGGCTGACGGTTTCTTGATGACAGATCGTTACGTGGTGCCAATGATTGTAGCCATTGGCCTTCGCTACCTTATCAAGAGCTTCCCGATGGGGTAGCGTATTGCTGCGGCGTAGTTTCTTCGCGGATTGCTTGAATTTTTCGACCTGAAAGTCGGTCGTCAGGATGAAACGCATCTTATTGCCCCTTCACATGGGCGGCATGCTTGGTGCTCACTGCCAAGGACCGCATAGTGACCGGGCCTCGGTAAAGCAAAGTCGTCCCATCCGGGTTGGCCAATGGTGAGCAGCAGGCTTCGACACAGCCTGATGGCATTTTACTCTTCCGTTCTGGAACGACCAACATTTTCAATGTCTAGACACCGTCGGCTAGCGCGCCTCGTGATTTCTGGCATCTATTTCCAGCGGTGCGTTCTGATATCCAGAGGTGACAATTTGCTCAAGATATACACCCAAGAAGGCGGTGATCGAACCGGCCTGTTCGTACTGGTACACATGCCGCAACTCATGCGAAATCAACCGGAGAGTGCAATGCCCATGGCAGATATATATCCCGTGACCCAGAGTCAGACCAACCATGTTTGGCCCAAGCATGCCGGTGGCGACCGCTGCCTGATAGAGAATCGGATCCTCGGGCATTGGCAACTTCGATACATCCAGCACCCTGATCAGTTCAGGGGAAGTAACGCCAACGGCTCTTGCCACTTGGCTCTCTTGTTCGGATAACGGTCGACCGCTCCCGAGTATCAAGCGCGAATGCGTCTCGGCCCATTGAACCGCTTTGGGGACCAGGACAGGAAGTGCAGCTCGTAGATTCATGATCGCTCTCATGGCCAGGGACATCCCGGAGTTGAATGCAACGATACTGCATTCCAAGCTCACCAGATGAGCCTGTTATAACCGCTTTTGCAGATTACTGACCCATAGCCAAAGAGAATAGGAGATCGAAACAATCAACACGGGAGCCAAGAGAGAAGGCATCGGCACGGGAAGCACTATCCATCCGGCAAGCCCGGCCAGCACCATCCACATCACCCGAACACCGAGCTTGTGCCGTATGGGGCTTTGGGCGACGAAAGAGTATTTTCGGATTTCCCGCACGAACTGGCCGTCCATGTAGGCGGCCAACACCAATGGAATTCCGGGCAGCAGCCATCCCATTAGTACTTGCAGACGATAGGCGATCAAACCGATCCACAACCAAGTGGCGACAATGCGGTCCTGAGTCCAACGGCTGAAACCGGTATTACCCAGAGGTCCCTGCCCGATTGCTTCAGCCTCGATAATGAAGCCTCTGAAATCCGATGCCAGTGATTTTTGCAGGTCGTCCATGGTTCGGCCATAGACGTTGGTTTCGCTTTTGCCTGCAATGGCGTAGACCTCCGCACGCTCGGCGGCCCAGGCACTCCGGATCAACGCCGGTGGGATGAATGCCCAGGTGGCCACCACAGCAATGAATATCGTGATGATGAAGAAGGTACTCCAGCCGGAATCGGTACGCGTAGCCATTATTGCTCCGTCAGCAGGATGGGAATACGGCCTTTCAGTGTCCGCCCGCCTGACAGACGCGCGATGAAATGGAGAGGGGGGAGCTCGCCCAGCATTGCAGCGGGGAACAGCTCCGCATCCTCTTCCAGAATCTGTTCTTGGTAGGATGCGGTGTATTCGTCGTGAATGTGGGTATCGACGTTATGCCCATACCTCAGTGCCATTGAGCGAACCTTGATTTCGGGCATCCCTTCCGCGATGTACTTCTGGGTCTCGGAATCCAGTACGCGCAAGGCGATCTTGTTGTTGGTGTTGGCAAGAACCTGCCGCGCCTTGTTTTCGTCCCCGAGTCGGCTGGCAAAATCGGCGAAGGTCTGCGTAGCGATAGTGACCCGGAAATCAGCACCACCCCCCTTGTTCATGAGCTGGATAGCGGGCTGGTTAAGCACCTCGGCGGCTTCGTCGATAAACAGATTGACGGGCGTCAGCGAGTCAATGCCGTAGTTGTAGCGGTCTCCCGCAACGGCAGCAAGATCGGCGAGCATGATGGATCCGATGGCGCTACCTACAGTTGAATCGGCAAGGGAATCCAGGCCGATGTAGACCACCTTGTTGCCACGAATGATTTTCGACATGTCGGTTACCAGCCTCTCGTGACCCGGCTCAAAATCTGGCGACAGGAGTTCCTGCAGCGGGTCACTGGTCAGCATCGAAAGAATCGGGATCAAGGAAGCCACCATCTTCTGAAAGTGATCACGGTTGTGCTCGTAGGTCGAAATCAGGCCGTCAAGATCAACCGACTGCGCCTCGTGGATAGCGATTTCCTGATAGAAGGTGATGTAAGCCTCCAGCAGACGGTCCTTGTAGCGCTTGATGTAGGAGGCTGCCCGACTTTCCCAGTCCTTTACATGAGCCGAGAAATGGACTTTTAAGGCACGCTGAAGAAGGCTTTCGGGACCACCTTCCACATACCGTCGAAGCTGGACCAGATTGGGCCGATGACCCGTGGCGATCATTCCGTTCGTAATGTCGTTGAGCACTTTCCATCCAAAGGCCGTGAAAGGATCCGCCCCGGTTTCTGAGGGGATCAATGCCGCTACGCGACTGGCAAGCTCGGTCTTCCGGTTCCAGTTGCGTAACGGATCAATGCAGGCGGATCGATCGGGATGGGCCGGATGAAAGTAGACGAACCGATCCCCTGCCCCGCTGGCTTCACAAGCTGCGCGGGCATTTTGGGCGAGCCCATGATCCCCCTTCGGGTCGATGATGATGACCGTCTCACCACGGAAGATCGCCTGAGCGATGAGCAAGTCGAACAAGCGCGTTTTCCCGACGCGGGTCGTGCCGACGATCAGCGTGTGTCCAACCAGATGGGAGAGTTCAGAATACAAGTCACTTTCGGGGGCAAGGCCATGAATCCAGTAAGCGCCTTCCGTATGCTGCGCAGCTTTGCCAATGGTTCTGACAACACCAAGCGAAATCAGGGTATGAAGCTTGGTCGCCTCGATGTCTGTCCAGGGAAACCCCTTCCCAAGCCAGAAGGCCTTTTGCTTGGCTGACAGACCAGCTTTCCTCTCGAGTTCGGCCAAATCGATGAACTCTTTCCCGAACAACTTGAGACGGGAGGCATCAACCAGCCTTTTGTAGGCCTGGTATCCGCGGTAGGCCGCTGCCAACGCACACCCAATGGCAAGCAAGGCGGCAAACTGGGAAAACATTGGGACGGCAAGGGAAACCAGGATAATGAGCGACGACCCTACGGCCCAGATCATCGCCATCTTCGCCTCGAAATTCGGGCGCCATGGGACCTCAAAATCGTAGGGTGAAGATACAGCCATCACCCGATGCTCGATGATGGCCAGGAAAGATGGCTGCACCCCTTCCTGTGAGCTCTCTGGAAGTGGGTAATTGACCGTTTGGCAAAGTCGGACTCATTGTTGTACTCGATCAACAAGACTGGAAAGGCGACTGATTTCTTCCCGCGGAGTCTGTCTTCTGCATCGAACTCGTCCTCGACAAACAGCCGCTCGATGACCTTGAAACGGAATTTCGCGCCGCTCCTCGGTCCGTGGTCGATCACCTGAGTTTCCAGCCAAACACGATGGGCACGCTCGATGCTGATCCGCGTTAGCGCCATGCCCCCGCCCCACTATTGTTTGCCTGGGAGAGCAAGTGCATGACGGCTACGCCGGACCATATCGCGACCGGCCATTCGACAACCGGAATCCAGGTCGAGAGAATCAGCAGTACCTGAATTGCAATCGACAGAAGGGCCAGAGCAGCGGCGAGACGACGATTGAAACCACCGTCCTTTCTGGACATGGCGAGAATAAAGCCAAGCCACACCAAGGTACTGACAATTGCCAGCCCCAAGGTTCGGCCCCTGACGAGCTGCTCTGTCAGCCCGCCGACGAGCGTAGCGCTCATGGCAATCCAGGCAAACCCCGACGAGTCGGGCATCGACTTCCAATCACCCCGAAAACTCAAGAGTCTCCAGCAATGCCAAACCACTGATGCCATCAGTCCAGATTGTTCGTTTCGCATGTTCGTCCCCCTACTCATAATTCGATAGTGCCCCGTCACGTGGGGCGGCCGACGCGATCTGCCGTGATGGAGGCACCAATTTCTGGGCTTAACACGACCTCGCATTGCCGGTGTTGAACCTAGGGCACCGCCGGCTGGCCCCGCGACATCCAGCTCGGTCAATTCACGTCGATTTGGCTTCTGTCCCAACTCATCTTACGGATTCCTGAAAATATGCAACTCTCGAAATCCGCCTTGGCAGGTCACATTTCGGCGAAAGTTATCCACAGAAGCGATTCTTGAGCCGAGTTATCCACGTGATAACTGTCTCAACGACGATTTCTCGCAATCACTGACCGGCAGTACATTTCACGGAAAGCGCAAAGTTATCCACGTGAAAACGGTCTCAAGGGCATGTGAAATCTGTCTCATGATCACGTGAAATCTGCCTCATGGACCACGCCGCAAGCCTTGATTGGCAAGGCATCCAGGCCTTCCCCAAGTAGTGCAGGTAATTTTGCATGTAGCTTTACAAGTAAAGGGCCGATTTACTTGTGGATATTCGCGCGTGTCTTTTCCAGGCGAGACCGGGTTGATCGGGCAGCGCTACAACGAAGAAAGCCGTGCGCCACCTGTATGGCGGATACGCAATCGGCTGGCAACCACAAGAAGCCCCGTGTCCTGCGCTGAAACATTGGCCTCGGGATAGAAGAGCAACGCCTCCTTGAGTCTCTGGAGAAATCGCTTTTTGAAGTCCAGCAGCCCGCGGGGCGTATCGCTGTAATCAGCACCGAACTGAAGCTTCAATGACTTCCATGGTATGAGGACGCTCGGACGGTTGGTGACCCGCAGGAGAAATATCCGGTAGACCAGCCAGGAATAGACATCCATCGCCAAGGGCGACTTGGAGAGTGCGTGCAACACACGCATGTCGATCGGCACTGGCGACTCCGTCACGTTCCGAAAGAATTCGCTCGACAGCTTGAGCGTGCTTTCCCACAGCATCCGGTCATCAGGCCGGTGGGGATCCCACAGTACAAATGCCTCATCGGCAATAGGCATGTTTTTCAGCCCAAACCGCCCATGACTTTGATAGGTAATGGACAGCATTGAAGAGAAGAGCTTCAGAGACTGGGCACGAAGCCGCTGGCAATCGCGGCCGTCAGTTCTCATCCCGAGCTTGCGCAGGAACTCGTTTTGACTTTTCCCGAGGCCAAGCATAGGCGACTTGGTTTTGACGGCTTCCGTGCATATCCATGCCAGGAGAAGTCTTGGAACGGTGCCGAACGGCAGACCAATTCTGGGATTTGCGATGATCGACAGTGACACGGCGCCGTTCGTCCGTTCGAAGAATGGCACCCCGGGATCGCTATGGGGCAATGTTGTCTGGACAAGTGCTTGACCCATGAAGGCGAGCGATCCAGCATCGACCTCGACATCGTTGATTTCGGAAGCGAGTGCAATCAGCTTGCCGGCACGCGACAAGCCATTCAAAACCAAGCTCCTCCGCGTTCATACGGGCAAACTGGGGCTCGTCGGGATCGGAGTAGAAAAATGGAGCTCGTGGCGCTGGTATACATGCCAGAACTTTTATCAGCGGCTACATCCTTTCGGCGGTTGAAATGCGTACTTTTAGGTTACGTTTCGGGCGCGCGGTGATCGAGCGTTGAGAATGTGCCTGTTCCGACATTCGCCGACTGTGGAGTGGAGTTTCCGAAAGCGGTGGAGCCATGCATTTCTGTAGGTACTCGGCAGATACTCACGCGGTACGCAAAGCACATCAGCACCGGAACCAAAGTTGCACTGCGGTTTCTGCCTGGTTGCACTCCTGCAACGCTAACAACCGAATCCCCCCAGTCATCCGCTACAGCACACGACAATAGCCTGAATGTCGTCATGCCTTTAGAATTTCACCCTACCAGGGAGAAATAACAAAGCATGGAATTCAAGCCGGGATTTTTTGGAAGGCTATTCACGAGGTCAGGCAACTGGAAGCTCTCGATCAGCAGGGACAATCTCATCCTGGAGTCCGACGTCGCCACCACTTCCAAGGTTGCATTGCCTGACATCCGAGTGGTCGATGTCCGTACCGGGATTTTTTGGTCAACAGTACACCTTCAGACTGGCGGTACCGCTGTCGCACTGCGCGGGATATCTCGGAACGATTCGACGCAGCTCCAGGAGCATTTGCGTAAGGCAATCTCCCAGTCGCTTGGCCGGCTGATCTCTCCCTCCGCAAAACTACTTGCGGCCGTAATTGAGACTCTGGAGAAGTTTTACGGTCAGGCGCGGTATTTGGCGAATCGCGATGTGCATATCTGGTCTCAAGCGCAGGCTTCTGGCAACCTCGATGTTCGTAAGCTCATCGAGATACTTAAGCACCCGTTTTTCGACAAAGCCCTCATCCAGCGCGATCTGGAGAGGGATATCCAACGCCTTCAGGATGTTCTTGCCGGCCAGCGTCAGGAACTGTCCCGTCGCAACGAGCTATTTGTGGCAAACGAGATGAAACGCCTCAAGCCGTTTTTTGATGCGGTTGAGAGCCGGCCACTGACAGACGAACAACAGCGCGCAGCTATTGTTTTTGAAGACCGCAATCTTCTTATTGCGGCTGCTGGATCTGGCAAGAGCTCTACGGTTGTCGCCAAGATCGGCTATGCACTCGAAACCGGGTTTTGTTCTCCGGGTCAGATACTCGCCTTGGCCTTCAATAAGACCGCAGCCGAGGAATTGGATATACGCATTTCAGAACGGCTGGCTGGGCAGTTGAAGGGCCAGGGCTCCGTTACCTCCCGGACCTTCCATCGGCTGGGTCTGGACATTATCGCGACAGTCGAAGGCAAGAAGCCCGACTTGGCACCTTGGGCCAACGAATCGAGGGATAACGAAGGCGCTGCGATCGAGGAGCTCATCCAGACACTTGCAACATCGGATCGCAATTTCCTCGAAAAATGGGTCACCTTTCAGGCAGTTTGCTTCAGGCCCAACAAGGAGCTTCCGCGATTCCAGACGCAGCAGGACTACGACGCCTACCTGCGCCAGGTAGGCGAAGAGCGGGATGGACACAAAGGCATCCGCTCGCTGAACGGAGATCTCGTCAAGTCCATGGAGGAAGTGGCCATTGCCAACTGGCTTTTCATGAACGGGATCGCATACGAATACGAGAGATCTTACGAGTACGAGACCGCAGATCAGCACCATCGGCAGTATCACCCGGACTTCTATTTCCTCGACATCAACTGCTATCACGAACATTTTGCACTCGACGACAACGGCAAGGCGCCGGCGATTTTCAATGGCGATTACGAAGAAGGCGTTCGCTGGAAGAGAATGCTTCACACCACGAAAGAAACTGACCTGATCGAGACTACCAGCGCCATGTATCGCGCGGGATCACTCTTCGGACACCTGGAATCGGAACTCAGAAAACGTGGTCAGCAACTCAAGCCAAGATCGCCCCAGGAAGTATTGGCCAAGCTCGCCGAGTTAAAGCTACCGTCCTACGGCGGGTTCATTCGCACCTTCATTACCCTGTGCAAGTCAGGCGGGCAGAGCCCGGCAACTTTGGCCGAAAAAGCCAACTCCCAACGTGACCGGTACCGTGCGCTTGCATTCCTGGACGTCGTAGTCCCTGTCTTTCAAGCATACGAAGCCAAACTCACCACCCTGCGCTGCATTGACTTCGAGGACATGATCAGATCCGCCACGAAATACGTCGAGGAACGGAAATTCGTGCATCCCTACCAGCTGATCCTTGTTGATGAGTTTCAGGACATTGCTCACGGCCGTGCCCGCCTGGTACTGGCGATGCTCGAACAAAATCCAGACTGCCGACTATTTGCCGTTGGCGATGACTGGCAGTCAATCTATCGGTTTACGGGGTCTGACATTGGCATCATGGCCAAGTTTGCGAGTCACTTTGGGGTGACCGCGACGAATTACCTGACATGGACGTTCCGATCGAACCAGGGAATCACCGATGTGGCAGCTACCTTTGTTCAAGCGAATCCGTCTCAATTGAAAAAAACGGTCCGGGCAGTCGACAAAACCAAAGACGCGACAATTCAGATTCTCGAGTACGGAAAAGATGAGGACTCCGAAGAAGTGCTTGCTGCCGAGATCGAAGCACTTGCCGGTATCGCCAAGACTGAGCAACGGATCCTTCGTGTCTTCCTCTTGGGCCGCTATAACCATCTTCGGCCAGGCTCCCTTGCCTCATGGAGGAAACGGCATTCTGGTGCGCTAGATATCCAGTTCCTCTCGCTTCACCGATCCAAGGGCCTTGAGGCAGATTTCGTTTTTCTCCTGGGAGTAAATTCGGGGCCGTATTCGTTTCCCAGCGAGATCGTTGACGACCCGCTGCTCGATCTTGTTCTTCCGGTTCCCGAGGCTTTCGAGTATTCGGAAGAACGTCGCCTCTTCTACGTCGGGCTGACCCGGGCGAAGCGCAGGACCTATGTGCTCACCAAGAAATCCAGGATTTCTCGTTTCATACAGGAGCTTCTAAAGCCACAACACCGAGGAACAGTTATCTACCGAAGCGGCAAGGTGGAAGGAGACCATCCCGATGTCGAAGCATGCCCAACCTGCGGAACCGGGGTCTTGCGGGTGATCACCGGCCAGTATGGTCCATTTATGGCCTGCTCAAATTATCCGGCCTGCTCCCAGAAAAAGAAGGTAAGTGCTGCCCGATAAAACTGATATGGCTGCTCAGGTGCTGCTCATCACTGGTTGCTGGAGTTGGTTCAAACAATCCTCGACGCTCCCGGCAACCAAGCGGGTCGGAACCGCTAGCATGATGTTGAGCGGCAACCCGAAGTCCTCGACCCGATACCCATCCCGATCAGTGATCTCATTACCGTAGCGCGTTAGATGGCCTTGTAGTCGCTCCACCCTATCTACCGTGCTCTCGAACTGATTGATGTAACCGAGTATCAGTTTCCCTCGGGCATGGGCATACCCCACTTCGAAGACGGTACCCGAATCAGGCTCGGGACCGCGGAACGGGTTGAGATTGGCCACCACGGCATCTGCCTCGTCGATCAGAGCCAAGTTATCCTGAAAGATCGCAGCGGGATCACTACCGGTGACTTCGTCTCCAGGAAATAACGGGACATGACCAGAACAGTTGCACAGGAGGGTCACTCTCTCTTTGAACCCAGCATATCCAGCATAAAAAACATTCGGTCCAGCAAAATAAATTTTCATTGTGTTCCACGCACCAATAGCAGCGATCGAAGGCTAGGCATCGTATTCTTTCCTCATCCGTTCAATCTCCTGCTGAACCTTCGTTCGCAACGTTTCTGGTGCCAGAACTCGAACCGAGGAACCGTACTTCAAGATATCCATGATTAACTCGCGATCATCACTGTAGGGTATCTCCAGGAGGTAGAAGCCGTCTTTGTCGAAGCTTGACTTCTGATCTGGATGCCAGCGTTCTGCGGAGACCCATCGGGCACGTTCAGGCGTAAATCTCAACTTCGCCCAAGAGACCTTCGAGCCTGAAAATATCCCATACCCACTCTCCAAGATTTCCTTGAGTTGTGACTTCGGAACGTCCTTCGCCTTTTCATCAACGAGCTCCGCATAACGGATTGCATCGATAGAGAAACTGCGGATACCGTTTCTCAGGTGGCACCAAGTATCGACGTACCAGTTATCGCGATAAAACACGAGCTGTTGCGGTGAGACAATTCGCTCAGAATCCTCCCCGGTTTGCCGACCGAAGTGGCGAATCTTCAGCCGCAACCGGCGCAATGTCGCCGTCGCTACGACCTCAAAGAACTGGGTAGCGACATGCCGCTTGGCCGCATGAACGATTCGGAAACGTTTCTCGACTTCGTCGGCAGAATGATCCGCACTGCCCAACAAAGCCTTCAGACGAGTCTGAAGGGGCTGAATGTGGCCGGCGAGAAGACCGGGTTCAAGGTTCGATAGCAACTGCTGCATCGTCAGCAGCGCGTGAACTTCGCCGGCGTTGAACCAGAGTCCCGGTAATGAATAGGCGGGCGAATTGGGATCCGGCTGTACAAAGCGGTACCCACCTGCGTCCCTGTCCCATTCGATGGGCGCATTTAAGCGGTCACGCATGTATTCAAGATCGCGCTTAAATGTAGCCAAGGAGACACCGAGTTCATCCAGAAAATCCTGGATCGGCACCAGCATACGGTCATTGAGGAGCTGGTCGATCTTGTAAAAGCGTTCTGTACGGTCCAATTTCACCCATTCAAGAGCAAGTGTGTTCATTACCCTGGGCCAATTTCGAGTTGATAATTTCTCGACTGTACCCGCCGTCTAGCTCACCAGGTGAGCTAGATTGGTTGCATGATAGACAGATTCAAATGCGAAGGGAATAGATCTAAAAAATGGTAACGACCACCTACGTTTCAACATTTCTTGGCAACAAGTTCTATCCTTTGGAACCACGAATTGACCAGATTGCAATCGAAGACATCGCGCATGGGCTTGCATACCAGTGCCGGTTCAATGGGCAGACGTGCGACTTTTACTCAGTGGCTCAACACAGCCTGATCGTCGCATCCATAGTGCCGCCACCGATGCAACTGGCTGCCCTTCTCCATGACTCTGCCGAGGCTTACCTAGGCGACATGGTGAAACCATTGAAAGTTCTACTCCCCGAATTCGCCAGAATCGAGGACCAAGTCACGGAAATTATTGCAGCAGCGTTCGGGGTGGATTTCTCCGACTACATTGCCATCAAGAAAGCTGATCTTGTGGCGCTTGCTACGGAAAAACGGGACCTCATGCCCTACTCTGTCGAGTCTTGGGACTATCTTGATGGGGTATCGCCGCTTCCTGACAAGATCAAGCCAGTCGGCCCCGTAGAAGCCAAGGCAAGGTTTCTTGGTGAATTTCAGCGAATCGTGATGAGGTGCGAAAGCCGCTAGGAGCGGCGTTATACATCGATCCCCGCCGTTCAACATTTTTTTGGCGAGTTCTGCCGCAGCAATATCAGGCACGCCATTTTTCGATTTGCTAAGAATTTGGGATAGGCAGCGAAATCCAGCGACTCGAAGAGCTGATCGTCAATGATCGCGTGGCTCGCGAGATCGCGACATAAAAAAGCTTGGCTTGGGCCTTGCTCTCTTTCGCGAAATGGGTCGCATCTGGCACGACGACGTGATCGAACTCCAATCCTTTGAGTAGCAACGGTGTCGAGACGGTTCTCTTAGGCAGCTTACGGCCTGAATTGCTGACGCGCTGACGAATGCATCCGGCAGCGACAACCATCGTTTCTGCCCTGCCAGCTGCGACCTCCGTCACGGCGCGCTCTGCATCGCGCCATAGCTCGCTTCGGTAGAGTTTCCAACGAGGACGCTTGCGAAATAACCTTAGGAACTGAGCTGCGGCATCGACGCCATTGCCAACCCCGAGTCCAGCCTCAATGTCATTCAACGCCACATTCATCTCGGCCTCGTCGGGATCGACAGTCTCGCCTTCAGCGAGGTCCTTCTGTTGAAAACAGTCGGCCAGCAGGTTAGTGATGGCGCGAAGACGCAAATTGGCAGTTGACGCGCGGTCCCATGCATTTGCAAATTCATTGAGCCTGCCTGCCGCGACTTCCTCAATAGCTTGGTAGCCTCCACTCGCCGCCTTGGCGAGTCCGTAGCATATGCGCTTGTTGCAGTGGATCGCGGCAAAGCTGCCTTCCTTGCCGTCGATGCCGTCGAACAAGGTGGTCATGTCGAATGCGTTATTGGATTCCCGGTAGGTGATGCGAGGATCCGCCAGATCGATGGCTTCGCCCGTCATGAGCTTGATCCTTGTCTCGGCAATCCACTCCCCAAGCGCTGGATTCTTGCCGTTCCAGCGATGGGGCGTATCGAGCGTTCCCACCAACGGAAAGCTTGAGTGAATTTCACCGTCCCATTTAAGAGTCGCGCCTGCAAACTCGAAGATGCCCTGCATGGGGTCACCAAAGATCAATGTTGGCACTATTCCGGAGATGGCAATGGCCAGCGCGTGCTGGCTCCCCCCACAGTCTTGATATTCGTCGATCAGGATGCGGTCATAGGAGGCCGCGACCACCTCGCGTACGGCCGAAACTTGCAGCGCTAACGCTGCGCCTTGGTAGAGCTGTTCCCACTCCGCTCCCGTCTTAGGCATGTCAGGTGGCGGCTTGGCGACTCCGGGGAATGCGTGGGAATACCGCATGCACCACCCGGCGATTGTGTCCACCGCCACTGCTGAATGCGGGACGCCCAATCGTTTCATGCGAGACCGAATAGCGTGGACCCCAGCGTGGGTGTGCGTCAAGATGAGCGCTCGCCGCCCCAAGGCTGCAACGTTGGCGATGATCTCGGTCTTGCCGTGTCCGGCTGGGGCAACGATCGCAGCGTTGCCCAGAGCGATGAGGTCAGCAGCCTCAGGCATACAGCCAAGCCTCAGCGGCAGTTAATGCCGCTGCTAATGGGGAGGCAGGTGCCTCGGTTACGATGCTCCAAACGAATGGAGCGAGACCGCGCCCAAGGCGTTGATCCTTGAACCAAGGCTTCTTGTCTTTCTTCTCCTTACCCTTGGATGCTGCAACTTCGGCAATGGCTGCTCGAAGTTCTTCACCGTTCTTGGCAGAGAGTAGCTCCCAGGAGTCGAAGCCGAGACGGATGCACTCTATGTTGAGATCGTCGATCTTAGCGGTGAGGTTGTTGTCGATAAAATCGTCACCTCTCTCTTCGCGGGCATGTTGCAGAAGCTCTTGGACACGGGCATCGCTTGCGGCGCTGAAAATTGCAAGTTCCGTGTAGAGTCCTCCACCATATTCGAAAACAGGAATTCCAGCAGCCGCCAGCTTAGCTTGCTGGTCAGCCGATAGCGGATCGTCGCTGTCGCGGTAAAGTGCAGTGAGATATCCAAGCTTGGCAAGCGCCAAAGCCATCGCGCAGGCCTCGCCGCCATTACCGTCGGCGATCGCGGCGCCGAGCTGCTCGATCGGCTTGTTGTCATGCCGTGTCGGCCAATGCTCCCTCAACCCCAATAGGAGGCCTACTTCCGTATAGCCTTCGCAGACTAGAATTCGGCGGGCGAAAAGAGCTCTGGGCGTAAAGCGAAGCAGTGGGCGGAGCGATTGCGGTGTCGCTGGAGTCGTGACGCTGGTGGTATGGTCCGGCCGGGTGGTCTTGATCACGTGCAGGCTTTTTTCACCGGCTTCGCTCAAGGCCACATCTGAGTGCGTGGTCATAAGCACATGGCCTACTGGCTTCTTGTCTGTTGCTGCCTTGGCCTGATCCCCTTTGAGTTGGGCGATGGCTCCAATAATGCGGTGGGGCTCCAAGCCATGCTCGATTTCATCTACCAAGACAATGGCACCCTCGGAGATAGCAGATTTCTGGATAGCGAGTGTTGCCAAGCGGCGCGATCCTAAGCCAGCAAGCCTGAGTGGCACACCGCTGTCGTGTAAGGCAATGGAGCCAGATGACAGGCCTGATCGCCCAAGCTCGAGGCCTGGTTCGTAGGAACCCTCGACATAGGCGCCAAGTCCCTTAGCGAATCCTTCAGCAGCCGCCGCCGCATTGGCAAGCGACTCGATCTCGTCTAGTTTGGCGCTGGCTCGGGCAGTGCGATAGGCATCGGCCAGCCGTGCGGCCGCTTCATCCGTGTCGCCAGTCAGTCGCGACAAGACCGATCCTTGGCCCCAAGCTAGGTGACGGGCATCCTCACCAGCCAGACGGACGAGGCCGAACAATGCCCGGTCTCGGTTGGAAAGGGTTCGTGGTTCATCCATGCGGTCGCAAACCAGTTCCCAAACTGGTTCCATGGTCGCATCCACGGTCAGCCTTAAGGTCAGTACGGGCTCATCGTCATCTTCGGGCTCGTCGCGAATGGCCTCGGCACTGGTCCACCCTCTGATGTAGAGGCCAAATCGATCATCAGATTTCAAGGCGCGCGATAGCTCACCAATAGTAGCCTCGATCACGATGGGCATCGAAGTATCGCAGCCAAGGAAGTCAGGCTCGGTGAACGAGAACCAGCGGGAGGAAAGCAGCGCCTCCACAGAATCCAGCACTGTCGATTTTCCCGAGTCTCCAGGTCCGATCAGGCAGCAGAACGAATGGGATGGTGTCCAGTCGAGTTCGGCGATACCCCGGAAATGACTGACCTTAATCTGACGTATTTGCATGCAGCTCCCTTGTGTATCGGCATCAGGGGCTTGTCTAATGTTCTTTACCCCGATTGCAGCTTTCCAATTGTATTGCGCGCAACCAAGGCGAGTCCATCGTCATGCAAGTATGAACTAACCAGTGTTGCGGTCGGTAGTAACTTGAATCGTGATCAAACCGTGCGCATTAATGTCACCAAGGATGGCGTTCGACGGCGGTGATGAATTTAGTTAAAGGCGACAGATTCTGTAAAGCCAAGGTAAGAAACAATGGCGCTTCCTAGCCATAGAGCCAACTCAGCATGCGCTCGGACCCGGCGTGCTGCTTTGGCAACTCTGCACCTTTGTACCGTCCCTGCAGAACCTCGCGAGTCCTTTCACCCCATGCCTTGCGCCGGATCGCTTCGGAATCGAGCCCTTGACGCTGAAGGGCATGAACGAGAAGCCCCACAACCGTAGGATAATGGTCATAGACTAGATTCAGTGGCCCAGCCGCATTGGCATGCGCCGTTCCTACAGCACGGGCAAACCGGGCGCTCTCAATCGCACAAACCAGAGCAGCCCACGCCGACAGGCGCTCATTCGAAATGGGGTGATCCGTCTTGAGAATATCCTGAATATCACTCCTCACCGGATCCAACTGGCACTCTGCCTGCGCCATCGCACACAAAATCTTGTGGCAACTACGATGCTCCTCACGCGGCAATTCAAAAAGGCACGCAGTTTGTCTACCGACATCAAGGCTTAGGTCATGAAACGCCACCATTTCGAACCGTTCCTCCTGGAATGGGGCCAGCAATATCCTTCCAGTGCTTTCACATCGTTCCGGCCGAACAGCAGGACATAGTGTGTATGTCCAAAACAATGCGGTCCCACGTCGCTCCGATTCCGCTGCGCTTTCCTCGTCGACCACAAAAAGGTGTTGCTGGTTGGCGCAGAAGGTATCAGCGTGCAGCGTCCGCCACGCCTCTCCCGGCAGACGGTCAAATATCCAAACCAGCAGCATCTGCTCTTGCTGGTAGAAAGCGGTTCGTTCGGCGACGACCTGAGGGTAGGTATTCGATACTTGAGCCTCAAAAACTACCGGCAGGCCGACCCATTCGCTTCTCACATCAGGGCGCCGCCAGCCTTCGAGGTAACTGCGCCAAGTACTCTCGACCAACGGCTCGGCAAACCGGTCGTCGGCCCGAAGCGTACGAGCAATCAACTCCTTCGTTCTTCGATGTCGCTCACCCTCACGCTGACCGTGATATCGCATGCGGTCAAGCTCTTCCAAGGACGGGGCACGCCCCTCTCTGAACGGGCAACCAGCCAGTTCAGCAACATGTTTCTCAACGTGAGAAAAATAGTGGCCATGTCCCGCGAGTGCCTTCAGAATTACAGGTTCGCCACACGCGGCACAAACAAATGGGTGTTCTCGCCTTACCCCTGCCTGCCTGATCGCAGGCCGAAGGGCATGCAACTCGCCCATGGTGAGGGTCGGCAACCAAGCCGCAACATCTAACGTCTTTCGGTCCGTGACACGAGTCACCAAGGCAACTGCATTTTGCTTCGTGACCAGGACAGGTGCCGTTGGATCGAAGCCGCTCATTCTCGGAAGCACGGAGGGCTTTTCAGGGCTGTTGTGCTTGGACAGAAGATTCATCATCACCGCCGATCTCAACCTGCGTTCTTGACGCCGTATGGAACATGTCCAGTCGCCACATATTCGGCCGCGGAATCACAATGCCGGATCTGGTCATCGAAAAAGATGTCGGCGCCAAAACTCTTGAGGAAAGCCCCCTTTTCTTTTCCTCCAAGGAACAGTGCCTCATCGATGCGTATACCCCAGCTCCTGAGTGTCTTGATGACACGCTCGTGCGCTGGCGCCCCCCGCGCAGTGATCAGCGCAGTTCGAATCGGGGAACTCTTGACCGGGAAATCTGATTGAATGTCGTGCAGTGCTGCAAGAAAAGGCTTGAACGGTCCGCCAGGGAGTGGCTTTTCACTGGACTCCGTCTCGTTCTGGTTGAACGCATCAAGACCGCCTTCAACGTAGATTCGTTCAGCCTCGTCTGAAAAGATCACGGCATCGCCATCGAAGGCAATTCTCAATTGGCCCGAGCGAAATTCTTCACTTCCCGAAGGAAGGATTGTCGCCGCGGCGATTCCCGCATCCAGTGCTCCCCGGACATCCTCCGGATTTGCAGACAGGAACAGATGGGCTCCGAAGGAAGCAATGTATCGATAGGGCGGCTCCCCCCGTGTAAATGCAGCTCGAGAGATATCCAGTCCGTGATGGCGGATCGAATTGAATACGCGAAGACCCGTATCGGCGCTGTTCCGCGAGACCAGGACAACTTCAACTCTAGGGCGACTTGGGTCCGTACTGAGCGCCAGGAGTTTCCTGACCATCGAAAATGCCACACCCGGTAGGAGTGGAACACCTTCCTGGGATATCTGGTACCGGGAATATTCCTCCTCACCTTTTGCCTCGAAGACCTGGTGACTTTCATCGAGGTCGAACAAGGCGCGCGACGAAATCGCAACAACGAGTTTGACCTCAGCCAGCATCCTTTCCCCGGGCCTTGGAGATGCCAAGCTCACGTTACATCCTCGCTCGCGGGAGCGCTTTCAAGAAGCTTAACGCGCACCGCTCCTGCTGCCACGGGGAAGAAGAGCCAGCTCTCCAGAACAGTCTTCCCGGTAGCGCGTTCAACAGCACCTTTGTAGGTGGCGAGCTGACCGGCATAATCCTTGGCGATGCTTTCCCATTGCTCTGCCCCTCTGGGATTTGACTTATGATCAATCAATATCCAACCATCTGCAAGTTCGAGGAGAAGATCGATCCGTCCCTGAATGATCTGTGAAGCATCCGTCACGGCCTCAACCGGAATTTCGGCAAAAGCCGCCGCATTCCCCCAGCGTGCAGATATCCAGTCGTGCAACGCCTGAACCTGGCTGAGGATCGCCTTTGCGGAAACACTTCCCTCGACGTCAAAGCCTCTCAGCAGCAAGTCCACATCCTCTAGGGACAGAGGAGCGGCTCGATCTGTGAGGCTCGCCGCAATGCAGGCATGGATGGCACTCCCGAGAGACCCCATATCAGTTCCGCTGGCCACTCCGATGCGTTCGCCGACCCGGACTTGCTCAGCCACCAGGCATTCTGGCGGCAACGCGGTTGAGGGATTGAGCACGAGCGGCAAGCGGTTGGTGCGCTGTTCGGACGTTTGGTACCAATGGATAACCTCGGGCCCGCTTCCGAGTACCCCCTCAATCTCGACCGGGTCTAGCCCCCAGCGGATGGCGTCAATCGTGTTGCCTGAGGGCAAGACCAGATTGGATTGCTCATCAGCAGGAAGTAGCCACGGCGCACCGAGCGTATCCAGCCACTCACCCGACAACTTCCGTTGTGATCTTGCCAGCACAAGGAGATCGCGTGCTCTTGTCATGCTCACATAGAGAAGACGCCTCGATTCCTCAATTGCCGACGCGCGAAATGCTTTGCCGACTTCGGACAGGGCGATCTCATCGGCCAGGGGAACTGTTTTCTGGGCGCCAAACGGCCACGGCCAGTAGCGTATGAAACGATCTCTTAGCGGATCGGTCACTTGAATGCCTGAGCGCGAAGCCGCCGTAATCGACCAGACGTTATCCTTTACGTCGGTATGGATGTCAAGCAAAACCACCACAGGCCACTCAAGCCCCTTCGCCCCGTGATGCGTCATCACCTTGACCGCATCAATGGCCGGTTCTGCCAGGTTGTCCTGTTCTGCCCCTGCTTGCTCGTTGAACCAGAGAATCAAACCGGAGATTGAGGCCGCATGCTGGGCGCTTCGGCAAATATCTTCGTACTTGTCCGCCATTTCCAGAATGGCTTCCAAGTTAGCAAGGCGAATTCGTGCGACCGAGGAATTCTGACTCCAGCGCAGTGCGCGGTCCGGAATCTCGCAGTCGGTAATGACGGCCTGAAGTGCTTCGCGGGGCGCCAGCAGTGGCAAGCTGCTTCGCATGCCAGCCAGTTTCACGATCAGCGGATGGGGCGAAGTGCCCTCCTCCATCCACCTGTCTGGATCACCACCGGCTTCGAGATGTTGCAGGCGATTTACCACCCACGTTTCGGGTTCCTGGCAATCTGCCAATGAAACGATTTCGGCTGTCGAAATCGAGTCGGACGGATCATTGAGACGCCGAAGGCACGCGAGGGAAAACACCGCTTCTGGTGTCGCCAGCAGCCCCGGTTGGCTGGTCGCTGTTGGAACTCCAAAGGCACGCAAACCGGCAGCAGTATCCTTGACCCCATCGTTGGCGCGGCATAGTACAGCGACATCCCCAAAGGATGCGGGCCTGGTGATCTTGGCTTCCTTGTCGAACACCTTATGGCCGGATTCCACCAGTTTCTTGATCCCGGTTGCGAGCGCCGAGACCTCCTGCCCCTTATTCTTGCCCCCCAATATCCAGTTTGCAAAGGCAGGATCCGGCAACGCCTCCTTTCGCTCTGGCTTGAGTTCGATTTCTTCCGGCTTGAGAGAACCAGCAAATGCGTCCTTGAATACTTCATTGACGATCTGAACGAGAGGTTCCGTCGAGCGCCAAGAGGAACCAAGTATCTCTTTGGAGCCCCCCATTCCGCCGAGCGCCTGCAAAATGGCCTCCATCAGCTCCGTGTCACTTCCTCGGAAGCCGTAGATGGCCTGCTTGATGTCACCCACCCAGTAGATGGCCTTGGCACAATTCGCGAGCTTCAGAAACAGTGCCAGTTGGATTGGACTCGTGTCTTGAAATTCATCCACCAGCAATAGATCGAGCTCGTCTTTGAGCGTGACCTCTACCGATGCGTCGTCGAGGACTTTGAGCAGCAAATGCTCCTGGTCGGTGAAATCCAGAACGCCCATTTCCCGCTTGCAAGCATCATAAATCCTCAAAGCTTCCGCGCAGAGCGAGAACATTCGTTCGAGGTACTCTGAAATGTCGGCATGAAGCATCGGATGGGCGGAAAATCGCTGCGCCACTGAACCGATCGACTCCGCAATCGACTTGAGACCCGCTTCCGGCTGTTCTTTGGAGAGCTTTACCCAATCACTCCAAGGGGCATACCCTCCCTGGATACCGCGTTCAATTGACCGCACCAATGTCAGATACTTGATGGTCTTCTGAACCTTCTTCGCCTCAGCGGCTTCAGCCAGTATGGGTATGGCTGCTCGTATCTCCTTGAGAAGCGTAGCCGACAGATCTTCCGTAGTCGGCTTTGGAAAATGGATCAGCAAATCCTCGGCATTCTCCCTGGCAAAATCGACAAGTACGCCCGGATCGATATCGTTTGCCCGCGCTTTGTCGAGCAGGCTCTTGAGTTCCTTCTGCCAGTCCTCAATACCCAAACGCTGAACGACTTTAAGCAGATCTGACACACCAGGGCCGTCGAGAACCGCGTCGATTGCCTGTTTGACGAGTACTGCTGCTTGATTCTCCTCCAGCACTTGCTGCTCTGTGGCCAGCCCGGCTTCGAATGCAAACCGTTCCAACAAGCCCCCACAGACACTGTTGACCGTACCGATCCGTGCTTGGCCCATTGCATTGGCCAGCCCGTAGGCGCCTTGCTTGAGTAGATGAGAGCGGACACGTTCTCGAAGCTCGGTCGCAGCCTTCTTCGTGAATGTCGTTGCAACCACACCTGACGGTCGAACGCTACCCGATGAAAGCTGCTCGTGGAGTATTTGGGTCAAGCGATGGGTTTTGCCGCTGCCGGCGCCCGCGCTGATGAAAGTGAGTTTTCCGGTCATGATCACTCCTCCCATCCGGCAAGCGCCAGATAATCGTTGTATTCGGGAGGCAGGATTTCTATCTGCAAACCCTCCTCCGGTACCACTGAGTCTTCGTCCTCCGGTACGCCTTCAAGAACAACCTCAAATCTTCCGGCCACAATTTGCTGCTGGCGCCACTTCCATGTTTCGGCAAATCGCTGCCAGAGATGGGGCGTACCTTCATCCGTGGTGCGATGGACCATTTGGGCCGACGGAAAGAAAGCCGTGTCAGTTGCAAAGAGTTGCCCGACGTCAAGAATGTAATAGGCCACAGAGGGCCAAGCACCTTCGCTTTGGCGCAGCATTTCGCCATAGATCGCAAGTTGCAGGTGGCGGTTTTCCTTGAGCTTGGCCGGGTATTTCTTGGCGCCCGACCACTTCATGTCCACGATCGCGCGCACGCCCGCCCCGTTTCTCAAGGCAAGATCGGCATAACCGTGGATTTTTCCGCCCACATAGTGACCGGAAAGCTCATGCTCAGGCAGCACCTCGACGATCCCGGCATCAATCAACTGTTTGCGAAGCTGCCGTATCGATTCCCGCAACTTGATACGAAACCCCTCCAGATCGGAACGGCGCCCCGGCATCAGCAGAACGGCACCCTCTTCGACGATAAGTTGGTTGAAAGTGGCGTCAAACCAGGCCATCAGCGCGCTCTCGGCCAAGGCCAGTGGCTTTTCCTGGTGAAAGAAACGTTCAACCAGAGCGTGAGCGAGGTTGCCGAACAACCGAAAATCGGTGCTGACTGACAGGATGCGGGATGGCCTGAGCGCCGCCGGGTACTTGAGCAACCACTGATAAGGATTGAACAGCAAGACTTCCAGGCTTGAAAATGAGTCCTGCGGTAATGGCTTGACGACAAGCCCTTCAGGCAACGCCCACCAGCGGCGGCGAGCCGGTAATGGCACATGTACAACTGGCGGAATATCGTGCAAATCCCTGGCAAGCAAGGATTCGAGCCCAGCTACCGGGATTTTCTCGATGAACGCCTCGATCATCAGCCAGATAGGATGAACTTCCTCACCCTTGGGCGGCAACACAAGGATTAATTCCTTGCGTGCAGCAAGAATAGGTTTCAGCCAGGCCTTGGCTGTCCTGTCCAGAACATCGGATATCGGCGGCAACTCGACACCGACCATCGCCAGCTCCTTCAGTTCGGCCGATGACCACGGATAGCCCGATGGCAACGAGGGCAACCCCAATTGCCACCAGAGCACACGATCAAACGACTCACAGACGGCTGCCGGATCGGAAACCCCCATCAGAGCCCCGACTTCCGGTTCCAGCATTGGGTTTTCGCTGCCACGCGCCGTGGCCTGAGCAACGAGCTTTTGAAGCTGTCGCGGCCTAATCGTCTCGACGCCCTGTTTTATAAGTGCGTCCAGCGCATCCCTGCAAACTGTGCATTGCGCGAATCCCGCGTTAAAGGCAATTCGTGCAGTCCGGTCCGTATCTGCGAGGCGCGATCGGAAGTATTCAGTCAGACGGGCAACGCGGTCGAGGACAACCTTGACCGGGGCACCCATCTCCTGAGAGTGCCGCGGATGTTCAATCCAGAACTTGATCGTCGCCCTGACTTCATCGGCGCGATCCTGATAGTGCTCGTCGACGTCACCAAGGGCATCCTCCCAGCTCGTTCCCCCAATACCCGGCTTTTCGGCCAACTTCCCAGCCAATTTTCGACGGGCATAGCCAGGGACCGGGCAGATCGGATGGGTAAGGAATTGAAGGAGGCCATAGAAGTTCAGCGGCTCCCATAGTATCTCCAGTGCAAGGGGCAACACCTGCAGGGTCGGCCTGAATGCGCTGGCATCGCGGAAACCCTGCCGAGCACCGTCGGCTGCCACAAGGATGCTATCCAGCACAGCCCCGTCAGAACTAGAGACGATAAGACCTTCTCCATCAGACCCAATGACCGACTGAGCTAACCACCGGCCCGCCAGAAAACGAGTTTCTGCCTGAACTACCTTCAGCGATCCGTCATCCTTCCAGGTAAGCTTTGATACTGCATTGCCATTTTCAGCCTTGAGTAAGGCTTCCTGGACCTCACCAAGAAAACCGGTTCCAATCGCCAGCCCGGCCTTGTAAGACACCATGTTCAGCGGTAAGCGCGACAGAATGTCTCGCCAGCGCTTTGGAAACCATTCGACGGGATCAACCAGCTCGATTTCATCGATCGCGAGTTTCCGGCGATCCATGGATACCAAGACGAAGCCAAGTCGTTCACCCAAACCTGGGGGGACAGCCTCCCGCGCAAATTTCTCGACATCCGCAAGGTCGCGAAGACGCTGGCTTGTTGCGTGTTCAAGAGCACCAGACCAACCATGGATAATCCATTGGTCACGCCAGGCAAGCAGGGTCGCAGCGGTACCCAGTTCGTCCGTTTCAAATGTCCGGTGATAAAACCGGTCCGACGAGTCGCAGCGCTTCAGGCAATCACGATAGTGAACAATCCGCTCGGACTGACTCACCCCATCACTGTGGAGACCAAGCTGCGTTTCCAGGATACCCAGCAAACCAAGTGGGCCAACGGTCGCATAGCCAAGTCGGTTTGCTGGATGCCAGCCACGCTGGCCATCGAGGTGGAGCCCAAGACGGATTTTCATGGGTATTTCCCTGTTATTTTGTTTCTGTACTGAACAGCCTACAGGACAAAAAGCTCACCAGATGAGCCACTCAACCAGTAATTGCCTGAGAATTCGGCAGCTATCAGAGCTCTGCCATGATTCTGGCGAACGCCTTGTCCCCCTTCTTGTAGCCATTTCTAGGACCGGTAAATCCCTGATTCAGGATTGCAGTCCCTCTCATCTCGGCAACATGGAACAGCTTCCAGCCAACATATTCGCCGGATTCACTCCCGCCACGCACCTGATATGCCCGCAGTGCCTGGTGCCCCTTCCCGTCAATACCGTATGTATGGGGTTCGACGGTTCTGGGGTGGCCGTCATACGAGAACTGAAGCAACTTCCTGGTGCGAATGGCGTCAGCAATACTCACGATGGGGATCTCCTGTTGGCTGGCGGGCAAATCAAGTCAAGCTGCACTCCAATAGCTGAGCAATTTCTTCGGATACACGTTCATTCATCTCCTCCGAAAGCTCGAGCCGCTCGTAAAGGGCATTTTGATGGTTGAAGAGGATGCGCATCATGACCGTCACGTTTCTCAGATCATCGAATTGCCAGCCGACGATGCCTTCCTTCACACATTCAACGTGTCCGGGACAAAGCAGCCGGAACACGTGGAAGACGGTATCGCCTTCCTTCTCGCAGACATGGAACCAGTAGGGAAACGCTGAAGACAACTTGGCGAACCAATCGCGGATTTCTGGAATCTGCGCAGTCTCGCGGATGTCATCGTCCCACCCTGAGAAGAAAAAGGTCACGCACCCCTCCCACTGCTCAGCAGATACCTTGTCATCGACCAATATCTGTAGCCTGGCCAGCGCAGTATCGATATAGCCCGCTTCCACATCCCCCCTGGAAAACTCGATCACTACGAGTTCAGGTTTGGATGGGGAAAGGCGCGCTTTGGGGTAACGAATGTCCATGAAATAAGGTCTCTTCTAGGGGCGGCTCTGATGTTTGCCTTCACGCTGCTGCCTGCGCAATAGCCAAGGTGCCAACGGATCGGGGTCGGCCCACAACCCAGCCCGGTTGGCCTTGGCCGATATCTCTGCTGCGGCAAGCTCATCTGCTCTACCCGGCTTCAACTCCCTCTCATAGGGCCGATTGTGCCAAGCCATGCCAGATTCAATCATTTTCATGCAGAGATCGAGACCATTGACCTCGCCAATATGGCGGCGGTACCGATCGTCCTTGTAGTACTCGACCATGACCATCTGTCCCGAGATCAGGTCTGCCAAGGCATCCTTGGCGCGACGGTAGAAAGCCTGGCCCTTCTCGGGTGTATCCATGCAGGAAACACGAATCCGATGCGTCACATGGGCAGCATCAAGTACGTCAAAGGTATCGCCATCGACGATATGAATCACTTTTCCAGTGACACTACCCGTAGCTGCAGAGGCACCTAGCGGAAGTAGTGCCGCAACGACCATAACGACGAGCCAACGGCCGACAGTGATCAACGAGCGATTCGATCTATTTTGCATGCCGACAGTTTAGCTGACCAGTAGCTCACCAGGCGAGCCTGAAAATCAATCTACAACTTCGACTTGCACCCATTTCATGAGAACCCCCTCATCTGTTTGAACAGGTCGAGCAACGATGAGAATGGGACCGTCGGGTTGAAGACTGACTACCGTCTTGTTCTTGACTGCGTCTGCCCACCCGCCATGAAGACCGAGTTTCTTGTCGCACTCTGCCTGCTCGATAAGTTGGCAAACATCAGCCAAGGAAATTTCAGTCAGCGTGATATCTGCGGTCAGTGAAGAAAGCATTCCGAGGTCGAACTGATCGGTCAGCAAATAGCGAGGCGCTTTGTTCATTGGGCCTCCTCGGCTGTAGTCGGCTCCGTGATGCCGGTCGCAAACCGTTCCAATCGGCCCAGAGTAACAAGCATGTCAGAAATGTAATGAGCCTGACGGCGATACTGACTAGCCTCGGTCTCTACCTCCGTCACCAGATCGTCATCCCAGCCCGAAGTGTGTCGATGAAGATCACTCATGCTGTAGGAAAAAATCTGCGCATCCCGCCGCCGGCTCTTGTTTCGCTTCTGGATGTACTTCCGACGGAGTTTGCGATCCTTGTCTTTTTTGCCATACCAACTGACGGCATACCATTCAAGGGCGATTGCATTGCCGCGCTGTCGAACTCTGAACTGGAGCGTGTTCTTCTGATTCCAGTCCTTGCTCTTGTTCGCATCCATAACTTCCTGCAGGTAGCGGTTTCCGAGATCCTTGGCATTCTCGAATACCTCTTTCAGCTGCCCCTGAAGCAGCGATCTGACTTCCATAATCCAATGTTCCATACGTAGTTCGTACCACCTCTTAAAGATCAGGATTCGCCATCTACTGAATCCTTCTGAGCAACTCTCCAACCGACTGGGCCCAACGACGAGCCGGGCTCTTCCCCACCGAGAGCGGCAACGAACACACGACGACACTAGGGAAGAACTGGCGCAACGTCCAAATCTGAAAGGTTTCACCGCTTCTCGCCACGGCAGGGGCGAAATGTTTCATCCATAGGTCAGACGTCTATTGATGCCCTCTGCAATAAGGATTCATGGGGTAAATCGTAAATTCGGCCAACCTCACCGTGCGGCCGAAATGCGTCCTTTTTGGTCACATTTCAAACGCCACGCCATCCGGCCTCCCCATAGCATCGGGTGCTCTGGCGGTGCACTCAACGTTAAAAAGGGCTGCAAATTAACGTTGTGTTCTTGCAGGTTTTCTGCTGCATGCCTGCCAGAGCTCGCGGCCCAATCCCGGACGCGATGGTCGAGCAGTGCAACTGGAGACAACCTGAAATGAATGTTCTCGGAATCGATATTGGCTATTCCAACCTCAAGCTGGCCTATGGGCCGCAAGGCGCCGAACCCAAAGTATTGTTGCGCCCGGCGGGCGCAGCGCCGGCAGACAGGCTGGGCGAAAAAATCGGCGGCAATGGCGAGGAAGACTTTCTGCGCGTGCTGGTAAACGGAGAGCCGTTTGTGGCAGGTCTATCCCCGGATCGTGCCGAGCTTTGGAGCCGGGAGCTTCATGAGGATTACCCGTCCACGAACTCCTACCGCGCCCTCTTCCACGCTGGCTTGCTGTTGTCCGAACTCGATCAGATTGATCTCGTCGTAACCGGCCTCCCGGTGAATCAGTACCTCAATCCCGAGTTACGGGAAAGGCTGGCCGCGCAGATGCAGGGCGAACACCAAATCACTCCGCGGAGAAAGATCACCGTGAGCAAGGTCAAAGTTGTCCCGCAACCTGTGGGCGGATTCGTTGATCACGTCTGGAGCCTTCAGGACGCGACGGAAATTGAAGACAGCCGCGTTTTGGTTGTTGACCCTGGATTCTTCTCGGTCGACTGGGTACTGATAAGCAATGGGGAGCTACGTCGCCAGTCCTGTGGCACCAGCCTGGAGGCTTCTTCGGTAATTCTCGATGAAGCCGTTCGTCTGATCGCTGAGGACTTCGGGGGCAACGTTGGCAGAGAGCGTCTCGAACATACTCTTCGCAATGGGCATGATCAGGTACGACTCTTTGGTGAGCGCGTCGACGTGGCGCCTTACCTGAAAAAGGCTGCGGATAAGGTCGGCCCTATCGTCAGTACGCGTTTGAGAGAATCCCTACGAAAGGAAAACGCGAGTGCAGACATGGTGCTGCTGGTGGGCGGCGGCGCTGGTTTCTTCGAGTTGGCGATAAAGGATGCCTTCCCTCAGCTCAAAGTATCGACGCCAGATATGCCGGTTTTTGCCAATGTGAGAGGATTTTGGCGAATGGGGGTATGAAATGTCTTCAATCAGGATCGTTGTGAAGATCCCGCTGGGCACTTACCCGGAGTTGGTTGCCGATCTCAATCAAGTCGCTCCGCGAGAGCGTGCGGAGCGGCTTCGATTGCTGGCAATGATTGGACTGCGGGACTTGCGTCAAACCGGGCTGAGGAGTCAGGAGCAATTCCAGCCATTACATGCCACTAATGAAAAACCGTCCGATCAAAAGACCCCTGCATGCAGTCTCATTAAAAGACTGACACAAAGTCTATGACCCGCTGTGGTGCGTAAGGTCAAAGAACCGTAACAACTGCGAGCGAATGTCGGCTGAAGTACCAGTCAGGTCCACGGTGGCGAACCGGATGTGGTGCCCTTGAATTATGACTGACTCATCGACCGTCTCGCCGATCGCTGGATGGAGTAACAATCCACTGGCGCAATCGGCAAGCGCATCGCCACGCCCGACCTGGGATCTCAGGTAGGCATATATCTGGTACAGGTAACCGCTGCGTAGGGTTTCCTCGCGGTACCAACCACTTGTCAGAATCGAAGTGAATTTGGTGTCGATGACGATCCTCCGCCCGGTTGACAGGTGGTCGAGCACGACATCGGTTCGCATCGTCGGCAGAATCTTTTCTATCCCAGTCGACTTCTGCTCAATCTGCCAGCTCATTGTCCCGCCGCACAGCACCCGCCATCCTTGCAGGCTCAACACCACATCGTAAAAACCGCCCACTGCCCGCTCAAACAGTCGTCGCACCCAGGTTGCCTCACGATCCGGCAAAGAGAGCACATTTGCGCCGGATGCCTCTGTTGGCAGTGCCAGATCGAAAGCCAGCTTCGCGGCTGCCACCATGAACCGGTCGTCTGAATCGTTACGGCCAAAACGGTCTGTACTCATTTGAGCACGCGTCGGTGCCTCGCCGGATACACCCATCGCCTTCATTCCACTCGCAAGTGCACGGCACCTATGCGCAATGTCTTTCCTCCGTACGACCCTGGAAACGGATTCCAGGGCTGCACGAACAAAGCGATTACGTGGCGTGTCGGTGGTGAATTCCTCAAACCGGCACGCCACCAAGCCCCGATCCAGCAATTGATGACGTTCCGTGGTCAATACATCGATCCGGCCACGCACACGATTGATCACTTGGTCACGAGATTGATAGCCAAGACTCAGGCGACGACGCTGTCGCACCTCAACTGCACGGGCAAGAATCTCAGCGACCAGGTCTGGCAGATCGTCCGGGTTGTCTTCCAGGCCGACATTTCCGATGCCACGTGTGCGAAACAGGTCCGAGGCATAGAGCATCAGCAGCCAGAGGTTGCGCACCGGAATGCGCCCGATGAACCCCTCAGTGCTGGCGGATTCGGTCGCTACCTGTACTGCAACGGCACTCATCACCAACCTTGAGTCAGTCGTTCAAGTGCCTTCTGTGCTTCATCGGGCGCGTCGAACCAATATTCCTCCAGCAGTGGACCAATTTCAGTCTCTACGACCTGCCGGAACCATTTCTTCGTGTCTCCGGCCTCCAGTCGATGCGCGGGTGTCACATAGCTGTGGCCAATCCTGAACTGCTTCCCTAGACGGGAATCCACCTCAATCTGGTCATTCAATTGGGCGACTCGGCGCTCGATATCTGCCACCAGCGCCGAATCGACCGCGCACTCCTTCGCCACCCAGTCTCGCCAAACAGAACCTAACCTCGGCTCCAGTCCAACGAAGGCAAAGCGGCGGCGTAGAGCCAGGTCAACCAGCGCAAGCGATCGGTCGGCGATGTTCATGGTGCCGACGACATAGAGATTCTCTGGAATGTGGACGGGACGCCTTTTGCCGTCTGCATCCGGATAGCATAGCTCTAGCGCTTCGTTAGGTGTTCGTTTGCCGGCCTCCAACAGCGTCAATAACTCCCCAAAGATCTGAGCGGGATTTCCGCGGTTGATCTCCTCGATCACCACGACAAACTTCGATGAAGGGTTCTTCGATGCGGCTTTGATGGCTTCCATAAAAACGCCGTCAGCCAGCGACAATTTGCCTTCACCAGTCGGGCGCCAACCTCGAACAAAGTCCTCGTAGGACAAGTTGGGGTGGAACTGGACTGCACGGACCTTGCTGTCGTCTTTCTGCCCCATAAGCGCGAACGCGAGCCGCTTGGCCAACCAGGTCTTTCCCGTCCCCGGAGGTCCCTGAAGAATGAGGTTCTTCTTGCTACGAAGACGATCGAGCAAGCGGTCAATTTCGGCCCGCTCAAGGAAACATCCATCCTTGAGAATGTCTTCGACCGAGTACGGAACAATAGGCGCCGCCACTTGAAAGGCTTCGCGAACCTCACCTTCGGTCGCCTGATCTTCTGCTGCGCTATCACCAACATTGCCGACCGGAACAGGCTCGTCGACCGGGTCTTTGTACATCCATGACGCGAGAGACAGATCCGGAAAGCTGTGAACCGGATAGCCATCTTCACCGAAGCGCGAACGCAAATCGTCTAGCAGTTTCAGATAACTTCGCGCATCACAGGGACCTTGCTGACCACTGATAGCGACATTCAGGCCGAGCCGCTTGTTGATGTAATGGCGCGACTGGCTATCAAGGGTCAGAAACTCCCACGGATGTGTCCAGTAGAGACCTGTCGATAGATTCCAGGCAACCCCCCATACTTGGGTTGCCTCGTCATAAGTCTGGACGAAGGTGTCCCGAGTGTCCGCCTGGTCGTCATCGCCCATCCTGCTCGCGGCAACGAATACCTTCCATAACGCATCGATGTCGCCTGCTCCTCGCTTGTCGGCATAAGCGAAAAACCAGGAGCGTTGGTTGTTGAGAACTGGGATGCCTTCGAAAGAGGATGGTACCGGTACAGTCACCCCCAGCAACTTGGCAAGTTCACTCGCGATAGTTTTGCGGTTGGCATCGGTCATTGACCGGTTAAACGTCCCTATCGCGGTGAACGGGCAAATATCCCGCAGCGGACCACTGGATCCATCTGGAAACTTGTCCTGCAGGTAGCTTAGCCCTGGCACGCGCGACGCAATCTCGTGGATACCTTCGATGAGTTTGGTTCGGTCATCTGCGTAGGTCAGCAGTTTTTCAGCCACTGCCTCATAGAAATCCGTCCACTGGAAGCGTTGCTTATCTGGCGAATTCGTACCATAACGCTCTCGCCAGAAGGGCTCGTTGCGAAAACGATCCACATCCTGCTGCTTGCCTTCGAACGCGAACGCAATCAGAGCATCGTTCATCCATTCGCCAGGCAGCACACGCCAAATCGTTGCCCGGTGAGTGTAGAAGTACCACTCTCGTACCGGTTCGACCTTGGCCCAGTCCACCTTTACACGCTTTCCGTCGTTCAGGTTCTCTGTGATCGTGCCGATCGCCTTGATGCCAAGGACCGAGACTGCTCTACCTCGGCTATCGAAGGGCAGACCGTGCTTGCGTGTGTACGACGATTTGATGGCGATCCGCTCTCCAGGTCGCATGGAACGCACCATGTCGAGGAGCTTGTCGTCGTAGCCGTTCTCCCAAATCCCCTCTGCAAGAAATCGCGGCATCTGGTCATCGGTACCGCCGTAGCTCGCGCCGACGAACCAGTTTGCTTGCGCACCTGTGCTGTCAATTTTTGTATTCATGTCTGTCCTCAAAGGGTGGCACGCAGCGCAACGAACTGGTTACTCGGCCCTTCCGACCGGAGGCATAGGTTCTGGCTGTTCGATACCACATAGGTTAGCGGTCGGGACAGGGTGAACGGGAAGAGCACGGGCAGCGACTGCAGGCTGGTGACGGGGATAGGTTTTCCCGCGTAGCGCACAGCGGCTTCGATCAGCCAAACCGTCAGTTCGTCACTGTCTACGGTCATAGGCGCCAGACGAATGACTCGCCTGCCTTTCTCAACACGCTCGACTGTGCCCCAGCTTGCTTGACTCTGGATAACCATATTGGTCATGCGCCGGGTACCCTCGCGCTCACCGTAGGTTTCACACATGCGTCGATGTATTTCTGCAGCTGCACAATCCCCCTGTATTGCAGACAGACGGCCGATCAATTCCGCCACCTTGCCAAAAAACGGATAAGTTGCAGCAGCCATTCCCCAACACAATGCTGCGACCGGAACATCAGGTTGCGCCTTATATAGGTTGATTCCCTGCTCAGCAAAGGCAGACAATTCTGCGCGCGGTTCTAGCCACAGCCGATTCAGGACGGTTCTTGTTTTTTTTCTGGCCTCAACGCCAAGCTCGGCTGTATCGAGCAGTTCATTCAGATCATCTAGCCCAGCCGTTCCCGCACGAACTCTCAGTGCCGCAGCTGCCCAATCAAGCTGAATGAACCGATCAAACCCAATTTTAGGAGATGATGTCTTCATTCTTTACCAATCACATAATTAACCTTCACAAACGGGACGATCAGCTCTTCCACCGAGATACCACCGTGCACAACCACCTGCTCACCGTCGGTAACAAAAGCCGTTCTTCCGCCTGCGAATAACGGTATGAAGTTTGCCGGTAGCCCCGAAATATGCAACTTCACCGTATTTGGGTAGGCAACTACAGAATCGGCCAATAAGTGTTCGCTGGGATACACCCGCACCCGCTCACCGCGAGTCAGGGGGATGTCCCCCTGGGTTGGCCGCCCTACCCCTATCGCATCCACATTGCCGTGGTCTGCTGTCAGATAGATATGAAATCCTCTATCAAGGAGGATGGAAAACAAACGATCAACAAAGCCGGTTTTCAACCAGTTCGCAATCCATAGTGCAACATCCTGCTTCGATCGCTCTTTGTGCAGGCGATCATCAACCTCATCAATCACAAGGCCAAGAATTTTTGGTCGACGATCATCGAGATCAGTTGCCAACGCGTCCAATTGCTCAATCTGGCGCAGCGAACGTTGATACATGATCTCGTTCGACCTTAATCCCTGCTCCTGCCAATACCCCTTCCACAAGGACTCTTCCTTGTTGGTATGCCCGATGGAGTCTTCGAATTCACGGGGCTTCCGTCCAGAAAACACTGCCTGACGGGAAACCGAAGTCACCGTGGGCAGCCACGCAAAGGATGTACCCTCATCAAAGGCAAAGCGCTTGGTGCTCTCGATCAACCGCTCGCGAATCTGCACCCACTGATCAATGGACAACCCGTCGAAAACCAATAGAGCGATCTTGTCGGCGCCAATCGCTTTCCGTCGTGAGCTCAAGTAATCCGGAATCCGATGCACCATCACCGGGCCATTGTGAAATGAGAGTGTACTCAGGTCCGCATAGTGCTTGGCTGCAACCCACGCCTGTAGGTTTAGGTCAGATTGTGCCTGCAACGCCTTAGTGAGCCCATGAACTTCAGCTATTATTTCGCCGGTACTGGTGTTGCCCAGGTCATGGACGCGCGCCAGAACCTCACCATACTGCTTGGCAAACTCACTCCACTCCTTATGCGTGGAGGCGGAAGTCGGAGTTACCTCAATCAGCTTCGCAATTCCCTTCTTGACCAGAGAAGTGCGCGCTGCCGGATCTTGAACGATTCCGGCCTTAATCCAGCTTGGAGCACCTGCCGGTACCAGATGAACGGCTAGCGGGTGTAACGATCCATTCAAGAACATTGAATCGACCAAAACTTGCACATCAGTATGATCGAAAGGAATGCGGACTTTTTCCACATAATCTGGTGGAGTTGGTTCAGCAACACGTGCCCCATCCATCCCCAAATCCGCAAGATAATGTTGCCAGGCATCCTGCACCACACGCAGCAAGGCGCTCTTCGAGGCAAGCCAAGTGGCGACAGGTTGGCCAACAAACAAGCCTTTACCTTGGATGATGCCTGCCGCGTGCTCAGCGAATACGGATGGAAGCGATCGATTGGCAAAGTGCATGCGAAGCACTTCCCGCCAGAAATCGACATCGGTGCGAATGCTCGATCGCGGCGAGAGTTGATAGACACGCTCCAAGATAAAGTCCTTGGATTCGTTTTCGCCGCGCACGCCCTGCAATTCGGTGTCGTGAGCGTCCAACAGAGCGGCCAGATGTTCTGGCTCTACCTGTTTGACGACGTTGTAGGCCAGGCGGGGGAACAGCTGGGCCAGACTCAGGCTGACCACACGACCGTAGTGCCCAATGTCCCAGGGCAGTTCACTGGCATCCGATCCTCGCCAGTGGACCACCAGAGAGGGCGTTGGGCCAGACTCTCCTCGATCCCAGGCAACGCGATAACGCTCCTCAAACTCTGTACGAAACACAAAAGGGTCTTCGTACAGCATCAATTCGAAGCCACGGCTACGCAGTTCCGCCAGCAGCTTTTCATCCAGCAAAACATCATCCGGATCGCAAGCAACCCAGAGCCGATCCAGGTCAGCGGTGAAACGGCTGAGAATTCGTTCGATCCACTGACTCATACCGCTTGTGCCTCCCTCACGGTTTCAGCGGACGACACCTCGTCAGAAACCCGCACCATCATCACGGCATTCAAATCCGGGACGCTGGCCTCAGCATCCGCCAGCGCGGCTAACCTTGCTTCATGCTCCTGCAGCAGACGCTTGCGGCGATGCTCACGCACGGCCGGCAAACCGATACGACCGATCGCTTGCTGCCGGGCTTCAAAGGCATAGTTGGCACGTTCGCGTTCTTCCTCCAGCCGGGTTCGATGCGCCTCCAGCAGTTCGGTGAAGATCCGCTCCCCTTGGTTCTTTGCTGCCATCAAGCCAGCCTCAAACCATTTCGCCGCATCCTCGGCGCTTGTCGCCGCGCTAACTTCGACGGTTTCGGTGAGCAACAAGTCCCACACACGCTTCGCCGTGGGCACAAAAGCGCGGCCTTCCTCATTGGTAAACACAGGCAGGTAACGCTTCCGGCTCAAGCCCTCGGCGGCCAGGCTGATCTCCCACAGCGACCAAATTCCCCGTACCGAGTCCGGCAAGCCCGTGACACGGATAACCGGCAGCGGCTGTCCAGCAACAAAACGCGGCAGCTCGCTGATGACGGCACGCGCACGCGCATCCTCCATCGTTACCCACTCAATTTCCGGATTCTCATCGGCAGTTCGGGCATCGAAGCACACCTGTGCCGATTCGCTACCGTCCGCCCATTTAACTCGCCATGCCTTACCGTCTTTGAGGGCAGAGCCGCCGCGTGCGGTTAAGCCAGCGGTGATGGCCCGTTCCAACCAGAACTGTGCCGGGTGATCACGCCATTTGCGGGCATCCTCAGCCTCAAGCTCATGGGCATCCGATAGCAGATCGCTATTTTTCTTCGACTCGGCCAAGGTCTCCCGCAACTGCGACACCACGGCCTCGCATTCCTGCTCGATGGCCTCGGGGTTTTGCAGGCCATGCACGAACAACTCATCAAACAGCGGTTCGGCCTCGGCCGAATCCATTACGTCGGAGGCCTTGTCGACGCCGAACTCCTGTGCGATCACCGCCAGTTTCTCTTCCAGAACCTGACGCACCCGATGTTCCACGGTATCTTCGAGGACGAAGTTGATGGCGCGCACCACGTGGCGCTGGCCAATACGATCTACACGGCCAATGCGCTGTTCGATTCGCATCGGGTTCCACGGCATGTCGAAATTGACGATCACGTGGCAGAACTGCAGGTTCAAGCCTTCTCCACCTGCATCTGTTGAAATCATGACGCGCACCTCTTGCGAGAACACCTTTTGCGCCCGGGTTCTAGCGTCCAGATCCATGCTGCCGTTGAGCGTGGCCACCGAGAAACCTCGGCTTTCCAGGTAATTTGCCAGCATGGCTTGGGTGGGAACGAACTCTGTGAAGATCAGCACCTTCAACTCCGGGGCACCTTCTTCCTGTTGCAGCTTGTAGATCAGTTCCAGCAAAGCCTCGGCCTTGGCGTCCGTGCCCGAGGCTTCCGTTTCTCGGGCCAGCTTCAGCAGTGTTTCAACTTCTGACTTCTCCAGCTCCCAGCCGGTCGCCTGCATTGCCAAATCCACCTGCGATTGGCCGTCCAGATCTGCCCAGTCCTCCTCGCTAGTGCTTCCAAACAGAGAGGCTTGGGGCTGTGGTTCCTCGAACAGCGCCAGACGTTTTTCTAGCGTGGTGCGGATGGCGGCGGTGCTCGAGGTCACCAAGCGCTGCATCAGAATCATCAAGAAGCCGATGTGGCGCTGCTTGGCCGCCATTGCTTGGTTGTAGCCATGTCGCACGTAGTCTGTTACCGCCTCATACAACTGCTGCTGGGCGTTATGTCGTGCTTGCCATGCCACCGCCTGCAAACGGGTGACACGAGGTTTGAAGAGGGGCTGCCCCTCGGCATTGATGGACAGGCGTTTCTCCGTGCGAATCACAAACGGGCGCACCCGGTCACGGTTAACGCTGCCCTCGTCGGGGAAAGCCTCACGATCGAGCAACTGCATCAAGCGCATGAACTGGTCTGTCTTGCCTTGGTGCGGCGTCGCGGACAGCAGCAGAAGATAGGGCGAAGCCTCGGCCAGCGCCGCACCTAACTTGTATCGCGCCACCTGCTCGGTGCTGCCCCCCATGCGGTGAGCTTCATCGATGATGACCAGATCCCACGATGCCGAGATCAGGTCTTCAAAGCGCTCGCGGTTGTAATTATTCAGTTGCTCGAGACTCCAGCCGCGCCGACCTTCCAGTGGTTTGACCGAATCCAGTGAGCAGATCACCTGATCGTGCATGCGCCACAGGTTTTCTTCCTCACCAGCTCCCCCGTTGCGCCACTGACGAAAAGCCGCCAGTTCGGAAGGCTCGATGAACTGAAATTTCTCGCCGAAGTGCAGACGCATTTCAGCCTGCCACTGGCGCACCAGCCCTTTGGGTGCTACCACCAGAATCCGCTTTACACGTCCCCGCAGCTTGAGCTCGCGCAGCACCAGCCCGGCCTCGATGGTCTTGCCTAAGCCCACCTCATCAGCAAGCAGATAACGAATGCGGTCACGGCTGATGGCTCGGTTCAGCGCATACAACTGATGGGGCAAGGGCACCACGCTGGACTGGATCGGTGCCAGCAAAAGGTTGTCTTCGAGTGCGTCGAGCAACTTCGCAGCGGCAGTGGCATGCAGGATTTGATCAACCGATGGCCGGATACTGGCCAGGGATGCCAAGTCGGATGCCCGGGCGCGCACCACAGCGTCTTTGGTTGGCAGCCAAACCCGATAGGCGATCTCGCCCCACGCATCCGTGCGTTCGATCACCCGGCAAGACATCGCCTGCCGGGTAAGCCAGCACCAATCGCCAACCTTGAAGCCGCTACCCGCCACGCTCAGATCCCGTCCTCGGTACGGGTCAGCGCCAAGTCATAGAGGGTGAGCAGTTTTTCATCCTCTTGCAGCGTCTCGTCCGGCAGTTTGTTGGCGATGTTGGTGATCGTCTGATAATCTCTTGCCGCCCAGGCAGCCCGAAACCCGGCTCGCAATACTTCAAGGCGAGACTCTTTAATCTTGCGCCCGGTGAAGGCCTTGTAGGTCTCGAACTCTTTCAGGAGCGCCTTCTCGCGCTTCTTCTCCAGGTCTTGTGCCTTGTTCGGGTCGGGCACATACCAGCGGTCCGTGGCCTTGGCGATCAGCGCAGGATCGCTCTTGTCCAAATTGCGCTGGTCCTTGTGGTTCGATGACAAATAGGCGTGTATCTGACTGGGTACTTCACCGGTGCCGTCGTACTGAATGAAGTTGTCTTCCAATAACTGAGCCAGCTCTGGAATAATTTCACCCTTCCTCTTGGCAGAACCAATCTGCGGAATGTACTCCGGATGAATTTCCGACCGGGTCGACGGGCGCTTGAGTAAAAAGCTGGTCAGCCAATCGATGGCACTGCGCTCGTCGGAGACGAAGAGCTCGGCCTGTTTGACTTGTGGAATACGTGAACGCGCCCTCTCATACTCTACCAGTTGCTCTGGGAGGAAGACCATGCCATCAGTCTCACGGAAGCGAGCAGGCAACTCCGCCAGAAACTCAGGCGTTGAGATCGGCACCATCGTGCCGTGACGGATGAACCAAGACGCCATGCGATCGTAAATACGACGAGGGTCGCGCTCGACAATATTCAACAACTCAGGAAAATCTCCCTTTGTGACTTTTACCGCAGGGAGTTGTTTAAGATGTGTCTGTACAAAGTCCCATGCCGAGTCAGCAGTCGCACCAGTGCGATTAAAGCGATCTTCCAGTCCGCCATTAGGCTTGTAAGCCGAGATGATCAGATCCTGCTTAACGGCTGTTGTCGATGTCACTTGGCGATAACTGCCTTGTACTTTGTCTAGCGCAGTCACCTCAGCAACCACAAAACCAGCCTGTTGCAGAGCCACTTGGATCGCATTCCAGACTGCCGCCTTGCTGTTGGAAAACACTACGGTCATCCATCGCCCCGGCTTAAGAACTCGATAGTATTCTGCAAAGCAACTCTGCATTAGATGTTGATATTCCGGTAGCGCCTTTTTCTTAAATTTATCGACGATAGCTTCTGGACTTGAGTCAGTAGTCACGCGGTGCCAAGACTCAACAAGGAAATTTAAGTCTGCGTAAAAGATGTTTTCGCCAAATGGCGGATCAGTAAAAACGTAGTCGATGCTGTTATCTAATACCGACAAGGTTGCTGCAGTGCCTGTATTGATTGCGGCCCATCCAGCACTAGCAGGCCGTTGAAATACCGTTCATGACCACGTGCTTTCCCATCCCGATGAGTCCTT
>VIKE01000025.1:51622-89056 GCA_008080565.1 Rhodocyclaceae bacterium | reverse complement strand
TTGCCTATCTGCGTGATTATTGGCTGGAGGCCATTCTGATTGCCCTGGCACGACTGGCAGGGCAGGTGCTGGCCATCCTGATTTCACGCAAAAGCATCGGCCTGACGGCGCGTGAGAGCGTGTTTCTGGGCATCGGCCTGCAACCGATGTCGAGCATCGCCCTGGTACTTCTGGTCAACACCCAGATGCTCTACAGCGGGATGGATGCCCGGCTGGTTGGCATGTTGATGGCAACGATCCTGCTGATGCAATTATTTGGCCCGCTGGCGACTCAAACGGCAATCAAGGGGTTCGGCGAAGCGACTCGACTTCCGACCTCAGCCAGCAGCGGAATAGCAGCAGAGAACAATGGAGGCACATCATGAGCAGACGCCCTTTGCGTATTGGGCTTTCGGCCCGGATTTACCATCCGTTGCCCGGGGCCACCGGGCTGCAGTCCAAGTCCCTGCAGTACCTTGAACAGTCGGTGGCGCATTGGGTGATGTCACGCGAGGTGATGGTTTTCATGATCCCCTCGGTGAGCGGTGACGGCATCGTGCACCGGAGCAGCATCCGCCTCTCGGACTATCCGCAATACCTCGACGGGCTGGTCCTGCAGGGCGGCGCCGATATCAGCCCGCAATCCTACGGGGAACAACCGCTGCAAGCCGAGTGGGCGGGCGACCGCCTGCGTGATGCCTATGAAATGGAGCTGCTGCACGAATTCATGGAAGCCGGCAGGCCGGTGCTCGGCATTTGCCGGGGCGCCCAACTGATCAACGTGGCGCTGGGCGGCACCTTGTACCAGGACATCGCGACACAGTACGAAGCGCCGGAAGTCCACGTTCACGAGGATTACGACAAGCACGCCCACAACATCATGTGGGAGGCCGGCAGCGGCCTGGCCAAGCTGTATCCCGACCAGGGCAGCAGCAAGGTGATTTCGATTCATCACCAGGCTATCAAGGCCCTCGGCAAGGGGCTGCGCGTCGAGGCCCGCAGTGCCGAAGATGGTTTGATCGAAGCGATCCGTCTCGAAGGCAAACCCTATGTTCTCGGCCTGCAGTGGCACCCCGAGTTTCACCCGCCGGGCGCGCCGGATTTGCTGAACTGCAATCCGATACTTGATGAATTTCTGAGTGCAGCACGAGGCCGACGTTGGTGATTTTTGACGGTTTTTTGCCGTTGACCGTAGCAAGGGGCCAGGCATGATCGACACGATCATTTCGCCGTTGCGCACCATCTGGGAAAGCCTGCTCGAACGCCTGTTCTTCCTGCCGCCTTTTCCCGAGAGCATCGACTCGCTGGCCTTGTTCAGCCTGCTCCTCGTCGTCGGCCTGCTCCTCGGCGAATGGTTGCACGCCCATCTCAAGTGGCCAAAAGTCATCGGCTACGTGCTGGCTGGCATCCTGTTCGGCCCGTCAGCGCTGGCCTGGATCGGCATCGAGGCGCTGGCCCAGGCACGACCGATTGCCGACGCGGCGCTCGGTTTGCTGATGATGGAGGTCGGCCGGCGTCTCGACCTGAGTTGGCTGCGCCGCAATCCCGAACTGTTGCGCAGCACCCTGGCCGACATCACGCTCTCGTTTGCCCTGATCTTCAGTTTTGCCCTCTGGCTGGTCGGCCTGACCCCCGCCTGGGCGGCCGCCACGGCCGCCGTGACCATGGCTTCAGCCCCGGCTGTCGTTTTGCTGACCATCGAGGAAGCCAAAGCCCAGGGCCAGGTCACCGAACGCATCATCCTGCACACGGCGATTGGCTCCGCCGCTTCCTTTGTCGCCTTCGCTTTCGTGCTCGGCATCGTTCACGCCGAACTGAGCGAAGACTGGCTGAATGCCCTTGTCCATCCGCTATGGGTGGTTATCGGCGCCTTGCTGGTCGGCGGTCTTGGCACCTGGCTGGCGCTGCGCATTGCCAAAACCCTGCCAAAAGGCTCGCTGGCCCAGGTTTTTGTCCTGATTGCCTGCGCCCTGCTGGCCGTCGGCATCGCACGCATGCTCGCCGTGCCGGTCTTTTTGACGCTCTTTCTGATGGGCGTTCTGCTGGCTTCGCGTGACCGGCAACAAACCCTGCGTTACACCGCGTTGCCCGAGGGACATTGGCTACTCGCCATCGTGCTGTTTGTCATCGTCGGCGCATCCCTGCCCTGGCAGGACTTCACCTGGCTGGCAGGCCTGCAGGCACTCGGCCTGCTGCTGGTCCGCGCGGCGGCCAAAGCCGGGGCGATGGCCTGGTCGGGCGGCAGCCTGCCCTTGCCCAAACGCCTGCTGGTCGGCATGGGGATCCAGCCACTATCGGCCACGGCGGTCTTCATGGCTTACGAACTCGCCAGTCTGTATCCGGAAGTCGGCCGTTCGGCCCTGACCTTGCCCCTGTTCGCCGCCGCCATGATGGAACTGGTCGGCCCTGCCTTGTGCCGACTGGCGCTGCACAAATCGGGCGAATGCGAGAGCGGTGAGCGCAGTCAAGGAGGTATCGCATGACAACCAAAGCATTGGGCGACTTCAAGGACAGCGCCGCATTTTCCCTGGGTGTCGAGCTCGAACTGCAACTCGTTTCGAAGCGCGACTTCGACCTGACGCGAGGCGCCACCGACCTGCTCGGCAGCCTCGATTACGACGAACGTTTCGGCGAGATCAAGCTGGAAATCACCGAAAGCATGATCGAAATCAGCACCCAGCCGCAGTCGACCGTCGACGGCATTGCCGCTGACCTCGGCGGCCTGCGCGACACCCTGCGCCAGCATTGCGAGCGCAACAACATCGGGGTCTGTGGCGGCGGCACGCACCCGTTCCACCATTGGCCGGAACGACGCATCTGTCCCGGCGACCGCTTCAATGACATTTACCAGCGCTACGGCTACCTGGCCAAGCAATTCACCGTCTTCGGCCAGCACATCCATGTCGGCTGCACCTCGGCCGACGAGGCCATCTGGCTGACTCAGGCGCTCGGCGTTCACGTGCCAGCCTTCATCGCCCTATCCGCCTCCTCCCCCTTTGTCGATGGTGTGGACAGCTTCTACCAGTCGGCCCGGCTCAACGCCGTTTCAGCCTTTCCGCTGAGCGGACAGTGCCCGCCGCTGGGCAGTTGGCAGGAATTCACCGAACACTTCGCCTTCCTGCAAGCTTGTGGCATCGCCCAGGGCATCAAGGATCTGTATTGGGACGTCCGGCCGAAACCGGAATTCGGCACCGTTGAAATACGGGTCTGCGATACGCCGCTGACCATCGAACAAGCGACCTCGCTGGCTGCCCTGGCCCAATCCCTTGCCCGTTGGCTGTTGCGCACCCGTCCGCCGCTACATACCGCCAAACAGGCCCATGTTGCCCGTTACAACAAATTCCAGGCCTGCCGCTATGGCCTCGAGGCGATGATTTCCGATCCGGTCAACTTATGCCAGACGCCACTGAAGCAAACCCTGGCCGACTTGCTCGAAGCCGTTTCGGAGGACGCCCGGGAACTGGACTGCGCCCACTGGCTGAGCCCGCTCAAGCAGGCGGTCGCCGAAAATACGGGTGATGCAGCCTGGCTGCGGGCGAGAGAAAAGCAGCATGGCAATTTGAACGATGTGGTGCGCGAAGCCAGCGAACGGCTGATGGGCAAAAACAATTAATTTCAGGAGAAAACAAAATGATCCGCCGGTTGCCTGCAGCCTTGTTGTCACTGTTCATCGCCACGGGCACGTGGGCGGCGAACTCGACCTGCCAATTTGAGCAGGTGCCGGTCGGGCCACAAAAACTGGGCCCCTGGATCGACAAGAGCAACTGGCTGGCCATTGAAAACCAGCGCCTGACTTTGCAAGTCGGCGAAGTATTCATGCCCGCCTGGCGGCAGGCCCCGGCTGGCGATGGCCAGCGCACGGTCGTCAAGCTACCCCCGATAGATGATTTCCCGGTTGTCGATCCGCTCGATGGTAGCCGGCGCGACCTCGCATTCCTGCTCGACAGTCGCCTTTACGCCGATGGTCTCGTCGTCCTGCGTAACGGCCGGGTTGTCACCGAACGCTATCGCAATGGGCTGACACCTGACAAACCTAGGCTATTGCTCGAAGCAACCCGTCCGTTGCTCAACCTGCTCGGCGCCATGAGCGTCAGCCAGGGCAAACTGGCCGCTGACAAGTCGGTCAGCCGTTTTCTTCCCAACATGCCGCCGTCAGCCGGTCTGCGCAAGCTGTCGATCCGGCGCCTGCTCGAAAGCAAGGAACGCCATGCGTGGACGCCGGAAGACCTCGAATCCTGGCAACAAGCGGGTGGCTGGACAACGAATCAGGCCGGCAACGGCATCCATGCCTGGCTCTCTCAAGCCGGGCGTTGGGAAAAGCCACTGGACGAACCGGAAACGACCAGCTTTGCCGCCACCCCGGATGATGATCTGCTGGCCCGCGTATTGGCCGAGAGCAATGCCACGCCACTCGCGCAACTGTTTTGCGAAAGACTCCTCAGCCGCCACCCGCCGGAATATCCCGTCATCTGGCTGAGTGACTCGCAAGGCGTCGAATTGGCGACCGGGCTGGGATTGTCGCTGCGCGACTTTGCCAAACTGGGCCAGGTTCTGGTCGATGCCCGGAGCAGCCGAAATCGCGGCAAAATTCCGGCCTGGTTCATCGAAACGCTGACCGCCTCATCGGGCATGCGCTCGGCCGAAATCAAGGGCCTCGCAAAAGGTAGTGAGCAGCGATACGGCTTCGTCCATCTCGGTGGTTCCCCGAATCGGGTTGCCCTGATCGGGGCGCACGGCACCAGCCTCTACATCGATTTCGATGAACGCCTGGTCATAGCGCTTTATGCGACCCGTCCGGGCGAAAGCACACCCGCCACGCTGGCAGTCCTGGAACGCGCCTGGAAGGCTATAGACCTGGCAATTGCTCGGCCAGAAAAGCTCAAAAAACCGTGATTTCCTGACTTCCACGGTCAACCGGACAAAACGGCCAAATTTGAAATAACAAACGGCGGCTTGCTATGTTTAAATCATCCCGACACCCCAAATAATCCAACCGCCATGCTCGACAGCGACAACGCCGCCTTCATCCAGACCGGAGTCAGCATCAGCCTGGCCGCCTGCAATGTCGATCGCCTGCCCTGCATGAGCCGCGGCCTGGGCTGCAAACTCATCGACGGCGGGCGTCAAGTTGCGGTATTCATCAAGCGCTCGCAGTCGGCCGAACTACTCGAAAATATCCGCAACACTAGCCGGGTCGCCAACGTCTTCAACCTGCCGAGCAGCAACCGCACCGTGCAACTGAAAGGTGTCGATGCGCAGATTCTGCCTTTCGATCCGGCCGATCTACCCGTGATCGAATCCCACATTCCACAATTCCTCGAAGAGGTAATCCCCTTCGGCATGCCGGAGAACATAATTCGGGCGCTCTTCGCCTACACGGTCGACGATCTGGTGACCGTGGTCTATACACCAAACGCCGCCTTCACCCAGACGCCCGGGCCGAAAGCCGGCGACCCGCTGGGCACTGCGCCATGACCCTGCGCCTCGAAACCATCCGCGAATGCCTGGAGGGCATCATCCCGGGCCACATCGCCACCTGCGACAAGGAGGGAATGCCCAACCTGGCCTACCTTTCCCAGGTCGAGTTCATCGACAACGAGCACGTCGCGCTGTCCTACCAGTTCTTCAACCGCACCCGGCAGAATATCCTGGCCGACTCGCCGGTGCGCCTCCTACTGACCAGCCACCTGACCGGTGCCCAATTCCGGCTGACCCTGCACTACCTGCGTACCGAGGCGGCCGGCCCGCTCTTCGAGCGGATGCGGGCCAAACTGGCCGGAATCGCCTCGCATACCGGCATGGCCGGCATCTTTCAGTTGCTCGGCGCCGACATCTACCGTGTGTTGAACATCGAACAGGTGGCCGGCGAGACCGTGGCGCCGCCTCCGCCACCGGTCAATTGCCTGAACGCCCTGCGCCGGACGGTCGACCGCCTGGCTACCTGCAACACACTGGAATGCCTGCTCGAAAAAGCGGTCGACTGCCTGGAAAACGAGTTCGGCATCGCCCATCTCATGCTGCTCATGCACGACGAGGCGCGCGGCCGGCTCTACACCCTGGCCAGCCGCGGCTACTCCGAATCCGGCATCGGCTCGGAAATTCCGGTTGGTACCGGCGTCATCGGCATCTGCGCCCGCGAACGCACGCCGATCCGGATCGGCTTCACCAACAGCGAGTACGCCTACAGCCGTACCGTGCGCGACGGCATCGCGGCCGACGGTCAGGCCGATGCCCTGGAAACGGCCATCCCCCTGCCCGGCCTGCCCGATGCAGCGAGCCAGATGGCCGTGCCGATCAGCGTCGCCGGCCGCCTGCTCGGCGTGCTCTACGTCGAGAGCGTTTCCGACCTGCATTTCGGCTACGACGAAGAAGACGCCCTGGTCACTTTCGCCGCGCAACTGGGTCTCGCCATCGTCCACCACCTGCCGGCCGACGATCTGCCCGACGAGCCGGCCAGCAACGAAGAAGCGGCTCCAGCCGTCGCCGGCACACCGCTGACAATTCGCCACTTCGCTGCCACCGACAGCGTTTTCATCGACGACGACTACCTGATCAAGGGCGTCGCCGGGGCCATACTCTGGGTACTGCTCAGCGATTTTGCCGAACGTCGGCGCACCAGTTTTACCAACAAGGGCTTGCGGGTCGATCCCCGCATCCGCCTGCCGGGCGTCAGCGACAACCTCGAAGCACGCCTCGTGCTCTTGCAGCGCCGACTGGACGAACGCGACGCCGGCATCCGGCTGACCAAGACCGGGCGCGGCCGTTTCTCGCTGGCAGTGGACCACCCGCTGCAGCTCGTCGAGAACTGATTTTCGCGGGCTTGGCTCGCCTCTTCTTAAATCTTCATTCAGCGTTTCTTAAAAGAATCGTAAGCAGCATTCGGCTGTCTTGCCAGCATTTTCGGGCGGTCTAGACTCACTCCATCGCATAACGACCGGAGCAGTCTTGACCCCGAAGCCACTGGCAACGAGCCCGGCCGCGCCTGCAAAAAAGCCCTGATCGCCAAGCTCAATATTCAAAAAGGAAAAAACATGCAACCCAACACCCTCATCGCCACCACCCTGGCCTGCGCCCTGTTCAACACCGCCACCCTTGCTGCCGACAACAACTCGGCACAGGTTAAACGAGGCGAAAAATTGATCGCCTATGGTGGCTGCGTCGACTGCCACACCCCCTTCAAGATGGGTGCCAACGGGCCTGAAAAAGACATGAGCCGGGGACTTTCCGGCCACCCCGAAGAACTCCGCTTGCCGCCTTCGCCCAAGCTCGACAACGCCTGGAACTGGGCCGGTTCGGCCAGCATGACGGCCTTCAGCGGCCCGTGGGGAACGACCTATTCAAGCAACCTGACGCCGGACCGCGAGACCGGTATCGGCAGTTGGCGCGAGCAGGATTTCATCCAGGCCATGCGCACCGGCAAGCACGTCGGCGTCGCCCGCCCCATCCTTCCGCCCATGCCGTGGCAGGCTATCGCCTCGCTCCCTGAAAGGGATTTGCGCGCCATTTTTGCCTACCTCAAGGCGCAACCGGCCGTGAAGAACAAGGTGCCCGCCTATCTGCCGCCGGCTTCGACCCTCAGCAAAGCCCCCAGCTAGGCAATCTTCCGGGGCTCCGTTGAGTTCACCCGACCATGACTACCGGCGCAGCGGTGCGGTCAGACTGCCAAGAGCGGTCAGTGGGTCTGGGGCGCCCCATCCTGGTACGTCCGGTCAAACAAAACCGGATAGCACCAGGATGTTGACCGGCCTGCTCCTCCGCCCCGAGAGGTTTTCCCACTCCCACGGTCAACCGGAAAAAACAGCCAAAATCGAAATCCTCGCACCACAGCGGGCATGGTGGAATCGGGCGATACCGCGAGAATGGCGCTCAACGCTCCACCTGGCCCAGCCATTTCAACAGGGTGACGTAGAGGATCTCCGGGGTAATCGGCTTGGCGATGAAGTCGTCCATCCCGGCCTCCATACACCGAACCCTGTCCTCGGCGAAGGCGTTCGCCGTCATCGCCAGAATGGGCGTCGCTTCTCGGCCGGTCAGCTGCTGGATTCGATGCGTCGCTTCCAGGCCATCCATGAGCGGCATCTGGATGTCCATGAGAATCACGGCATAGCGGCCTGAACTGGCCTTGTCGACGGCATCCCGGCCGTTTTCGGCGAGGTCGACCTCGAGCCCGACGTCCTCGAGCAGCATCTGCGCAATTTCCCGGTTGATCGGTTCGTCCTCGGCCAGCAGAATGCGCTTGCCGGCATGGTTGCGCCGGATCGCCCGCTCGGCGGCTTCGAGTTCGGCGCTGACCGATTTCGTGGCTGTCTGCCCGTCCTTCCTGAGGACAGCCGTGAACCAGAAGGTGCTACCTTGGCCCTCGGTGCTGGTAACACCAGCCTCTCCGCCCATGATTTCAGCGATTTTCTTGGTGATCGCCAGGCCGAGGCCGGTGCCGCCATACCTGCGCGTCGTCGAGTTGTCGGCCTGTTCGAAGGCGCCAAAGAGCTTGGGGATGACCTCCTGAGCAATGCCGGTGCCGGTGTCCTCGACTTCAAAGCGCAGGGTGGCCGTCTCGCTGGTATGCGACGTCTCCTTGACCCTCAGGGTGATTCGGCCGGTCTCGGTGAACTTGATGGCGTTGGCGACATAGTTGAGCAGGGCCTGCTGCAGGCGGGTGGGATCGCCATGGAGGTTGTGCGGCAGCGCAACCGTTTCGACATTGAAGGCGACGCCCTTTTCCACGGCTTTCTGGGAAAGCATCGAGGTGATGTTGCCGAGCATGGTCTCGATATGAACGGGTACGTTCTCCAGGACGAACTTGCCGGCTTCGATCTTTGACAGGTCGAGGATGGCGTTGATGATCTCGAGCAGGTGGGAGCTGGCCGCTTCAATCTTGCCCAGCTTCTCGGCCTGCACCGGGGTCAGGCCGGTACGCCGCAGGATGTGAGCCATGCCTGTAATGGCATTGAGCGGCGTGCGAATCTCGTGGCTCATGTTAGTCAGGAAGGCGCTCTTGGCCACGTTCGCTGTTTCGGCCACCTCCTTGGCGTCATGCAGCAGCTTCTCGGTTTCCTTGCGCTGGGTGATGTCCTTGACGAAGCCGATCAGCCGCGCCGGATTGTTTCCGTCAGCCGGAATGAAATAAGTGGAAATCGCCACCGGGATCAGGCGACCATCCTTGGCACGGTTGAGCGTTTCGACTTCGCCCTGCCCTTCCTGCCGAAGATGCTCGACAAGCCCTTGCTGCTCTGCCGCCTGGTAATTGGGGTCGTAATCCTGGACGCTCATGCCGAGCATCTCCTCCGTGCTGTACCCCAGCATTTCCGCCGCATAGTGGTTGGTGTAGAGAATCCGGCCGGTGTTGGCGTCGATCCAGCGAATGCCGATACCGGCCTTTTCCATCGCAAACTGGGTGTCGAGCAACTTGGCGTGGGCTGATTTCAGATCGGCCGTGCGCAGTTCGACCATGCTCTCCAGATCGTTCCGATAGGCCTCCATCTCCTGCTCGATCCGCATGCGCTCGGTGATGTCGCAACTGATGCCGAAGATGCCGACGACCTTGCCCTGCCCGTCGAACAAGGGCCATTTGTTGGTCAGCACGAAACCCGGCTGCCCCTGCGGGTCGTAGTAGGGATCGACCCTGTTCAACAGCGGCTTGCCTTCGGCAAAGACCGGCGACTCCTCTTCGGAATAGATCCGCGCGGCATCCGGCGGAAAAACGTCAACATCATGTTTGCCGATCATGTCGCGCCAGCTGGCGTGCCCGGTGATGTTGGCGAGCGTCTGGCTGCAAAAGCGGAAACGGCTGTCAGCATCCTTGAAGTAGATGAAGTCGGTGGTTTGTTCGAGAAATGATTCGAAATCCCGGCTGAACTCCGCCAGTTTCTCTTCCGCCCGCCGGCGCGCCGCAACTTCGTGGTGCAGGCGATAGTTCCAGAGGGCGACAAGCAACAACACGACGAGAATGACGAGGCCATAGAGCAGGACCTTTTCCTTCGAAATGCCCTGCTCGATGCGCACGCTCATCCAGCGATTGAGAATGTCGTCCATCTGGTTTTGCGGTATGGCCGCCAGGGTCTTGTCCAGAATGCTCAGCAACTCGGGATGACGATGGGTGACCGCCATGCTATGACCACTGGTGAATTCCGTATTGCCGGAAAATCGCAAGTCCAGCGCGCCGGTCTGCTGGATCAGGTAATTGAGCGCCGGTGCGTCGCCGACATACCCGGCCGTCTGGCCGGCCTCGATGAGCTCGAAGGCAGCCAGCTCGTCAACCGTGGGAACCAGCTCGATTTTCGGGTACTCGCGCGCCAGGACCTCCTGCATGAAGTAGCCCTGCTTGACCGCCACCCGCTTGCCCTGGAGATTGCCGAGATTGCCGATGAAACCATTGCGACCGTCGTTGATGATGACAATCGGCGAACTGATGAACGGCTTGGTGAAGGCCAGGTAGGCCCGGCGTTCCGCCGTGTTGACCGCGTCCGTCAGCATGTCCAGATCCCCTGCTCGCGCCATGTCGAGGGTCTGTTGCCAGGTTTTCCCCTTGGTCACCTCGAAACGCACGCCAAGGCGTGTTTCGAGCAGGCGCAGGATGTCGGCGTTCATGCCGATGAATTGGCCTTTCTCATCGAGCCACTCGTAGGGGGCGAAGTCGCGGTCGATGCCGACGCGAATGACCGGGTGCTCCTTGAGCCATTGCCGCTCCTCGGTCGTCAGCGCCAGCGACTGGCGATTGCCCCACACGAAACTCTGCAATTGCTTCTCGGACAGGCGCGGCGCGAATTTGTGTTCGGAATAGACGTTGGCCAGTCGGCGCAGACGGCCCGCATCGATGAAGCCGAGCGGGATGCTGTCCGGCACGATCAGCTTGCGGGTTTCCTCGGCCTCGAAACGCAGATGGCCGAGACTGAGGGCACTCTGATATTCCTGCCGGATCAGCTGGATCAACTCTTCGGGATGGGCCAAGGCATATTCCCACCCTTTCAGGCTGGCGCGCCGGAAGCGTTCGGCGCGATCGGGATGCTTTTCCAGCTCCTTTTCGCTGGTGAACAGCATGTCGCCATAGACGTCGATGCCGTAGCTTTGCGGATTGATGATGTCGATCGCGATGCCGCGCTTGGCAAAATAAAACGGCTGGTCGGTCAGATAGGCCGACATGACGTCCACCTTGCCGCTCGCCAGGTCGTCCTTGTCATAGGTGTGCTGAACGTAGGTGTAGGAGCCCGGCGTCACCCCGGCATCGGCCAGCATGGCACGCAACGGGCCCTCGTCGCTGCCCTGGCTGTCATACATCAGGCGCTTGCCCTTCATTTCGTAGGGGCTGATGATCTTCGCCTCGCGGCGGCTGATGAAGACCAGCGGATCGTGCTGGAAGATCGCCGCCAGCGCCACGATCCTGGCCCCCTGCGCATAGGCGGCAATGATCCCGGAATCGCCGATGCCGTAGTGCGCTTCGCCGGAGGCGACCTGCTCGACTACGGTCTTTTTCGGTTCGAGCGGGCGAATATCCACATCCAGCCCCTCGGCTGCATAGTAGCCTTGGGCCTTGGCAGCGTAGTACCCGGCGAACTGGAACTGATGGAACCACTTGAGCTGCAACACCACCTTTTCAGGTGCTGCGGCCCGCACGGAACAGGGCAAGCAAAGCAGCAGCGCCAGCAACAGGCGGCGGAGCGTGGCAGCGGAAAAATCGGATGGCATTGTTATTAATTATTGGGCGCTGGGGAGCAGCTATTCTGCATCATTTTCTAGAACTTTCGGCATAGCCTGTTCGCACAACGATTCCGACGGTGAACGGGAAAAATCGGCCAAAATTGAAACGAAACAGGGCTGACCGCTAACCCGAAAACCTTGCCGATGCCGCTAAAATGGCGCAGCCTCTACCTCAACGCACCCGATGCCCCGTCCCTCGCTCAACACCCAGATCCTGATCGGCTGCCTGCTCGGCATTGCTGGCGGTCTATGGCTGGCTACCGAGCCAGCTTCGGCGCCCGTCGTCGGCAACACGCTGTACGGCGCAAAGATGCTCGGCAACCTGTTTCTCGATCTGCTGCGCATGGTGCTCGTGCCACTGGTCTTTTCGTCCATCGTTGTTGGCGTCGCCAACCTGCGCGCCCATCAGCAGATGCACCGAGTGTGGACTACCACGCTGGCCTTTTTTGCCTTGTCGATGGCGCTGGCCATTGTCCTCGGCCTCGGCGCCGCCAACCTCTTCCGCCCAGGCGAAGGCCTGCACCTGGCCATGTTCGCCGACGCCACGCGGGATTTCCAGGCGCGTCAGATGCCGCTGCCCGACTACATCGCCCAGTTCATGCGCGGCCTGTTCCAGAACCCCTTCAAGGCGCTGGCCCAGGGCGACATTCTGGCCGTCGTCATCATTGCGCTTTTTCTCGGTATTGCGCTGGTCATCGGCGGCGAGCGCTACAAGAACCTGCGCGTGCTGATTCAGGAATTGCAGGAGCTTTGCCTGCTCGTCGTCGGCTGGATCATGCACCTTGCCCCGTTCGGTCTCGCCGCACTGCTGCTGCAACTGGTCGCTACGCAAAACGCCGATCTGCTCGCCAGCCTGGCCCATTTCATCAGCGTCGTCGTCGGCACCACGTTGTTCCACGGCATCGTCGTCCTGCCGCTGTTGCTCTGGCTAGTTACCCGGATGTCGCCGCTGCGTTTCTGGAAAGGCGCCAAGGAAGCACTGATCACCGCCTTCGCCACGAGTTCGAGCGCTGCCACGCTGCCTATCACGCTGCGCTGCACCGAACAGCATTTGCACGTCAAAAAGGACATCGCCAATTTCGTCGTGCCGCTCGGCGCCACCGCCAACATGGACGGCACGGCGCTCTACGAAGCCGCCGCCGCGCTGTTCGTCGCCCGCCTGGCCGGCATCGAGCTCGACCTCGCCCACCAGCTCATCATCTTCTTCGTCGCCATGCTTGCCGCCATCGGCGCCCCGGGCATTCCCAGCGTCGGCATGCTGAGCATGGTGCTGGTGCTCGAATCGGTCGGCCTGCCCACCGCCGCCATCGCCATCCTGCTGCCCATCGACCGCATCCTCGACACCGTGCGCACGGCGGTCAATGTCGAAGGCGACATGATCGGCAGCCTGATCGTGCAGAAACTGACCGAATCAGGCGGCGAAAAACACGCCTGACCAGCTGGCAACCATCACCGCCCGGCTTCCCGCCGGGCAACGAACTCGACCGGCGGGTGGACGCTGTAGCCACCACCGCTTTCCAGCACAAAATGGAGTTCACCGGCCTTGAGCACAGCGCGGTAACGATGGGTCACCTCGCGGCCCGGAGCACCACCCACCGTCTCCTGGCTGTGGGTGACGAAATTCAACTGCTCGCCCTTGATGACGCCCTGCTCGACGGTCCGCGCCACCCGCAGATAGCTGGCCGTGCCATGCACCTCGCCATTTTCCGGACGCAGTTCGAAACGCTCGGCGTGCTCGGCGCCCCAGTCGTATTTGACGGTAGCCACCCAGTGCCCGGACAGGCTTTGTGCCAGTTCAGAGGAACCCGGCTTCGCCTCATCCGATGACCGCCCCGGCCAGTTGCCTGTCAAGGCAACCACCAGCCACACGCTCACGGCCAGGGCGATTAACCACCAAAGCAGCCCGGAGTGCCGTGCAGGACGACGACTGGCCGGAAAGTACGGTTTGATGACCTCGACCAGCCGCGCCACATCCGATGTCCATCCGCTATCCGAGAGAATGAACGACTGGCGCCGGGCCAGCGCCGCCATGGACGCCGGCAAATCCTTTTCCGCCGGCATCGCGGCCCCGCCGACCAGCACCGGCAACACCGTCTTGCCTGATTTCAGGCCTGCCTCGATTTCCCGGCGGACGAAATCATCCGGCTCGTCGAGGCGGCGAATGCCATTGCGGCTCACCGTCAGCCACACCGGGCCGATCATGACCAGCATCACATCGACGGCAGCCAGTTGTTTCTCGATGGCAACGACAAAATCCTCGCCCGGGTGGATATCCTCGATGTCGCGAAACACATTGTCCGCGCCGAAGGTCGCGGCCAGAACATCGGCCAGACGCCCGGCAAAACCGGCCTGGTCGTCACGACGGTAACTGATGAATACACCAGACATTCAATTGCCCTCCATGACAAGACCGGATCAGGCGCCAACTATTTCAACAGCGCCGGCCGGAAAGCTACTTTCTACGGTCAACCCGAAAAATCAGCCGATTTCCGAATTTGTCTTCGCCGCCGCCCTCGAATGAACGACAGGTAATCGCCGTCCACCGCACTGGCACTTCGCGGCCGTCGTTGCAGCGGACGACGCCTTTCCCGGCCTCGCCCTCGCAACTGCCGGGATTTGGCGAAATATCCGGCGGCGAGAGCTGCCCGTCGCATTGCAGGCGACCATCGCGATCGGCCAGAATGAACCGCCCGCCGCCACTCGCATTACCGGGAAAGCCCTTGCCGCGCAGCTCGCCCGGCACATCGCCGAGGCTGCCGCGGGCCTGATAGCCAATGGCGCAGGCGGCCAGCAGCGAGGCGGCGACGATCATCAAGGGAATTCGGCGTTTGTTCACAAGGCAGCGTTCAGGTTTTCGAGGATAATTGACATTTTTACACCCATTCGACGCCCGACGTGAATTCGCATCTCGCCCAACTCCAGCCCTACCCCTTCGAAAAGCTGCGCGCCCTGTTCGCCGGCGTCACGCCCAACCCGGAATACAAGGAGATCAAGCTCTCCATCGGCGAGCCGCAACATCCAACGCCGGCCTTCATCATGGATGCGCTGGCCAACGGTCTCAAGGGCCTGGCCAACTACCCGACGACGCAGGGCGTCCCGGTGCTCCGTCAAGCCATCGCCGCCTGGTGCCAGCGTCGCTACGATCTGGTGCTCAATCCGGAAACCGAAATCCTGCCAGTCAACGGCTCGCGCGAGGCGCTTTTCTCCTTTGCGCAAACGGTCATCGACACCAGCCGGGGCCACGTTCCGCTGATCGTCAGCCCGAACCCGTTCTACCAGATCTACGAAGGTGCCGCCTACCTGTCCGGCGCCGAGCCACGCTTCCTCAACAATCTGCCGGACAACGATTTCGCCTTCGACTACGCCAGCCTGAGCGAAGAAGAATGGGCGCGCGTCCAGCTCTTCTACGTCTGCTCGCCGGGCAACCCGACCGGCAAGGTGCTGTCGCTCGACGACTGGAAGACGCTGTTCGCCCTCTCCGACAAGTACGGCTTCGTCATCGCTTCCGACGAGTGCTATTCCGAAATCTATTTCGACGAAGCCAACCCGCCGATCGGCGGCCTCCAGGCCGCCAAGCTGCTTGGCCGCTCGAACGAACGGCTGGTCATGTTCTCCAGCCTGTCCAAGCGCTCCAACGTGCCGGGCATGCGCTCCGGCTTCGTTGCCGGCGACGCGGCCATTCTCAAAAAATACCTGCTGTTCCGCACCTACCAAGGCTGCGCCATGTCGCCGCCGGTGCAGACCGCCTCCATCGCCGCCTGGAACGACGAGGCGCACGTCCTCGACAACCGCAACCAGTACCGCGAGAAGTTCGCCGCCTGCACGCCGCTGATTGCCGAAGTGCTCGGCACCGGCATGCCGGACGCCAGCTTCTACCTGTGGGCCAAAACTCCCATCGCCGACAGCGAGTTCGCCCGCGGCCTGCTCGAACACTATAATGTCGTGGTCCTGCCCGGCAGCTTCCTGGCGCGCGAAGTCCGCGGCGTCAATCCGGGGGCCAATTTCATTCGTATCGCCCTGGTCGCTTCGCTGGCCGAATGCCTCGAGGCCACCCAACGTATTCGCCAATTCGCCCAACAACTGTAATCAGAGAGAACAGCACATGAGCCATCCGCTACAAGCCATCATCGAACAACTCTGGGAACGCCGCACCGAGCTGTCCCCGCAATCCCCGACCGACATCATCGCCGCCATCAACCAGGTTGTCGGCATGCTTGACTCCGGCGCCCTGCGCGTTGCCGAAAAGATTGACGGCGACTGGGTCACCCACCAGTGGATCAAGAAGGCCGTGCTGCTTTCCTTCCGCGTCCGCGACAACCGCGTCCAGGAAGCCGGCGACATCCGCTTTTACGACAAGGTCGATACCAAGTTCGAAGGCTGGAGCGAAGAGCAGTTCCGTCAGGGCGGCTTCCGCGTCGTCCCGGGCACCATCGTCCGCAAGGGCTCCTTCGTTGCCAAGAATGCCGTACTGATGCCGTCCTTCGTCAACATCGGCGCCTACGTCGATGAAGCCACCATGGTCGACACCTGGGTTACCGTCGGTTCCTGCGCCCAGATCGGCAAGAACGTGCACCTCTCCGGCGGCGTCGGCATCGGCGGCGTCCTTGAGCCGCTGCAGGCCAACCCGACCATCATCGAAGACAACTGCTTCATCGGCGCCCGTTCGGAAGTCGTCGAAGGCGTCATCATCGGTGAAAACTCCGTGCTCTCCATGGGCGTCTATATCGGCCAGAGCACGCCGATCTACGACCGCGAAACCGGTGAAGTCACCTACGGTCGCGTCCCGCCCGGATCCGTTGTGATCAGCGGCACCTTGCCGAAGGCCAACGGCGCGTATAGCCTGTATGCCGCAATCATCGTCAAGAAGGTCGACGCGCAAACCCGCTCGAAGACCAGCATCAACGAGCTGCTGCGCCCGTAAGTAAAACCACCAAGAAGGTCTTGTCATGATTCTCGACAAACTGTTCCAGTTGATGGCTGAAAAGCAGGCCTCGGATATCTTCATATCCGCAGGCGCGCCTATCCATATCAAGATCCAGGGCAACACGCTCCCGGTCAACCAGCAGGTCATGCTGCCGGACATGATCGAGAAGATCGCCTACGAACTGATGTCGCCGGACCAGATCAAGACCTTCGAGGCGAACTGGGAGATGAACCTCTCCTTCGGTGTGCCGAATGTTGGCAACTTCCGGGTCAACATCTTCCGTCAGCGCGGTTCGACCAGCATTGTCATCCGCTTCATCCTGGGCAACATCCCGGCCATGGATGACCTCGGCCTGCCCAACATCCTCGGCGAATTGATCATGGAGAAGCGCGGCCTGATCCTGATCGTCGGCGCTACCGGCTCGGGCAAGTCGACGACCATTGCCTCGATGCTCGACCATCGCAATGCCAACCGTTCCGGCCACATCCTGACGGTTGAAGACCCGATTGAATTCCTCTTCAAGCACAAGAAATCCATCGTCAATCAGCGCGAAATCGGCATGGACACGATGGACTGGCAATCGGCCCTCAAGAACGCCATGCGCCAGGCCCCGGACTGCATCCTGATCGGCGAAATCCGCGACAAGGAAACCATGCAGGCGGCCATCGCCTACTCGCAAACCGGCCACCTGTGCCTCGCCACGCTGCACGCCAACAATTCGTACCACGCGCTAAACCGCATCATCAGCTTCTTCCCGGCGGAAAACAGGCAGGCGCTCTTCCTGGACCTCTCAGTCGCCCTGCGCGCCATCATCTCCCAGCGTCTGGTCAAGAAGCCGGATGGCAAGCGCATCCCGACCTGCGAAATCATGCTCAACACCCGCCACATCAGCGAGCTGATCGAGCGCGGCGAAGTGCAAGGCATCAAGGACGCCATGGAACAGACACTGGCCCCGGGATCACAGACTTTCGAGCAGGACTTGTTCAGGCTCTACAGCAGCAGCACGATCACCATCGACGAAGCGTTGGCCAATGCCGATTCGCCGACCAACCTGTCGTGGCTGATCAACAACTCCGAATTCGGCAGCAGCAATGGCAAGGACGACCGCAAGACCGACGTCGCGCTCGAATTCGACAGCACCAGCGAAGCAGGCACCTCCTTCAAGGAATTCACGCTGAGCCTGGCCGACCACGACGAAGAAACCAACTGATGTCCGACCCTACGTTTGAACTGGCCCGGCAGATCATTTCCTGCCACTCGGTCACGCCGGAAGACGGCGGCTGCATGGAAATCATCAGCGAGCGCTTGAAGCCGCTTGGCTTCAGCATCGAATACATCAACCGCAACGGCGTCAGCAATCTCTGGGCACGTCGTGGCACAACCGCGCCGCTGTTCGTCTTTGCCGGCCACACCGATGTCGTACCGACCGGCCCGCTCGACAAATGGACCTCGCCGCCGTTCGCCCCGGAAGTCCGCGACGGGATGCTCTACGGGCGCGGCACGGCCGACATGAAGTCATCGGTCGCCGCCTCGGTGACCGCGGTCGAAGCCTTCATCGCGGCCAACCCGAACCATCCCGGCTCGCTCGCCTTCCTCCTCACTTCCGATGAAGAAGGCGATGCCGTCGACGGCACCACCATCGTCGTCGAAGCGCTCAAGGCACGCGGCGAAACCCTCGATTTCTGCATCATCGGCGAACCGACTTCGGTCAACACCCTCGGCGACATGATCAAGAACGGCCGCCGCGGCTCGCTGTCCGGCACGCTCACCGTCAAGGGCATCCAGTGCCACATCGCCTACCCGGACAAGGGTCGCAATCCGATCCACGAAGCCGCCCCGGCCCTGGCCGAACTGGCCGCGACGCGCTGGGATGAAGGCAACGAATACTTCCCGCCAACCACCTGGCAGGTCTCCAACATCCACGGCGGCACCGGCGCGACCAACGTCATCCCCGGTCAACTGGAAATCAAGTTCAATTTCCGCTTTTCCACGGCCAGCACACCGGAAGGCCTGCAACAGCGCCTGCGCGCCATCCTCGAAAAGCACAATCTGGACTACGACATCCACTGGACGCTGGGCGCCCGCCCCTTCCTGACTGGCCGTGGCCCGCTGGCCGACGCAGCAAGCACGGCGATCAGCGAAATCTGTGGCGTCGCCACCGAGCTATCGACCACCGGCGGCACCTCGGATGGTCGCTTCATCGCCGAAATCTGCCAGCAGATGCTCGAAATCGGCCCGGTCAACGCGACCAGCCACAAGATCGACGAGTGCATCGCAGTCGACTCCCTGCCCAAGCTCTCCGCCATTTATCGCCGCATCCTGGAACAACTCCTGACCGCATGACTACTGCCGCCAAAACCGAACTGTTCACCGTTCGCGACTACATCCGTTATGCCGTCAGCCGCTTCAATGCCGCCCAGCTCTTCTTCGGCCACGGCAGCGACAATGCCTGGGACGAAGCCGTGTACCTGACACTGCACACGCTCAACCTGCCGCTCGACCGCCTCGAACCCTTCCTCGAGGCCCGCCTGCTGTCGCATGAGCGCGAACTGCTGCTCGACATCTACACGCGCCGCTGCCAGGACCGTCTGCCGGCCGCCTACCTGACCCACGAAGCCTGGCTCGGCGATCACCGTTTCTACGTTGACGACCGCGTCATCGTCCCGCGCTCCTTCATCGCCGAACTACTCGACGAACAGCTCACGCCGTGGATCGACGATCCGTGGGCCATCGAATCGGCCCTCGACCTGTGCACCGGCTCCGGCTGCCTGGCCATCCTGACCGCCCTCGCCTTCCCCAATGCCGAAGTCGCTGCGGTCGACCTGTCCGAAGATGCCCTCGCCGTCGCCGAGCGCAACGTCGCCGACTACCACCTGACCGACCGAGTCGAACTGATTCAGTCCGACGCCTTCGCCAAGCTGGCCGGCCGCAAGTTCGACCTGATCATCTCCAACCCGCCCTACGTCAACGCCAAATCGGTCGCCGCGCTGCCACCGGAATACCTGCACGAGCCGGAACTGGCCCTTGGCTCGGGCGAAGACGGCCTCGATTTCACGCGCATCATCCTGCGCGAAGCGAAGAAGCATCTGACCGAAAACGGCATCCTCATCGTTGAAATCGGCCACAACCGCGACGATCTCGAAGCCGCCTACCCGACGCTGCCCTTCACTTGGCTCGACACCGTCGCCGGCGACGAATTCGTCTTTCTGCTCCACGCCGCCGATCTACCGGATTGAACCAGCTGTACGAAATGCCCAGCCCGTTCGAAGTCGAAACGGGCACCCTGCTCATGCATGAGCCATCATGGGCACGCGAAGGCGAACTGCGCGCCCAGTTGCTCGACGAAAGCTACCCCAAGCCCTTCGTCATCGACGACGGCAAATCGCGTTTCCTCTATTTCAACGTCCGCCTCATGCAGAGCGAAATGTCGCTCAAGGCGCCGCACGACCTGGCCATCCGCTACACGCAGAAAATGATGGCCTTCCTGCTCTTCCTGCCGCGGCCGAAACGCATCGTGCTGATCGGCCTCGGCGGCGGCTCGCTGATCAAGTTCTGCTACCAGCGCATGCCCGGCACGCAACTGACTGCCGTCGAACTCGACCCCAACGTCATCGCTTTCCGCGACACCTTTCTCATGCCACCCGACGATGATCGCCTTCAGGTTCTCGAAGCTGACGGTGCCGAATTCCTTGAAAGAACTGAAAAAGGCATCGACGCCTTGCTCGTCGACGCCTTCGACAAAACCGGCTTCGCGCCCAGCCTGGCCAACCGCGAATTCTTCGACAACGCTTACGCCAAGCTTTCGGGCAACGGCGTTCTCGTCATCAACCTGGCCGGCGAAAAGGAAACCTACGCCGGACTGATCGGCGAAGCGATGCACGTCTTCGACGACCAGGTCATCGTGATTTCGGTCCCGGACGACGGCAACCACGTGCTCTACGCCTTCAAGGAACGCCATTTCGAACCGCGCTGGCGCTGGCTGCACAACTACGCCAAGGAGTTGCGCGCCAAGTTCGGCCTCGACTTCCCGGCCTTCGTGCAAAAAATGGAACGCTCGACCAAGCTCGGGCTGGCCCGCCGCGAGGCGATTCGGCGCCGCTAGGCCACTTCCACGGTCAACCGGAAAAAAGGGCCAAAATTGAAATGATTTTGGCCCGCCTCCCGATGCGAGGGCTACCGAATTTCCGTCAAAATCGCCCGCAGCAGACGCCAGCACTGCTCGACCGACGCAATCTCGACCCGCTCGCCCGGCGCATGCGCCCCACGGATGGTCGGGCCGAAGGAAACGATATCCATCCCCGGATACTTGTCGCCGATGATGCCGCACTCCAGCCCGGCATGAATGACCTGCACCTTCGACTCCGCCGCAAAATCGCGCCGATAAACCGACTGACACAACTTGAGTAACTCAGATGCCGGATTCGGCGCCCAGCCCGGATAAAAACCCGATTTTTCAGCCTGCGTTCCGCTCAGCGCCCACAAGCTGACAATTTCATCGGCCAGCGCCAGACTGCCGCTCCCGATCAGCGAACGCACCATAAAGTTGCACGAGCCACCATTCGGGTGCAGGTTGACCATGCCCAGATTGTTCGACGTCTCGACCACGCCCGGCACCTGCCGGCTCATCCTCCGCACGCCATGCGGCGCTGCGTGCAGCGATCCTAGCCAGATTTCCTGCTCTGCTGCCGCCATGACCTGCGTCGCTTCAGCCACCGAAACCGTGAGACTCAAACCCTCATCGATCCCACGCAATTCCGCTCGCAAGCTGGCTTCCATCCCGGCCAGCCATCCCGCCAAGCGCCCACCCCGACCACCGGGCACGGCCACTGTCGCCACCGCCTCGCGCGGTAAGGCATTGCGCGCCGAGCCGCCGACCAGATCGACCAGCCGAAGCGGCGTCACCTCCTCCAACTCACGCAACACGCGGACCAGCAGCTTGATCGCGTTGCCTCGCTCCTCATGGATATCGACGCCGGAATGCCCGCCGCGCAGGCCGCGCAACGCAATCCGGACCACCTCGAATCCGGCCGGAACAGGCTCTGCCATGCCACAGCGTTCGACATTGACATCCAGCCCGCCGGCACAACCCAGATAAAACTCGCCCCATTCCTCGGTATCGAGATTGAGCATCAACCGGCCCTGCAGAACGCCAGCCTCCAGGCCGCGCGCGCCGCCCATGCCGGCCTCCTCATCAACAGTCAGCAATGCGTCAAGCGGCCCATGAACAAGACTTTCATCCTCAAGCGCCGCCAGAATCAGCGCCACACCAATCCCGTTATCGGCCCCCAGCGTCGTTTTTTCGGCCACCAGCCAACCATCGCGCAACTCAGGAACAATCGGATCACGAGAAAAATCATGCCCGCTATCAGCATTCTTCTGGCAAACCATGTCGAGATGCGCCTGCAGCACGACACCCGGCCGCCCCTCGCCACCAGCGCTCGCCGGCTTGCGAATAATCAGATTGCCTGCGACATCGACCACACCCGCCAAACCGCGCGCCAAGGCCCACTGCAGCAGGGAATCACGCAGTCCAGCCTCCGCCTTCGAAGCGCGAGGCATCGCGCACAGCGTTGCAAAATGGGCCCAGACGGTCACAGGTTGCAGACCGGAAAACACCGAGTTAGTCACGTTACAGAACTCCAAAATCACAATCCGGGACTCTACCAACTGAGCTACAGCCGCCGCTGAAGAAGGCGCGCATTATACGAAGTACCAAACTGTCTGTCTACAGGGAACGACGTCTATTCTGCGAAGACGGCCGCCACCGGGTAGAAGCATCCGGCAGTGAGCCTGCCGTGATATTATTGTCCGCTTTATTTTTCGGCTCCGAAGTCACAAGGAACTCTCATGGAAGCAACTACTGCACAAGCTAACGAACTTGAACGCCGCATCGACCTCTCCATCGCCATTGCCGATGTCGAAAAGGTCATGGAACAGCGCCTGAAGCGCATGGGCAAGAATATGAAGGTACCTGGCTTCCGTCCGGGCAAGGTTCCGTTCAGCATCGTCAAGCAGCAGCATGGCGACCAGGCTCGCCACGAAGTGCTGTCCGAGGAACTCGACCGCGTTTTCGGCGAAACCGTCACCGAAAAGAAGATGCGCGTCGCCGGTTATCCGCGCATTGAGCCGAAGACCACCGAAAGCACCACGCACATCGAATTCTCGGCCATTTTCGAGGTCTATCCGGAATTTACCCCTGGCGACCTGTCGACCGCAGAAGTCGAACGTCCGATCCTCGAAGTCAGCGCCGCTGAAGTCGACAAGACCCTCGACATCCTGCGCAAGCAACGCGTCTCCTATGAAGATACCGACCGTGCCGCCGCCAAGGAAGACCGCGTCGTCATCGACTTCCTCGGCAAGAAGGATGGCGTCCCGTTCCAGGGTGGCCAGGCCAGCGATTATCCCTTCGTCCTCGGCCAGGGCATGATGCTGCCGGACTTCGAAAACGCCGTTGAAGGCGCCAAGGCTGGCGAAACCAAGACTTTCGACCTGACCTTCCCGGCCGACTACCACGCCAAGGATCTGGCTGGCCAGACAGTCCAGTTCGATGTCACCGTCAAGCAAGTGCAGGCTCCGGTCCTGCCCGAACTCAACGCCGAATTCGCCACCAGCATGGGCATCGCTGACGGCGACGTGGCCAAGATGCGCGCCGAGATCGAAACCAACCTCAAACGTGAAGTGAAGCGTCGCATCGAAGGCAAGCTCAAGGACCAGGTCATGGAAGCCCTGATCAAGGCCAACCCGATCTCGGTGCCGACCTCGCTGGTTGACATGGAAATCCAGCGCCTGATGCAGGCAGCCCGCCAGGACATGGAACAGCGTGGCATGAAGGTCAAGGACATGCCGATCCAGCCCGAGTGGTTTGCCGACCAGGCAAAACGCCGCGTCACACTTGGCCTGATCCTTGCTGAGGTTGTAAAAACGGAGAAGCTTCAAGCAACCCCGGAACAAGTTCGTGCGATGGTCGAAGAAAACGCCCAAAGCTACGAGCACCCGGAAGAAGTGATCCGCTGGTATTACGCCCAACCGCAGCGCCTGCAGGAAGTTGAAGGCGTCGCCATCGAGAACAACGTGGTTGCGTGGGTCCTGGGCAAAGCCAAGGTCACCGACAAGGCTGCGGTTTTTGATGAACTAATGGGTCAGAATCAGTAATCCGGACCTTGTCGCGAAAACGACAATAGTCTTGAATGTAACGAAACGGCAACAGACAAGGGCTGACATGAATATCGACAACGCAAGCAACTGGGATCCACAGGCACTCGGCATGGTCCCCATGGTGGTAGAGCAGAGCGGCCGCGGCGAACGCGCGTACGACATCTATTCGCGCCTCCTCAAAGAGCGGGTGATCTTTCTTGTCGGCCCGGTCAACGACGTCACGGCCAACCTGGTCGTGGCGCAGTTGCTGTTCCTTGAAGCCGAAAACCCGGACAAGGACATCTACTTCTACATCAACTCTCCAGGCGGCTCGGTGACGGCAGGCATGTCGATCTACGACACCATGCAGTTCATCAAGCCGGACGTGTCGACGCTGTGCATCGGCCAGGCCGCCTCGATGGGTGCCTTCCTGCTCAACGCCGGCGCCAAGGGCAAGCGCTTTGCCCTGCCCAATTCCCGCGTCATGATTCACCAGCCGCTGGGCGGCTTCCAGGGCCAAGCCTCGGATATCGCCATCCACGCCAAGGAAATCCTGTCCATTCGTGACCGCCTCAACCGGATCATGGCCGAACACAGCGGCCAGCCGCTGGAGCGTATCGAAAAAGACACTGACCGCGATAATTTCCTTTCGGCCGCTGAAGCAGCTGAATACGGTTTGATCGACAAGGTATTGACCCGCCGCGACGCGGCTTGAACGGAGCGCTACAGATGACCAAAGGGACCCCGGAAAAACTGCTCTACTGCTCCTTCTGCGGCAAGAGCCAGCATGAAGTCAAAAAGCTTATCGCCGGCCCGTCGGTGTTCATCTGTGACGAGTGCATCGCACTCTGCAACGACATCATCCGCGACGAGTTGCCCGAAGAAGCAGCCAAGGCCGGTCGCTCAGACCTGCCGACGCCGCGCGAGATCAGCTCCATCCTCGACCAGTATGTGATCGGCCAGGAAGTCGCCAAACGCATTCTTGCCGTGGCGGTCTACAACCATTACAAGCGTTTGCGCCATAGCGCCAAGAATGCCGGTGAGGTTGAACTCTCCAAGAGCAACATCCTGCTCATCGGCCCGACCGGCTCGGGCAAGACCCTGCTCGCCCAGACGCTGGCCCGCCTGCTCAATGTCCCCTTCGTCATGGCCGATGCCACGACACTGACCGAAGCCGGCTATGTCGGCGAGGACGTCGAGAACATCATCCAGAAATTGCTGCAAAAGTGCGACTACGACGTCGAGAAGGCGCAACAGGGCATCGTCTATATCGACGAAATCGACAAGATTTCCCGCAAATCGGACAACCCTTCGATTACCCGCGATGTTTCGGGTGAAGGCGTTCAGCAGGCACTGCTCAAGTTGATCGAGGGTACGACTGCCTCGATCCCGCCGCAAGGTGGCCGCAAACATCCAAATCAGGACTTCGTCCAGGTTGATACCACCAACATTCTCTTTATCTGTGGCGGCGCCTTTGCCGGCCTGGAAAAAGTCATCCAGAAACGCTCGGAAAAAGGCGGCATCGGCTTTGGCGCCGAGGTCAAGAGCAAGGATGACGGCAAGGCTGTCGGCAAAATCCTTCTCGAAACTGAACCCGAAGATCTCATCAAGTTCGGCCTCATCCCCGAACTGATCGGTCGCCTGCCGGTGGTCGCCACGCTGCAGGAACTGGAAGAAGACGCCCTGGTCCAGATTCTGACCGAACCGAAGAACGCACTGGTCAAGCAGTATCAGAAGCTGTTCAACATGGAAGACGTCGAACTGGAAATTCGTCCGGGCGCCCTTTCCGCCATCGCCAAAAAGGCACTGGAACGTAAAACAGGAGCACGTGGCCTTCGTTCGATCATGGAGCATGCGCTCCTCGATACAATGTACGAACTCCCGGGCATGGAAAATGTCGAAAAGGTGGTGATCGATGAAAACATGATCACTGGCGACACCCCGCCACTGCTCATTTACGCCGATCAGCCAAAGGTTTCCGGCTCCAACTGAGCCGGGACTTGAATTGCGGTTCCCCGCCCCCACGTAGGGGGCACATACCTATTTCAAAGGCATCGTAATGTCGAACCCCAACACGCTCCCGGAAACCGTCGAACTGCCGCTGCTGCCGCTGCGCGACGTCGTCGTCTTCCCGCACATGGTCATCCCGCTCTTCGTTGGCCGCCCGAAATCCATCAAGGCGCTCGAAATGGCCATGGAAGCCGGCAAGAACATCCTGCTGGTCGCCCAGAAGTCGGCTGCCAAGGACGAACCGGAACCGGAAGATCTCTATCGCATTGGCTGCATGGCCAATATCCTGCAGATGCTCAAGCTGCCCGACGGCACCGTTAAGGTGTTGGTCGAAGGCACCCAGCGCGCCCGCGTCGAAGCCATTGAGGTGCAGTCCTCGGTCTTCATGGCCACCGCTGTGCCGCTGGCGCAACCGGGCGTTGAAGACCACGAAATCGAGGCCATGCGCCGCGCCGTGGTTGCCCAGTTCGACCAGTTCGTCAAACTGAACAAAAAGATCCCGCCAGAGGTGCTTTCTTCCATCGCCGGCATAGAAGATGCCGGTCGTCTGGCCGACACCATTGCTGCCCACCTGCCGCTCAAGCTTGAGCAAAAGCAGGAGGTACTGGAAATGGAAAGCATCCGCGACCGTATCGACCGCCTGCTTTCCCAACTCGAAGCCGAAATCGACATCCTGCAGGTCGAAAAGCGCATCCGTGGCCGCGTCAAACGCCAGATGGAAAAGAGTCAGCGCGAGTACTACCTGAACGAACAGGTCAAAGCCATCCAGAAGGAACTCGGCGAAGGTGAAGAAGGTGCCGACCTCGAGGAACTGGACAAGAAGATCAAGGCTGCCGGAATGAGCAAGGAAGGCCTAGCCAAGGCCGAGGGCGAACTCAAAAAGCTGCGCCTGATGTCGCCTATGTCGGCCGAAGCCACTGTTGTTCGGAATTTCATCGAAACGCTGATCGGCCTGCCTTGGCGCAAGAAAACGCGGATCAGCAAGGATCTGCGCGAAGCCGAGAAAATTCTCGATGGCGATCATTACGGACTGGAGAAGGTCAAGGAACGTATCGTCGAGTATCTTGCCGTGCAACAGCGCGTCGACAAGGTCAAGGCGCCGATTCTCTGTCTGGTTGGCCCTCCCGGTGTCGGCAAGACTTCACTGGGCCAGTCGATTGCCAAGGCGACGAACCGCAAGTTCGTGCGCATGGCGCTGGGTGGCGTCCGTGATGAAGCCGAAATTCGTGGCCATCGCCGCACCTACATCGGTTCGATGCCGGGCAAGATTCTGAGCAGTCTGACCAAGGTCGGCGTGCGCAATCCGCTGTTCCTGCTCGACGAAGTGGACAAGCTTGGCCAGGATTTCCGTGGCGATCCTTCGTCAGCCCTGCTCGAAGTTCTCGACCCGGAACAGAATTACACCTTTCAGGATCACTACGTCGAAGTTGACTTTGATCTTTCCGACGTCATGTTCGTGGCGACGGCCAACACGCTGAACATCCCGGCTGCGCTACTCGACCGGATGGAAGTCATTCGCCTCGCCGGTTACACCGAGGATGAAAAGGTCAACATTGCCATGCGCTATCTGCTGCCCAAACAGATCAAGAACAATGGCCTGAAGAAGACAGAAATCGCCGTCGCCGACAGCGCCATACGCGACATCGTCCGCTATTACACCCGCGAAGCCGGCGTCCGTGCCCTCGAACGTGAAATCTCGAAGATCTGCCGCAAGGTTGTCAAGACACTTGTTCTTAAGAAACGCGATACAAAGATTGCGGTCAACGCCAGAAACCTCGATAAATTCCTGGGCGTCCGTCGCTACAGTTTTGGTATGGCCGAAAAGGAAAATCAGGTTGGTCAGGTAACAGGTCTGGCCTGGACGGAAGTCGGTGGCGAGTTGCTGACCATCGAATGCGCCAACATGCCGGGCAAGGGCAACATCCTGCGCACAGGCTCGCTGGGCGACGTCATGAAGGAATCTGTCGAAGCTGCCCGCTCGGTGGTGCGCGCCCGGGCTCGTCGCCTGGGAATCAAGGACGAGGCCTTCGAGAAGACCGACATCCACATCCACGTTCCGGAAGGAGCCACCCCCAAGGATGGTCCGTCAGCGGGCAGTGCAATGACAACAGCGCTGGTCTCGTCCTACACCGGCATTCCGGTTCGTTGCGACGTTTGCATGACCGGCGAAATCACTTTGCGTGGTGAAGTACTGGCCATCGGCGGTCTCAAGGAAAAACTTTTGGCCGCTGTGCGTGGCGGTTTGAAGACGGCCCTGATCCCGGAAGAAAACGTCAAGGACCTCACCGAGATCCCTGACAACATCAAGAACAAGATCGAAATTGTCCCGGTCAAGTGGATTGATCAGGTCCTTGAACGAGCTCTTGAGCGTATGCCGGAAGCCCTTCCCGAACCTGCGGTGGCAGATTCTGCGGTTCAGGCATCGGCCGAGGCAGCAGCCGCGGCAACAGTCCTTACTCATTGATTTGCAAGGAAAGGATGCCAGCGTCTTATTGCTAGCCTCCTTTCCTTTGCCAAGCCATCGGGAAAGCCCCCGAAAATCCGCTTGACACAAGGATTTCGCCAGATATATAAATCCGTCCTCACAAAGTTTTCACCACTCCAAATCCATCCATTAGGGGACGTAAATGAACAAGACTGAACTGATCGACGCCATCGCTACCCAAGCCGATATTTCCAAGGCTGCCGCCGGCCGTGCACTGGATGCCGCCGTTGAAACCATCAAGGGAGCCCTCAAGGCCGGCGATACCGTTAACCTGATCGGTTTCGGCACTTTCTACGTCGGCGAGCGCGCCGCCCGTACCGGCCGCAACCCGCGCACCGGCAAGACGCTGGAAATCAAGGCTGCCAAGTCGCCGAAATTCCGCGCTGGCAAGGGTCTGAAAGACGCCTGCAACTAATTTGCTTTATCGGCGCGAAACCCCGAAGACAAGCTGCAGGCAGTGCTGATGCACAGCCAAGTGAAGTCGGTAAATTTTCGCGCTGATAGATAGGGGGCTTGGCTCAGTTGGTAGAGCGCAGCCCTTACAGGGCGAATGTCATGGGGTCGAGCCCCTCAGCACCCACCAGAAGCCAGAAAACGAAACCAGAACCCCGCCCACAAGGTGGGGTTTTTGTTGAATAATAGGGCCATGATGATTGCAGGTTCAGAAAACGATCAGGACAAAAAAGGCGATGCGCTCAAGTCGCAACGCTTCCAGATGCTCGCCGACATAGCCCAGGAGCTTTCCGGCGAAGTTGTTTTCCCCACCTATTTCGACGCTGTCCTCCGTCTGCGCAAAGTACTGCACGATCCAGAGCAAAGCATTGCCAATATTGCCCGCGCCGTAGCAGTGGAGCCACTGATTTCTGCGAAACTCCTCCATCTGGCGAACTCCGTTGCCTTCAACCCGGATGGGCGCATACTTGTAGATTTGAAATCTGCCATCGCCCGACTTGGGCTCAATGCGGTGCGAACTGCATCAATGTCGATTGTCATGACCCAGCTAATGCGCGCCAAGGGAATGGCCGAATTTTCCGAGATTACGCATTCTCTGTGGGAGCATTCGATCAATAGCGCTGCCGCGGCGAATATTCTTGCTCGCCGGATGACCCGACAAAACCCTGACGAAGCGATGCTGGCCGGACTGATTCACGATCTAGGCGCTTTCTACATGCTCTATCGTGCAACCCAGTACGAGGAACTTCGCCATCGCCCGGACAGTGTCAAGTACTTGATCATCCAGTGGCACGAAAGTATTGGTGTATCGCTGCTCAATGCCTTGGGATTACCAGAGGAAATTGTCGAGGCAACGATCGACCATGATCACATGCGACCAACGCCGACAACCATTCGCAATCTGTCGGACATCATTTACGTCGCCAATATGCTCAGTGGCGGACACTTCGAATGGTTGATGCAGGACCAGCCGGAGATGCCTTCAGAAATGTCACTGCTGGAAGAAAAATACGGCCACCTGCGCCCTGAAATCGATGCACTGGCTACGGAGATGCGCAGTTCTTTTGCCTGAGTCCGTCTAGCTCTTGCGGCCGTGCCCGGTTTTAACCTGGGTGGAAGCCAGAACACCACGGAGTATATTGATCTCGTCCTTTTCCAGGCGAACCCGTCCGAACAAGCGGCGCAACTTTGGCAACAAACGCCCTGGCTGCTCCGGATTGAAAAAGCCCGTCTCTGTCATCACCGTTTCCAAATGCGAATACAAGCCCTCGACCTCATCATGGGTTGCCACTGGAGACGCAAAAGGAGTGACGCCCTGTTCCAGCACCGGCGGCTGCTCGGCATAGGCTGCCATCCGGCATTCATAGCTAAGAACCTGAACGGCTGACCCCAGGTTGAGCGAACTGAACTCAGGGTTGGTTGGTATCGTCACCGCGGCTTGGCAATGCAGGATTTCCTCGTTGCTCAGGCCAACCGTTTCATTGCCGAAGACCAGTGCCACTTCGCCCTGCCCGGCTTCGGCAATCAGACGCGCCACCGTTTCACGCGGCGCCCCGATCACCGGCCCGATGTCGCGCTGACGCGCCGACAGCGCCACGACAAACGATGCCCCGACCAGCGCCTCTTTGAGCGACGATGTAACTTTTGCCTTTTGCAGCACGTCGACCGCAGAAGTCGCCCGCGCGTCGGCTTCCGGATCCGGAAACTGTTTCGGCTCAACCAGATAGAGATTCGACAAGCCCATCGTTTTCATCGCACGTGCCGCCGCGCCAATATTGCCAGGATGACTTGTTCGGCACAGCACCACTCTGATACGTGAAAGCAGGACTTCAGGGTTCATGGTGTAAAATTCGATCTTTCCAATATAAATCGGGCGGCCTCGGCCACCCGTCAGCTCTTTAAGCTCATGCATCCAACTCTGAATATCGCCATCAAGGCAGCGCGCCGTGCTGGCCAGATCATCAATCGCGCCTCCAACGACCTGGACCTGCTCAAAGTCACTACCAAGCAGCCCAACGACTTTGTCACCGAAGTCGACAAGGCCGCCGAAGCCGCAATCATCGAAGTCCTGATGGAAGCCTATCCGAGCTACGGCATTCTAGCAGAGGAGTCCGGCGAGACCGCCGGCAAGGGGAGCAACGAGGCAGAGTACCAGTGGATCATTGACCCGCTTGATGGCACCACCAACTTCATCCATGGCATGCCGCAATATGCAGTGTCGATCGCCTTGGCAAGAGGTGGCCTGGTTGAGCAAGCTGTCGTTTTTGACCCCAATCGCAACGAACTGTTTACCGCCAGCAAAGGCGCCGGTGCCTTCCTCAACGAACGACGCATCCGTGTCTCGAAGCGTAACAAGCTGCAGGACTCACTGATTGGCACGGGTTTCCCTTACCGGATGTTTGATCATATTGACACCTACATCGCGATTTTCAAGGAACTGGCCCAGAAAACGGCCGGTCAGCGCCGCCCCGGCGCTGCCTCGCTTGATCTCGCCTATGTAGCCTGCGGCCGGTACGACGGTTTCTGGGAATTCGGTCTTTCGCCGTGGGATATGGCAGCAGGTGCGCTGCTGATTTCGGAGGCAGGCGGCCTCGTCAGCGACTTGCGCGGCGATGCAACCTATCTGGAAAGTGGCAATCTGGTAGCCGGCACCCCCAAGGTGTTCGCCCCCTTGTTGAAGCTGATCGAGGACAAACTGCCGGACTCCATCCGCGGCTGAACGTGCCAACTTACTCGAAGCCATCCATTTGATCCATTTGATCCTTTTGGCTTCGAGCAGCGAGTTGCCACACTAGAATGAAAGGGACTTCCCAGTCCCGAACGGTCAACAGATCCCACCCCGCCATCACACAGGATGAGGCACAAAGGCATTTGCGGCCTTCCTCGCAGACATACCGAACAGGTATTGATCCACTCGTGCATCCGTATTGGACAGCATGCGCCACTGCCTACATAGTGTTCGATTTTGACTGACTGCCGTTCGGCATGGCCAAGCCACTAACTGAAAGACGAGGGGCAGATTGGCGACCGGACGTCAATCAACACCGGAACGCTATCCTGTCATGGACATACCTCGCAACAGCTTCAAAACCGATCTGCGCAAGGGTGAAACCTTGCTTGGCCTGTGGCTCGGCCTGAGTGAAACCTTCAGCGCGGAAATCTGTGCCGGTGCCGGGTTCGACTGGCTGCTCATCGACGGCGAGCACGGCCCCAACGATCTGCGCAGCATTCTGGCCCAACTCCAGGCCATCGAGCCCTACCCTTCGCACGCCATCGTTCGCCCGCCGCAGGGCGACCATGTGCTGATCAAGCAACTGCTGGAAACCGGCGTCCAGACCCTGCTCATCCCGATGGTTGAAACAGCGGAGCAAGCGGCCGGTCTGGTCCGCGCCATGCGCTACCCGCCGGAAGGCATCCGCGGAGTAGGCGCGGCGCTGGCCCGCGCCTCGCGTTGGGGTCGAATTCAGGATTACAGCGCCCAGGCCAACGATCAGATGTGTCTGTTGCTGCAGGTCGAGACCAAGCTGGGTTACGACAACCTTGACGAGATTCTTGCGGTCGACGGCGTCGACGGCATTTTTTTCGGCGCCGCCGACCTCGCTGCGTCGTATGGCCTGCTCGGCCAATCCAACCATCCGAGCATCGTCCAGGCCATTGAAACCGGCCTGCAAAAAGCCTGCGCTGCCGGCAAAAGCGGCGGCGTCCTGTGTGGCGACAAGGCGATCGTTCAACGCTACTTCGAGGCTGGCGCCCGTTTCATTGCCGTCGGCGTCGACGCCCTGTTGCTGGCCGCTGCCACCTCCAATCTCCGCCAGGAATTCCGACCAGAACCTGGCGCTAAAAGTGCCGCTAATTATTGATCCACGCGCGATAATCGGCGTTTTGAATCCTGTCACTTAGCGTTGGCAGACGACGAGCGCAGCGAAGGAACCCGCATGGACAACGGCCATAAATCGATGCAGGAATCAGTGCAGCACAAGGGCATTCGCCTGCAGCGCCCGAGCGCCCACGACCAGCATCGCCTGCCCGACATCGACGACCTCGCCGCACGCCTGCGTTTCGTCCCGGGCAAGGGCGAAGTCTGGTTCGACGACCGGCGCATGGTGCTGCTCCACAACTCATCGCTGGGCGCCATCCGGCGCGAGCTGATCGAAACTGTCGGCATCGAGAAAGCACGGGGACTGATTACCCGCATGGGCTACCAGTCGGGCGCGCGCGATGCCGAAATGGTCCGCCGCATTCGCCCGGACAGCAACGACTTCGATTCCTTTGCCGTGGGCCCGCAAATGCACGCGCTGGAGGGCTTTGTCTCGGTGGAAACCCTTGCCCTCGACGTTGACGTCGAAACCGGGCATTTCTATGGCGAATTCATCTGGCGCAATTCGGCCGAAGCCGAACAGCACCTGGCCACCTTTGGCGACAGCAACACGCCAGTCTGCTGGCTGCAACAAGGCTACGCCAACGGCTACCTGAGCAGTTTCCTCGGCCGCCAGATGCTGGTCCGTGAAGTCGAATGCAAGGCCATGGGGGCCCCGGCCTGCAAGATCGTCGGCAAAGCGCTCGACCAATGGGACGATCCGGATGCCGATTTTCGCTATCTGCAGGCGCAGGATTTCGTGCAGAGTCCGAGTAACAAGAAATTCGCCTTCCCGCGCAGCGATGCCAGCGCCGGCGAGGTCAGCGACAAGATCGATCTAGTCGGCGTCTCCTCTGGCTTCAATACCGTCTGCCACATGATCCAGCGTGTCGCGCCGACGCGGGCCACAGTGCTCTTTCTCGGTGAAAGCGGTGTCGGCAAGGAACAGTTCGCGCGCACCCTGCACAACATCAGCGACCGCGCTGAACAGCCCTTCATCGCCATCAACTGCGCCGCCATTCCCGAACAACTGATCGAATCAGAGCTTTTCGGTGTTGAAAAAGGCGGCTTCAGCGGCGCCAGCCAGTCACGCCCCGGCCGCTTCGAGCGAGCCGACGGCGGCACCCTCTTCCTCGACGAAATCGGCACACTGAGCCTGGTTGCCCAGGGCAAGCTGCTACGGGCGCTGCAGGAAGGCGAAATCGAGCGCATTGGTGACACGCGGGTACGCAAGGTCGACGTCCGCGTGGTGGCTGCGACCAACGAAAACCTGCGTGATCTCGTTGAAGCCGACAAATTCCGCGACGATCTGTTTTATCGGCTCAATGTCTTCCCGGTCAATATCCCGCCGCTGCGCGAGCGCAAGGAAGACATCCTGCTGCTCGTCGAACACTTCCTCAACCGCTATTGCGCCCTGCACAAGCGCAAAGTAACGGGCTTCACCGAGGCGGCGCTCGAAGCGCTGCTGTTCTACTCGTGGCCGGGCAATATCCGCGAGCTGGAAAACCTCATTGAGCGCGGCGTTATTCTGGCCCCGGAGGATGGGGGCATCGACATCTCGCACCTGTTTACCAGCGGCGAGAATATCCGGCGTGATCCGGCCCGGACGGCAGCTGCTGTCAGCCGACCGGAACCGCCGGCCGACGCCCCGAATCTGTCTGCTCTGCTCCGGGATGCGCTCGCCTCGGGGAAGCTTTCACTGGATAGCCTGGAGGAAGATGCCATCGGGCAGGCTCTGCATCTGGCACAGGGCAATGTTTCCGGCGCAGCCAAGATACTTGGCACGACGCGGGCGCGGGTGGCTTATCGGCTGTCCGGGAAGAAGGTGGCGCATCCGGCGGGGGAAAAAGGGTAACGGCAGCAATCTTGCTGATTGCTAGGCAGTTGTCGGTTTAATGGGCTTCGGGTTCCGCCTTGCTGGCGGGCGTATTTTCTTTTGCTTCGCCAAGAAGAAAGTTAGCCAAAGAAGGCGGCGACCCTGGGTCGATACCGGCTGAGCCGATTCCCTGCGTTGCTCGGCACCTCTCAAGGGGCCCGATAAAACACCCCGGACTGAATCTGGGCGCCGTCATTCCCGCTCAAGCGGGAATCCAGCACCCTCGACTCCCGCTGCGCCAGCCGCGAAGCGGAGTCCCGGGCCGTGTCGAGGCCGCGGGAGTGACGGGAACGAGGCCGGTGGGAACAATCGGCAGATTTCATTTTTGGCCGTTTTTTCCGGTTGACCGTGGGAATCCGGTTTTCCAGCAAAACGGTCAAGCCCGGACGCCTATGGGGTCGCCGTGGAAGGCGCTGGTAGCGCAGGCTGGCCAGCGTACAGGGGCAGATCGTCAGGATGGCGCAGCTGTCCCCGCCAACCGCCGCGCTTCGATTTCGGCCTGCCGCAACTCGCTGGCCAGTACGCCACCGATACTCCAGTCCGATGGCGCCACCGGCACGATGCCGCCCCGTACATTGGCGCGCGGCGCGCCAAGAATGTCGACGACGAGATCGGTGAAACCGTTGAGCAGGCGCTGGCGGTCGGCCTGAGAACGGCCCTCAAGGACGATGAAGGAAAAATACGGGGCGACCTGTGCGTGCCTGTTGACCAGTTGGCCGCCGATGCAGACGTGCTGCGGCGGATGTTCCGTAGCGAACACGCGGATGCGCTCGATCGGGCAAGCCAGCACTTCGGCAAACAGCGCGCTGGCCTTGAGCAACAGGGTTTCGACCTGAGCCGGCGCATGCTGCCCCTGAACAAGATGGAAGTTGAGAATCGGCATTTCGATTTTGACCCTTTTTTACGGTAGACCGTGGCGACGGCCTGAATCGAGCATCAACGAAGACCCTGTCATTGCCGAAGCCTCCGGCGCCAGCAACATTTCGAGCGCCCAGGCGACCTGCCCCGGTTCGGTGAAGGCGCCAATCGACGACTCTGCCCGCATGCTGTCCATAACCGCTTCAACCGTCGTGCCTAGCATCCTGGCGCGATCGGCCGCTACCCGGCGCAGGCGTTCGGTATCGGCCGGGCCGGGAGCGACGAGGTGCGCCGTTATGCCGCGCGCCCCGTAGGCCAGGCTCATCTGGCGCACGACATTGACCAGCGCGGCATTGCCGACGCCGGCCGCGGCGGCATAGGCCGTCGGCTCAAAACCGTAGTGGCCGCCGATGGCGACCAATCGCGAATTGGGCAACAGGTGCCCGTCGACCGCACGCACCAGCCGCAGGAAGCCGCCGACCTTGATATTCACTGCATCGATCATTGCCTGGGTGGCGATGGTCAGTACGCCACCGCCCACCGCCACGCCGGGGCCATGGACAACCATGCGCACCGGGCCAGGCAACGCTGCCTTGATGATTTCGATGGAGGCGTCATCGGAAATATCCGCCACGCAGGGCACCAGCCCCGGATTTTTCGCGGCCAGTTCGGCTAGCGATGACGCACTGCGCGCCACGGCGAGCACACCCAGCCCGCGGGCGAGAAAGCGTTCGACCATGACCGAGCCGAAAGCACCGGTGGCACCAACGACGACGATCCATTCCCTGACTTCAGCCATTATTTCTTCTCCTGTTACCGGCGCCAATCAGGCGGCCGCGTCCTTGAGCAACCCGCGTTCCTTGGCCATGGTCATCGCCGTATCGACGATCATGTCTTCCTGACCGCCGATCATTTTCTTGCGCCCCAGCTCGACCAGAATGTCACGCGACGGGACGCCGAAACGCTCGGCAGCCCGCTTGGCGTGGAGCAGGAAAGTCGAATAGACACCGGCGAAACCCAGCGTCAGCGATGAACGGTCTACGCGAACCATGTGGTCCATCATTGGCACGATGATGTCTTCGGCCATGTCCATGAGCTTGAACAGGTCGCAACCGGTTTCAATACCCATGCGCTCGCACACGGCGGCAAAGACTTCAAGCGGCGTATTGCCGGCCCCGGCGCCGAGTCCGGCGACAGAAGCGTCGATGCGACTGGCGCCTTCCTCGATGGCAGCGATGGAGTTGGCGATGCCCATGCCCATGTTGTGATGGCCGTGGAACCCAATTTCCGTTTCCGGCTTGAGGACCGCGCGCAACGCAGCAACCCGCGCCTTGACATCAGCCGGCAGCATGTAGCCGGCCGAGTCGGTAATGTACACCGTCTGCGCGCCGTAGGATTCCATGAGCTTGCCCTGCTGGGCCAAGCCTTCCGGCGTATTGAGGTGAGCCATCATCAGGAAGCCGGTGGTGTCCATGCCCAGCTTGCGGGCGAAGGCGATGTGCTGCGGCGAGGTATCGGCTTCGGTGCAATGCGTGGCGACGTGCACGCTGCGCGCGCCACAGTCGTAGGCCGACTTGAGTTCCTTCATCGTGCCGAGGCCGGGAATGAGCAGGACCGACACCACAGCCTGTTTCATCCGCGACGCCACGGCCGTGATGTACTCCTCGTTGCTGTGCGGCGCAAAGCCGTGCTGCAGCGAGTTGCCGCCCATGCCGGCGCCGTGCGTGACCTGGATCATCGGCACGCCGGCCTCGTCGAGCGCCGTGGCGATGGTCACCATCTGCTCGATGCTCATCTGCTCGCGCTTGGCGTGCATGCCGTCGCGCAGGGACATGTCGTGGATGATGATCTTGCGACCCTTGAGATTTTGCTCGGCGCTCATCATGCGACCTCCGGTGACTTGAGCTGGATCGTGCCAGCGATGATTTCCTGGGCGAACATTTCGGCCGTTCGCGTTGCGGCGGCGGTCATGATGTCGAGATTGCCGGCGTACTTGGGCAGGTAATCGCCGAGGCCGGCGACTTCCATGAAGACCGTGACGCGCTTGCCATCGAACAGCGGGCCATTGACCAACCGGTAACCCGGCACGTACTTCTGCACTTCCTTGATCATTTCGAGCACGGATTCGGTGATCTTTGCCTGATCCGGCTCGTCGTCGGTCAGGC
>VIKE01000025.1:32889-51608 GCA_008080565.1 Rhodocyclaceae bacterium | reverse complement strand
GTGTTGCGCATCATCATCGGCGGCTCGGCCGGGTTGATGATGGCCAGCGCCTTGCCCTTGCGCGCACCGCCAACGACTTCGATGGCATTCGAGGTGGTGTAGGTGAATTCGTCGAGATTGGCGCGGGTGCCCGGGCCAATGGACTTCGAGGCGAGGCTGGCGACGATTTCGCCATAGCCGACGGCCTGAATGCGCGACACGGCGAAGACGATGGGAATCGTCGCCTGCCCGGCGCACGAAATCATGTTCACATTCATCTCGACCTTTTCGGCATGCGATTTCAAGTTGACCGGCGGCACGCACAGGGGGCCGATGGAGTTCTCGGCATGCACGTAGGCGCGGGTCGCATCGAAGGCGATCTGGATATTGTCTTCCAGCACGTGCGGCAACAGGCCGTCGACGCCGGCCGCCGTGGTTTTCAGGCCCATGTCGCGGGCGCGGGCCAGGCCTTCGGATTCCGGGTCGATACCGACCATCCACACCGGTTCAAGGAAGGGGCTGCGCTGAATCTTGTAGATCAGGTCGGTGCCGATGTTGCCGGAACCGATCAGGGCGCATCTGATTTTTTTCATCTTGTTGCTCTCCAAAAACTACGATTTTTTGGCCGATGTTGCGGCCGGCATTGCGGCCTGCATTACAGCCAGTTCCTGCTTTCGTCCGGCCGTCACCCCACCAACCGAGAATTCCTCGCTGCTGTGCTCGGTGATGAGCAGACGAACCTGCTCCGGCCCGACGCCCAGCGTGCGCGTCACGGCCTCTGCCACAGCTTCGGCCACGGCGCGTTTTTGCTCATTGGTGCGCCCCTGCATGAGATGCATTTCGATGATTGGCATCCGTGTCTCCTCCTGTTTTTATTTATTCAATGAACCGCATCGATACGCTGCCCAGTTCCTGGAAGCGCGCCACGATGCTGTCGCCCGGCTTTACCGGAATGGCTTCGGTTATGCCGCCGCTCATCACGAAGCTGCCGGCCGGCAATTCCTCGCCCAATTCGGCGAGGATATTGACCAGCATGGCGATGGCTTCGGCCGGATGGCCGAGCACGGCCGCCGAAGCGCCGAGCGTGACGATCTCGCCGTTCTTCTCCATGACGACGCCGAGCGTGCGCAGGTCGATATCAGCCGGATAACGGGCGCGACCGCCGCCAACGAAGCGGGCCGATGAACCGTTGTCGGCGACGACACTGGGAAGGTCGAACTTGAAACCGGAGAAACGCGAGTCGATGATCTCGACGGCCGGCAGCACGTAGTCGGTCGCATCCAAGACATCCTGCCGCGTGCAGTTCGGGCCTTTCAGCGTCTTCTTGGTGACGAAGGCCACCTCGCACTCGACGCGCGGATGGACCATGTCGGAGGTCTTGATCGCAGAGCTTTCGGGACGCGCCATGCGGTCAGTCAAAAAGCCGATGGATGGCACATTGACGCCCATCTGGATCATCTTGGCCTTGGAGGTCAGGCCGGCTTTCCAGCCGACCTGCCGGTGCCCCTGAGCGAGAAAGCGACGGCGCAGTTCAAGCTGCACGGCGTAACCGTCGCCGATGGTCATGCCGGGATAATCGTCGGTCAGCTTGGGGATGGCGTAGGCGCCCTTCTGCGCAGCCTCGACGCGGTCGCACAGGCGGGCGATGGCGTCGCGGCCGAGGGTGATGTCCATACTCATGCTTTGCTCCTTCCGGCGAATTTGACCGAGCAGGAGCCGAGGCCGCCCACCGTGCACACCAGTTCGTCGCCATCGACCACCGGCACGAGGGCCGATTGCGAACCGGAGAGGATGACTTCGCCGGCCTTGAAGGGAATGCCCAGTTCGCCCAGCGTGTTGGCCAGCCAGGCGACGGCGTTGGCCGGCGAGCCCTGCACGGCAGCGCCGACGCCGGTCGAGAACAGTTCGCCGTTCTTCTCCAGCACCATGCCGGCCAGCGTGATGTCCAGCTTGCGCGGATCGCCCTTCGTTTTACCCAGCACATAGACGCCGCAGGAAGCGTTGTCAGCGACGGTGTCCTGAATCTTGATCTTCCAGTCGGTGATGCGCGAATCGACGATTTCGAAACAGGGCAGCACGTAGTCGGTAGCGCGGATGACGTCCATCGCCGTGATGCCCGGGCCTTTCAGGTCTTCCTTGAGGACGAAAGCCAGCTCCGCCTCGGCCTTGGGCTGGATCAGCGTGGCGAGGTCGATGGTGTCGCCTTCCTGATAAACCATGCCGGAGAGCAGCATGCCGAAATCGGGCTGATAGACGCCGAGGAAATCCTGCACCGGCTTGCTCGTCGCGCCGATCTTCTTGCCGATAATCGTCTCGCCGGCCTGCACGCGGCGGGCAACGAAACGCTCCTGGATCTGGTAGGCGTCCTCGATAGTGATGCCCGGCTCACGCTCGAGCAGCGGGCGCACCGGGCGGCAGGCGAGCCAGGCTTCGTAAAGCTCGTCGCCGTAGGCGGTGATTTTTTGTTGGTCCATTTTTGGCCTCAGAGCTTCACGCAGATGTTGCGGGTTTCTGTATAGAACTCGAGCGAATGGACGCCGCCTTCGCGCCCGATGCCGGATTGCTTGGAGCCGCCGAAGGCCGTGCGCAGGTCGCGCAGGAACCAGCTATTGATCCAGGTGATGCCAACCTCAATACGCGCCGCAACGCGGTGGGCACGGGCCAGGTTGGTCGTCCAGATCGTCGTCGACAGACCGTAGTCGTTGTCGTTGGCTTTGTTGATCACTTCGTCTTCGCTGTCGAAGGGGCTGATGTGGCAGCACGGCCCGAAAACTTCTTCGCGGACGACCGATGCCGTTTCAGGCAGGCCGGTCCAGATGGTCGGCTGCACCCAGTGACCGTCGGCCAGATCGGCCGGCATGTTGGGAACGCCGCCACCGGTCACCACCGTGGCGCCTTCAGCCGCAGCCTTGGCGTAATAGGACATGACCTTCTGCTTGTGCTCGGCGCTGATCAGCGGGCCGTAGTTGGCATTCTTGTCGTCCGGACGGCCGAACTTGACGGCTTCGGCCTTGGCTTTGAGCGCCTGAACGAACTTGTCGAAGATCGGCCGCTCGACATAGACGCGCTCGGTACCGAGGCAAACCTGCCCGGAATTGAGGAAAGCCGAGCGGAAAATGCCGTCGACCGCCGCATCGAAGTCGGCATCGGCGAAAACGATGCCGGCATTCTTGCCGCCCAGTTCAAACGACACATCGCGCATCCCTTCAGCGGCGGCCTTCATAATGGCCGTGCCGGTACGCGTTTCGCCGGTAAAGGTGATAGCATCGACGAGCGGATGCTGAGTCAGGAATTCGCCAGCCGAGTTCGGGCCGAAGCCCTGGATAACGTTGAAAACGCCCTTCGGAATGCCCACGGTGTTCATCACTTCGCCGAGCAGCGTGGTGGTCAGCGGCGTTTCTTCGGACGGCTTGACGACGACGGTGTTGCCACAGGCCAGCGCCGGGCCGACCTTCCAGGTCATGAGCAGGAAAGGCGCATTCCACGGGGAGATGACGCCGACCACGCCTTTCGGGACGCGGATGGCGTAATTCAACGCGCCAGCGCCATCCGGCGTGGCCATCTGGAAGGATTCGCACGGCACGTTCTTGACGACGTCGGCGAAGACCTTGAAGTTGGCTGCGCCACGCGGGATGAAAACATGGCGCATGACATGGTTCGGCTGGCCGGTGTCGGCCATTTCGGCGGCGACGAAGTCCTCGAAGCGGCGGGTAATTTCGTCGGCCACGCCATAGAGCAGATCAACGCGCTGGTCGGTCGTCAGGCCGCCCCAGACGCCGTGACGGGCGGCGTGAGCGGCGCGCACGGCGGCGTCGACGTCGGCCTTGCCGGCCTCGGAAACGTGCGCAATGACTTTGTTGTCGAGCGGCGAACGCTTCTCGAAAGTCTTGCCTTCGCTTCCCTCGACAAACTCACCGTTGATGAAATTCTTGATCAGTTGCACGGCATCTCCTTGCTTGGCTGCCCGTCTTCAAAGCGAGCAGGAAAATTGTTTGGTCATCGGGCATGGCCGAATGGAAATCAGTCTAGGGGTGGGTTGCCGATACCGTCCAATACCTTGTTTCTGGTTAATTGATACCCGTTAGGTATCTTTTGAAATTGGGCAAAATTTCTGGTTGACCGTGGGATCGGGTTGGTTTTGCCTTGCTGGCGGCTGTCCGGTTAATTGGCTTGGGTTTCCGCCTTATTGGCGGGCGTACTTTCTTCTTGCTTCGCCAAGAAGAAAGTAGCCAAAGAAGAAGGCGANNNNTTTATCCGCCAGCCCCTGCGTTGCTCGGCACCTCTCAAGGGGCCCGGTGAAACGATCCGTGATTGAGCTTGGGTGCCTGCAACTCGAATTTCATTTTTGGGTATTTTTCCCGGTTGACCGTGGAAACCGGTTTTTTGCGACGAAGTGGTCAGCCCGGACGCCCTTGGGGTCCCCGTGGAAGGCGCTGAGCAACGCAGGAAGGCCGGGGGTTTTCGGCGAGGACTGTCTGAGGGCGAAGCCCGAGTTCCGCAGCCGCCCGGCCTTCCGAGTAGCGCAAGACTTTCTTTTGGCGAAGCAAAAGAAAGTACGCCCGCCAACAAGGCGGAACCCCAAGCCTGAAACCTGGCAGCGATCCCTAAGCAGCAGCCAGCAAAGAATTCAACCCCGGCGTAATAAACCGCAATTGCTCCTTATGCCCAATCCCATTAGCCGCCAAGCTGGCGTCGAAATCCGGCGTGAATGGCTTATTCGACTTCAGCCATTCAACCTTGCTCCAATCAACAGCAAGCGCATCCGGGTCGGGCTGGATCAATGCGCTGAGCGGGCCATCGACCCATTCGCGAAAGCTCATTTCCGGCGGTACGCAGAACAGGAAAGGCGCGGCGAACAGCAAGTGCTGATCCCAGCAGGCATAGACCAATTGCTTGCCGTTGAAATTGGCGAGCAGATCACGCGGTACGCCGACATAAGGCTTGGTGGAAACTACGGCCATTTAAATTCTCCTTTTTTGTGGGTGCGTGAATCACTGATTGCTGGTCGCCATGGCGCGCCAGGCGTCGAAATTCTTCTGGTCTTCGGAACCGTCGTAATCGCCGTTGTCCGTGCCGTTACGCAGGCTGACCCAGTCCATCCAGGCCGCCAGATCACCGCCAATCGGGTCCTGGAACAGTTGTGGCATGGGCAGCCAGGCCTGAATGTACTTCTCCGGCTCGTCTTCAAAAATGTGCTGACAACCGTCGGAACAGAAGTGATATTTCTCCCCCTTGTACTCGCCTTCACGCTGCGCCAACCGGGTCGGATCATCGGGCTCGGTAAACACGACCGGCAACTGGCAGGTCTGGCACAGCTTGGCCAAGCCGAAGTTGGCGAACGGCGTACCGGCGGCCTTGAGTTTCTTGATGTGTTCCCAGCGCGGGCGGTAGTACTGGTCGAAGGTGGTCGGGTATTTCTTGGCCAGCCAGGTCATTTCGTCCTCGGATGGAATCCAGCTATGGAAAGCCGTGCCGAAACTCCATTGGTAGAGGCCGAGCATGAACTGGTGCGACATATGGTCGATGGCCTTTTCGGCGTCGTCCCAGCCGGCCGGGGCGCGTATGCCGTAGCGGGCCAGATCGCGGAACAGCGCCGTGCCGTTCTCGATGCCGTAGATATTCCACGCTTCGCGCCAGGACATCACGCGCTTCGGCAGCATGTAATCCATCATCGTGCTGACCAGACCCAGGACGCGGAAACCGCGCCAGAACCACTTGTCGATCCATTTCTGGACGATCGGCAGGTTGGCCGGATCCTGCTCGAGCATGAACTTGATGCACTCGAGGCCGAGCGTCATGTGACGGGCTTCGTCCGACTGGGCCGAGAAACCGAAGGTCACCGTCGCCATGTCCCCGTTATAGGCGGCACCGGACATGAAGGGCACGAAGAGCAGATTGGTCAGCACGTATTCGAAGCTGAAACCGATGGCGATCATGAATTCAAAGGGGCCGGCCGACATCGAGTCATCGAAGAAGGAACGGGCGACCGAGGTGTACCAGATGCGGTCGCGTGAATCGGCGAAGGCATGGAAGCCGTTGTAGAACTTGTTGTAGTTCGACATGGCGTGAATCTGCGTCTGGGCGTGGCGGATTTCATCGATGGCCTGCATCTGGCAGGCGACCTGCGTACCGACGCCCTGGAACTCGCGGCCAACCCGGGCAAAGCCCCGGTGCGCAGCATATTCACCCGGGCTGATGGCCTGCAGGAATATTTTCAGGGCGCTCAGGTAACGGGCATCGGTCAGGTTCAGGTGACCGTTGTTCTGGGCATGGGCGTCGATGATCGCGTAAAACTTGCGCTCCTTCTCGGCCTGATATTTCCAGTACGAATCCATGGTCAGACGGAAGGGGTCTTCCCACTTGTCCCAGTCGTGCACCTTGATGCCTTCGTAGTGGGTGTAGGGGAAAACCTCTTCCTTGCTGTGATAGGTCGTTTCCCAGCCGAGGTCGCGGGTCAGCAGCTTGTACTTTTCCTTGAGGCCGAGCTTTTTCTTGGCAACTTGCATGTCCATTTTTATCTCCTTCCAGCTATTAGCTGTTCCAGCGCAGGGTGAAACTGTCTTCGTCCTCATCCACGTTGCCGGAGAGGGTGATCAGGTTGATCTGCAATTCCTGCAGGTCGTAGGCGCGGCCCATGTGTTCTTCGATGGTTTCGCGACGGATGGTCATCGACCCCGGCGCATCGATCTTGACCATGGCCGGCTCGCGATTGACGATGGCAGCCGGGTTGTCTTGCATGATGGCGTCGATGATCGGACGAGTGTCTTCGTTGGCTTGCAGGGCAATGAATACGGTCGACATGGTTTTTCCCTCAGATTTCAATGCCGATTTTTTTCAGCCGTGCCGTGAAGGCGACGATCTCTTCGCTGATTGCCTCGCCAGCCCCCTCGCCCAGTGCTTGCTGAACGACCGGGAGCAAGGCAGCTGACGCCCGTTCGCTCCATTTCTTGGTCCACTCCTGGAGAACCGCGCGATTTTCGTCAGACTCAGCTGCCGCCACCTTCATGACGGCATCGACCCACTTGCGCGTCTCGTCAAACCAGTCGTTCATGAACTGGCAGAGCATGGCCACGGCCGAAGCGCCGCGCGACGACAGGTAACCATCGACCAGTTGCTCATAGACCAGCGGATAAAGCAGGCCGTCGAGCGCCACGTTCTGGGCGACGAACAGTTCGAACGGATCGCGTACGACCAGGCAATCCTCGACATAGCGGCGCAGCGGCTGCCAGGTTTCATCGTTCATCCAGGAGGCCTTGCCGGCTTCGAGCGCTTCCTGATCGCCAAGCAGCAAGCCGAGGCGCGACAGATACTGGGCAGTGCCGAGGTTATCCATCGCGTGGTACATGCACGGCTGGGTGAAGGCGGTGCCAAAACCGTAGCCGCAGATGAAGGCGTTGTTCATGTTGGCACCCCACGCGGCGTGGCGCAGCGGCACCAGAACACGCAGGGCAATCGCTTTCAATTCCTCGGGCATGGCGTCGGCCAGACCGCGGCTTTCGACGAAGTTGAAATTGGCTTCGGTCGTATCCTGCTGCCGGGCGCGGGTCAGCGTGTAGGTGCTGTAGTAGAACTGGCGCGGATCTTTGAGGGCATACCAGTCCTTCATGACGATGCGCGTGATGCCGGCATCGTAGAGTTCCTGTTCCGGATCCCAGGTTGGCCGGTAGTGCAGGTGTTCGGTCGCCTGAATGTCGTAGCTGCCCTCCTGATAACGCGAGGCCGGCTTGTCGCCGAAGCGGCGGGCCAGATGATCGAAAGTCTGGCGTTGGGCCGGGATACTGACCGTACGCAGGTCGATTTGCATGATGCTGTCTCCTTGTTGATTTAGCTGCAGCGGCTGTGCAGGCTCAGCTGACGACGGTCAGGAAAGTTTCATGCAGCTTGCGCTGCGGGTAATCCAGTCCCTGACCGAAGTTGTCGAAGGTCCACACCAGGGGTTCCCAGTCCGGATACGGTTGGTAGCCGCCAAAGAAGGTTTCGAAACGGTTGCCTGACGGGTCCCAGGCGTAGATGGTGCAGCCGCGGGTGACGCCATGACGGGTCGGGCCGATGTCGACCGGCACCAGGTTCATCGACATGATGTCGCCAGCGCGCAGCACTTTTTCCCAGCTATCCATCAGGAAAGAACAGTGATGCAGCTTGCCCGGCTCCGGATATTCGGCGAAGGCAATGTCGTGCACCTTGTGCGAGCAGGACAACCAGATCGCAGCGTTGCCGTTGCCATCCGGCGTCAACACGCTTTCGACAAGATAAAAGCCGAGCACTTCGGTAAATATCTTTTGCACTTCGGCCACGTTCGGCCCGTAGAGCAAAGTGTGATCAAGGCGAACCGGGGCAATGCCATGTTCGGCTGCCTGGTTCCACGGCGCCGGATTGACCGTACCGCTGCCGTTACCGATCTGGGTCTTTTCGGCAAAAAGCTCAATCGGGTGACCGGAGGGCAAAACAAAGCGAACACGCTCCCCGGTTTCCAGCATTTCGCCGGCCGGGATGCGCTCTGTCTTCAGGCCATAGGCCTGCAGATCAGCGTCGAGCTTTTCCAGTGTCGCCTTGTCGAGCACCTTGAAGCCAAAAAAGTCGAGGCCGGCACGGTCGGCCTGACGAATGATGTAGCTGTGGTGATCGCGCTCATCCCAGCATTTGAAATAGACCCGCCCTTGCGCGTCGCGACCGGTTTCCACCAGTCCCAGCACGTCGCGGTAAAAAGTCGCTGCTTCCTCAAGATCCAGTACCCGAACCTGTGCATGTCCCGGGCGAAGTACGCCTGTCATTGCCATTGTCTTGTCTCCTCTTTCTCGTTAATGACTTAAAAATCGCTTCCAACACATCCTGATTCTTTGCGATCAGCTTTCGTGGTGAAGCTATCCGCAGGATGTGTGCCAACCTGACAAACCGTTGTTTTAATTAATCAATACAAAATTTATTCACCAAATCGTAATGACGTTGAATACTTTTGATTAACGAAATTTCATGAAATGAATAAATTTATCAACCCGCAAAACGAACAATCGTCTCGTCGCCACGAGCAGATTAGGAAGGCTGGGCTATACTGTCCAATACTAGATATGGCGCCAGTCCATACCTTTTTTGAACAATTCGAAAATTTCACCGGGGAGCAGAGAGTGGATCTTCGCCATCTCAAATATTTCATCGCTGTTGCCGAAGAGCTCAACATCGGCCGTGCCGCGTTGCGGCTGTGCATCTCGCAGCCACCGCTAACGCGGCAGATTCAGCAACTGGAAGAAGAGCTCGGCGTGCAGTTGTTCATCCGCACACCGCGCGGTGTCGAGCTGACGCAGGCCGGCGAGCTCTTCCACGAGGAGGCAACCAACATCCGCGCCCTGGTCGAGCAGGCCATCGAACGCACCAAGCGGGCGGGTCAGGGCAAGCTCGGGCGACTCGATATCGGCATTTTCGGCACGGGCATCCTGGGCACCATTCCCAAGCTGCTCCAGCTATTCAAGGACACCAACCCGGATGTCGTCGTCTCGCTGCACACCATGTCCAAGTCGGAACAGATCGAAGCGCTGCGTCAGCGTCGCATCACCATCGGTTTCAACCGCATGCTCTCACCGCTGCCCGACATCACGACCGAACTGATCATGCGCGAGCCGCTCTATCTGGTGGTCAACGAAGATCACCCGCTGAGTCAGCACGAATCGGTTCCGTTCATGGAAGTGGCCAAATATCCGCTGGTCCTCTTCCCGTCGGGCGCCCGGCCGAACTTTGTCGACCGGATCATTCAGCTTTGCGGGAACATGGGCGTCACGCCGCAGATTTCCCAGGTGGTTGGCGATGCCGTCACCGGCATGGCACTGGTCGCCGGCGGTTTCGGCATCACCATCGTTCCCAAGTCGGCAACCACCATCAGCCTGCCCGGAGTGGTCTGCCGCCCATTTCGCGATGCGATCTCGGCCACCGTCGATCTGAGCTGCATTTACCGCACCGACGATCACTCGCCGATCCTGCAGGCCTTCCTGGCCAGCGTGCAAAAATTTCGGGAAGCGCCCAGCGTCTAGCGGGCTGGCGCGCCCCTGTATTTCGGAATCCCACGGTCAACCGGAAAAATGGCTCGAAATTAAAATCCTGGAAAAAGCTGCTCAGGCAACCTTGAATCGGCCAGCCAAACCGGCCATTTCTTCGGACAGCACAGCCAGTTGCCTGGCGGCATCGGCCGTCTGAGTAATGGAACGGGAGTTTTCCTCAATACCTCGCGCAATCATCTCGACCTTCTGCGCGGCATCCCGCGAAGACTCATTTTGAGCAATGATCACCTGGGTAATCTCCGCCACCACACTGGCTGCCCGTTGTGCCGATTCGCGAATTTCAACGATGGAGCTTCCTGCACTATTAGCCAGCTGCACCCCATTACTTACGCGAACCACGCCGTTATCCATCTCCCGAACGGCACCCTCTGTCCCTTGCTGGGTACGAATGATGATTTCACCGATTTCATGCGTCGAAGCCGTCGTCCGCTCGGCCAGTTTACGGACTTCATCAGCCACCACAGCAAAACCTCGCCCTTGCTCACCGGCCCGTGCCGCTTCGATCGCGGCATTCAGCGCCAACAGATTGGTCTGATCGGCAATCTCCTTGATCACCTGCACGATGCTGGAAATATGTCGCGACAATCCTTCCAGATCCCGAATCGTTCCGGCCACCACGTTGACCGCCTCGGCGATCCCCTGCATCTCACTGGCCGTCCGCTGAATGATCTGCCCTCCCCTATCGGCATACTCGCTCGACATTTCGCTGATCTGGTGAGCTTCCCTGGCATTGACACCAATGCATTCCATGGAACGGGACAGGTCGACCATCGATGACGACATTGCAGAAGCGGCACTACTTTGAGTTTCAACCGTCAGCGCACTGCGCTCAGCGGCCAGTGACAGATTGCGCGCGTTCTGATTCAGGCCATCGGCATTCTGGCGAATGGCGGCAATCAACTCGAGCAAATTGCTGCGCATGACAGAGAGTTTGTCGGACAGCTCGCCAATTTCGTCATTCCGGGAAATTGAAATCTCGCCGGTCAAATCGCCACCAGCAATCGCCGATGCGGTTTTACCCGCCTCCTTCAGACCGTTGCTGATATAACGAATGGTCAGAATCGCCGGTCCTCCGACAAATACCGCCCCAAGCACGAGAAAAGCCAGGAGCAAGGTCTGGCTCAGGCGATAACGGGATTCAGCAACTTCGTACTCGTCCTTGGCCACTCTGGCCTGATACGCGATCAATTCGCGCAAGGCTTCCAGAGCCGCCTGCCGCTCCTCCTTTACCGCATACAGAAACTCGCCAAGCACCCCGGCATCATTGAGTTTGCGGTCATCGATTTCACTGACGGTACGTAATATCTTGTCCATCCAGGCCTTGTGTTTTTCGGTAAACGCCGCGACCAGAACGTCTTCTTCTTCGGTATGCCTGGTCTCTTCATAACGCTTCCACTGCGCTTCAAAATTCTGCACATTGGCGCGCACCGCCTTGGTCAATGAGCTCGCGGTCTCATCCATCAAGCCGGATGCCGGCCGGCCCGGAGCACCTTCAAAAGCGAACAGCAGCTTCAGGGCATCTTCGCGAATATCGGCGTCGATGGTCGACAACAGCTGCATCGGAATTGCCCGATCCTCGTAGACAGACTTCAGGGATTTACTTGCTGCATCCAGCCCCCACCAGCCAATTCCTGCGGCAACGACATAGAGAGCTATGGACATGAAAGTGATGTAAATCAGTCGATGGGATATGCGCACCCGATTCGTCATGCTTCGCATAAACGATCTCATTATTTGTGTCTCCTTAAAATGCGTTGCGAGCGGGTCAACGAACAGCCGTAGTTGCTGCCTGCTCTTTTTTTTCTTGATTATTTATTTCTGCAGCCAATTCCCTGCTCAGCCTGGCGATAATCAATAATCGATCTTCAATCAAACCAGCGAGATGATCGAGCGTATGCATTGGCGCACCACTCAACGCAATCGTCTGATCTATCGTCCGCTGCAGGTCAGCCAGCAATTCCATTGAGCCGTTTGTGCTGCGCATGAAATCGCTCAGCAAACGACGACGCTCATGGACGAAGCCAGCCGGATCACGCACCGCCAGTTGCTCCAGGGCGCCTTCAGACAAAACCCCGCTCATGCCGGCAAATGGTCCGGTAGGCAGAGCGTTAATGACGCGACGGCCCACTCACGAGTAATTCCGACCCCGACTCCATCACCGGGAATGACACGTATCTTCATCACAAAACACCAAATCAAAAAAATGGGGGGCCAAAGGCCCCCCGAATGAGGGAGAAAAGGGGTTTCTACACAGAAACCCTCGCCCGCAGAGACAGTGAAATACTTAAGACTGATTAATCCCCGCCGCGCAGGTTCTGAACCTGGAAGAGACCCGGAGGTGCCTTCTTCGGATCGACCTGGCCCTTGAACTGGGCGGTCGTGCAGTGCTTGGCCTGAACGTCAACCATGATCACGCCATCGTCGATACCAATGCCTGAACCCTTGTTCACCGGCAGGTGATGGTCAGGATGCGACTTGCCGACGCTGAAGGCCTTCCACAGTTCGCCCTTGCGGTCGTAGATGTCGATGGCACCGTTCAGGTTCTGCAACTGTGCATCCATGTAGAAAGTCCGCTTGCTGATCGGGTGGTTCGGATTGACCGGCACGGCTTCCAGCACATAGACCTTGCGCAATTGCCAGGTCGCATCCGGGAAGCATCCACCTTGACCACCGTAGTTCACGAACTTGTAGCCATCGGCTTCCTTGAACTCGTCGGAAAGCTTGAGTTCGTTGTGGTTCCACATCGGCAACAGCATGTTTTTGGTGCCCTTGTAGGTCCACTTCATGTCGGAAACTCGGCCGTTGTAACCTTCGAAGTCTTCGATCATCAGATCGGAGCCGAGGAAGGAGTCGGTCACCTGCCCTTGGGCCAGACGACGCACGCGACGCTGGAAGCCGAGATACAGGTATGCGTCGTCAAGCTTGCTGTCGTCTTCGAAGCGTTGGATCAGCAACTGCGTATTCTTGAGATCCTGCGGCTCGTTGGCCTTGACGTAAATCGCGCGGTACAGACCCGACGGATTCGGCGTGAATTCCGGAATCGGCGCATCCTTGGTCCGATGCATGAAGTTCAGGAAGTGGAAGTCATACTTGATGGTCTTCTCGATCTGCCCGGTAGTCATGTTGCGGTAACGCCAGTAGAACGGCGAAATGACCGCACCGTCGCCCCAGTTAACACCGTACTTGTAGTTCCAGGCCAGCTTTTCACCAGCCCGTGGATCCTTCGCATCCGGCTCTTCCGGGAACGGACGGCCAGCCACGTAACCCGTCAGATTCTCGCCGGCTTTCGAGCCCAGCTTGGTCTTGTTCAGATTGGTTTTGGTGGCATTGATATAGCTGCTGTTGATCATGAACTGGGTGGTGGGCCCCACCTTCATTTCAAAAGCGCCATCCTTGAGCAGTTTGAACAAGCCAACCGACAGCACATCCTTGAACTGGTCCACGTTGGCCTTGGTGATGACGGTACCCGGTGTCACACCCGGTGCGCTCGGCATGCCAGCCTTGTAGGGATTGAAAGAGTTTTCGACATCGGCTTCAGTGGCAGCAAATGCCGAGCCGACCAAACCTGCCGCCACCAGTGGCAGCAGGGAAATCATGGTTTTTTTCATGTGGTTATCTCCGGGTATAAGTTAGAACTTGTAGTTAACACGAACGAAAATGTCGTTTTCCTTGAACGCAGCACCGATCGGGCCGGCGCGGAAGCGGCCGAGGGGTTCCATTCCCCCCATGCCTGATGAGATACCGACATTCGCTTCAGCACCAGTAAAGGGCGGATAAGGATTGCAGGAACGGCAGTCATCAAACTTCCAGCGCGAACGCCCTTCGGCCAACTTGTAGTTGGCGCCGAAAGTAACCTTCAGATCGTTCGTGACATTCCATTCAACCTGCGGAGCCATGGCCGTTGCCTGCGCCTGGAAATCATGCGCGAAGATGATCTGCGGACTGAGCGTGCCATTACGCAAGAAGCCCTTGATCAGCAAAGTGCCGATGAAGTTATCTTCCCAGTCAGGCATACCAACCGGACCGAGGGCGGCCTGGTGGTACTCGTGGTCAAAAATGTGCTGATAGAACAACTGTCCGGAAATCAGGGTGGCAGAGGTTTCGCTGATGAAAGGAATGAAGGTCGGGCGGTCAATACCGATCACCGCGCGGAACACATCATTCTTCGAAAACAGTTCAGAGCGTGAGGTGTTGGCGAATTCCTCGCCATTCGTATAAGCGCCCTCAACACGAACCGCCGCCCCCGCTGCCGGAAGCTGGAAGTCCATCGAGCCGCCGATCAGGTTCACGCGCGGGAAATGCATATCAAACGCGATTAGGCTCTTCACTGGAATTGCCGGATTTGCATTGCCGTTGGTGCCGGTAAAAGGATTGATCGTTCCATTGCCGTTGATCGAATGCAGCGACGGCAGTTGTGAACGATAGGTCAGCGCATTCAACGAGAATGACAGGCCACCAGCCGTTACCCCTTCAAATTTTGCACCAAGTTGCGTGTTCGACAAGGACCAGTCGGGGAGATAGACGTTCCTGATACCAATCTGATGGGGCCCAAAATCAGTTGCGATATTTCCATTTGCAAAGTTCGAGACAGTTCCGCCGTTATCCCAAAGATTGGCCATACCACGGAAGAAGCAACCGGCATCGAGAATGACGTTCGGCGTGCCGCATTGACCCAGATTGTTGGCGCGGAACTGATCGAAGTTCCAGACGATCTGGAAGTTGCGATCCTGCATGGATTCGCTTGCACCCATGCGATACTCAGCTTGGGCAATCCACATCGGAATACGAATGTCCGACAGTTCGTCGTAAATATTGTTGCGCGAATAATCGACAGGATTGATCACGTCGAGTACACGGAAGAGGTCAGTGCGTCCCCATACAACTTGCTGTTTACCTAGTTTCAGGAACAGATCCTTGCCGTCGCCGAGGCTGAAGGTTTTCTTGACATACAACTCGCGAACAAAATCCAGTCGATTGTTGAATTCGGGCGCCTCCAGCTCCGACAAAGTCTTGTCACCATAGCCGCCAAAGTCGCGGCAACCGCGGCTGTCAATGTCACAAGGACGGACAGGCACGCCAAAGGTAACTCCGCCCTCGGTCGCATGCCAACGATCACCCAACACTCTCATACCGTCGTTGGGATTGCTGGCCAGAAAATTCGAATTGGCGAGCTGCACGATACTTCCTCCATGGGGAACAGCAAAGCTACCTCCCGCCCCGGAAGAGTTCTCCAGCATGATTGGCCCACCCGCATCCTTGCCGTACTCACTGCTGTTCATGCGATAAACGCCATCCCAGCTACCACGCAGGATGCTGTGAACACCCCAGCCATTCCCAAACTTCTTGTCCGCTTCAAGCTGCATGGTGTTGCGGAACTTGGCCAACCCCGCGTGTTCACGATGCGCCGTATGGTTCTCGTAGGTCACATCGACCTGCCAGGGCGAAGAGTCTTCGCCCATCGACGGAAGGTCATCGCCCCACGCCTGTGTTGCGAAAGAGGCGGAGAGCGCTGCCGCGATGAGCGTCAGGTGCCTTCCAGTGTTTTGTTTTGTCTCCATGGATCAAACCCCCAATGGTTTTGTTTAAAAGAAAAGGTTGCTGTTCCCCCGGTCTTCCGGAGTGTTGTTAGTCGTTTTCCAGCACACCGTCTTCGTCGTAATGCACTGCCGTCACAAACTTGGGTTTGAAGACGACGCACCATGACGGCACGATCAGTACGGCAGCGATCGCGTTGACGATGAGCATGAAAGAAAGAAGGATCGCGGCGTCGGACTGGAAGCGCAGATCGGACATGAAGATCCACATGACGACGCCGGCGATCAGCGTGACTGCCGTGAAGCTCACGGCGTAGCCGGTGGTGGCAACGGCTGTGATGACGGCCTTTTTCATGTCGCGAATCACGGCATACTCTTCGCGGATGCGGTCCATGAAATAAACGGCGTAATCGATGCCGACGCCAACGCCGACGGCAATGACCGGTACGGTATTGACGCTGATCCCGATATTGAGCGCCCCCATGTAGGCATAGGTCATCAAGGTCGAGAACAACATCGGCAAGACCATCAGCCAGCCGGCGTGCAGCGAGCTGTAATAGATCATGACGATGAAGAAGGCGAGCAGCATGACCGCCGGAATGATGATCATGTGGTCGGTATGCAAGGCCTGATTGCCGGCTGCCGTGACGCCAATGATGCCGCCGCCCAGTTCGATGTGGAGACCAGGAACCTCGGCCTCAATCTTCTTGATCCCTTCCTCGGCCAGCGCGACGATGCGGTTGATCGTTTCGGCCTGGTGGTCCTTGTAGTAGAAGACCATGTTGGCTTCGTTTTCGTCGGAGGTGACGAATTCCTTCAAGGCACCGGGGATCGGGCTGGAGGCCATGTAGGCGAACATCAGGCCGCCGATTTCATCAGCCGTATCGGGCAACTGCATCCAGCGCGGGTCGTCGTTGTGGGTCAGTTTGTTGACCACACGCAGAACCCCCGGCATGGCCTTGGTGCCACCCAGCGCCGGATCAGACAGCATGTGTGCCTGGAAGCGCTCGATGGCCGCCATGACATCAGGACGCTTGATGCCGCCCTTCTCGTCCGTGCGTGCCGCGACGTGCAGCTCCTCGGAACCCGGGAAGCGCGTGTTGATGGCCTTGGTCGACACATTGAAGTCGTGGCTCAGGTGGAGCAGCGGCGAGCCTGGCTCCGATTCGCCGAGTTGTACCTTGCTTACGAAGTAGGTGCCGCCGATAGCACCGATCAGGGTCAGGATCAGGATCGAGCGAGCACCGCCGTCAGTGCCGCCGGTCATGGCCATGGCCTTGCCGAGGAAGGCACGGATGCCTTCATTGCCGTTCTGGTGGTTCTTCGGCGCCGGCAGGATGGTCAGGGCCAGCGGGACCATGAAGTGCACCGTGAAGATCACCGAGAAGCCCCAGAAACCGGCGGCCAGACCGAGTTTGTGGTTGAACGGCGCGGCACCCAGCATGAGCACAGCGATACCCACCGCATCGACGATGATGGCCAGCGAACCGGGGCGGAACAAGGCATCCAGCGCGTTGCGAGCCGCCTTCTTGCCGTCATGGACGATGGCCAGCTCTTCGTAATAGCGCACCACCAGTTGCACGCCGTGTGAGGTAGCGCGAGCAGCAATCAGGAAGGGAATCGGCAGCGACAGCGGCTCGAGGTTGATGCCCATCGCCGCCATGAAACCGAGGCCCCAGATTGACGACAGCGCGATCCCGAGGAGCGGCAGCGCGACGCCATAAAACCGACGGAAGTAGAGAATCAGCAGCGCGGACAGCAGGAGCAGCGTCCACATCATGATCTCGACAATCTGGTTGAGATAGGTATAGACCCAGCCGGTCAGTACCGGGTTGCCCGTGACGTATATCTGATGACCTGGACGGGCCAGCGTTTCGCGGACCTTCTGCAAGGCAGCAAAAGTAGTCGGGTAGTCGATCGAACCCTCGTTCATCTGGGCCTTGATCAGCGCCGCCTTCATGTCCGGCGAAACAAGCAGGCCGTAGATGGTCGGGTTGGCGATGACGTCGTTGCGCAACTGCTCGAGTTCGGCCACCGTACGCTTCGGCTTGAGCGGGTCGTAGTAGGACTCGGAAGCGAAACCGCCTTGATCGTCGAGGAATACCTTGCGCGCGGTGCGGTGCGTCAAGCTGCTGACGAGGTTGTGGTTGACGCTCGGCAGGTTGTCGACGCCTTGCGTCGCTTCGTGAATGAGTTGCAGGGTTTCATCGTTGAAGATGGTGCCCTTGTCGACTTCGACCGACATGACGATCATGTTGGCGCCGCCAAAGTTTTCCTTCAGGCGGTTATAGACCTTGATGTAGCTGTGGTTCTGCGGCAGCAGATCGGCAAAGTCCGTAAAGACGCGCAGGCTGGGTAAAGCCATGCTGAACAGGATGGTGACGGCCAGGACGAGCGACAGCACAATCTTCGGATTGCGGAAAATCCATTCCTCGCCCTTGTGCAGGGCATGAGTAATGGCATGACGTGTTTTTGCAACCATGGTGTTGATATCTCCCTGGCTTATTGTTTGGCGTGCGTGCTGACAGCACGGAGCAGCCCACCGGGGCCGCCAATCACGATGGCCGATTGGCCCGGCAGGGAAGCGCCGCCACCCAGGAAGACCGGCACGGGGTCGGTATACGGCACGGCGCGCCAGCTATCGCCTTCGAGGCGAGCAATGACGCCACCGGCACCAACGCCAAAGGGCTGGCCTTCGTGCATGAACAGGCGATTTAGCGTGGCCTGCGTTGTATTGGCCTGCTTGACCCAGAACTTGCCACCGTCGGTGGTGTGCAGGATCTGCCCGGCCAGGCCGCTCACCCAGCCCTCTTTGCCATTGGCAAACAGCGCCGCGTAGGGATAGAACTCGCCCGGCATCTTCGGGCCTTTTTTCCAGGTGGCACCGCCATCATCGGTCATCACCGTCAGGCCGAACTCGCCGAGGGCAATGCCATTTTTTTCGTCGAGGAACTGGATGGTCGTGATCTGCGTGTCTTCCCCCAGTTCGGTGGTTTTCCAGGTCTTGCCCTGATCGGCACTACCGGCAATGACCGCGTTGACGCCAACGACCCACCAGCCGCCCTGCTTGTCGCAAGTTACCGCCAATGGCGTACGCGGCATGTCGAGGGGAAGCGATTTCCAGTTCTTGCCGTCGGTATCGGCCGACCACACCTTGTGG
>VIKE01000025.1:0-32877 GCA_008080565.1 Rhodocyclaceae bacterium | reverse complement strand
GGTAATGATCGATAGCGACGAAGCCCTGATCGCCACAGACGGTCATATCAACCAGGGAAGTATTGCCAAGCGACGTCCGCTTCCAGCTCTTGCCCTGATCTTCCGAGGTCAGGACGACACCGCTTTGCGTACCAGCCACGACCACCTTGCCATTGCTGGCCATAGCCTGACTGATGTCATAGCGATGCACCGAACGCTCACGCTCCGCTGCAATCCCGGACATGTCCGGTCCTTGCGAGCAAGCGGAAAGCACTCCGCAGGCAATGGTGGTGCCGAATGGCAGCCACGAGATTTTCTTCACCCAGCCCATCTACTCCTCCAGTTATCCGTGCCTTTTGCTGGCACTTTTTCAGTCGTATTTCGTTGAAACAGCCGTTGAGACTTCGGCTCATTCAGACTATGCATTGCCCTCGCCAATACCGTCCAATACCAATTAACACGATGTTAAATACCACCAAGGTATGGATTGTTCCGCATTGGAAAACCGACATGCGAGCGTTTGATTCGAGAGGGTTCCTTGGTGCAGGAAGGAGCTTCCCGCACCAAGGACGCCGTTTTCAGCGCCCGAGATCTTTGGCCGTCTTGCCGCCGATTCCCCATTGCGCCTTGGGCACGTCGTGGATCCAGACACGGACGTTTTCAATCGGTGCACCGAGTGCTTCGACCAGGGCAGCGCTGACCTTTTCGATGACCGCCCTCTTCTGCTCTTCGGTTCGTCCTTCGATCAGATAGATTTGTGCGAACGGCATGGTGTCTCCTTAAACGAAACGGCAGCTGACGCCACCCAGCGACTGGATACGCAAATTGACATGATCGCCGGCGTTGACCGCAACAGCCTCGGTCACACCGCCGGACAGGATCATCGTGCCGGCCGGGATTTCTTCGCCACGCGCCCCGAGATGGTTGGCCAGCATGGCAATCGCCGCTGCCGGATGGCCGAGCACGGCAGCACCGGCGCCAATGGCGACGGGTTCGCCGTTCTTTTCCATGACCACGCCCAGCGTGCGCAGATCGAGACCGGCGACCGGCGTCATCTGACCGCCGAGGACAAAGCGCGACGACGAACAGTTGTCAGCGATGACGCTCTTCAGGTCGAATTTGAAATCGCGGTAGCGCGAATCGATGATCTCGATGCCCGGCATGATGAAATCGGTCGCCGCCAGCACGGCGCCAATGTGGCAACCCGGGCCTTTCAGGGCTTTCTTCAGGACGAAGACGATCTCCGGCTCGACCTTCGGGTGGATCAGTTGATCGATCTTGATCTCGCCGCCATCGGCGACGCTGAAGTAATCGACCAGGAAGCCGAAACACGGCGTTTCAACACCCATCTGCTTCATCTTGGCGTGCGAGGTCAGACCGGCTTTCAGACCGACGACGCGATTGCCGCGGGCCAGCTTGCGGCGGAGGATTTCGTTCTGGATGGCGTAGGCATCGTCCCAATCCATTTCCGGATGGGCATCGGTGATCTTGACAACGTCGTGCGCCTGCAGCTCGGCATTTTCGAGCAGTTCGGCCAGTTGGCCAATCGTTTGCTGATTCAGTTTCATGCCATCAATCCCCGTTCGCGTGCCATGCTCATGGCGGTGTCTTCAATCATGTCTTCCTGGCCGCCCACCATGCCGCGCCGGCCTAGTTCGACCAGGATGTCGCGAGCCGGTACGCCGTACTTGACGGAAGCACGCTTGGCAAACAACAGGAAGGAGCCATAGACGCCGGCATAGCCGAGCGTCAATGCATCGCGGTCGATGCGAATCGGGAAGTCCATCATCGGCACGACCAGGTCTTCGGCGACGTCGGTAATCTTCGCGACATCGACTCCGGTCTCGATGCCCATCAGGCTGCACACGGCGATCAGCACTTCCATCGGCGTATTGCCGGCACCGGCACCGAGGCCAGCAGCAGCCGCGTCGACGCGGTTGGCACCGACTTCAATGGCGGCGATGGAGTTGGCGACGCCCATGGCCAGATTGTGGTGGCCGTGGAAGCCGAGTTCGGTTTCCGGCTTCAATGCCGCACGCACGGCAGACAGGCGTTCCTTGACGCCTTCCGGCAGCAGGTGGCCGGCCGAGTCGGTGACGTAGATACAGTTGGCGCCGTAGCCTTCCATGAGCTTGGCTTGCTTGACCAAGCCTTCGGCGCTGTTCATGTGGGCCATCATGAGGAAGCCGACGGTGTCCATGTCGAGCTTGCGGGCCATGGTGATGTGCTGTTCCGAGACGTCGGCTTCGGTGCAGTGGGTGGCGACACGGATGGTGTTGACGCCGAGATCACGCGCCATCTTGAGGTGGTCGACGGTGCCGATGCCGGGCAGCAGCAGGGCCGAGACCTTGGCGTTCTTCATCCTGGGGATGACGGCGCCGAGGTATTCCTCGTCGGTGTGGGCCGGGAAGCCGTAGTTGACCGAGGAACCACCGAGGCCATCGCCGTGGGTGACTTCGATGAGCGGCACGCCGGCTTCATCGAGGCCGGTGGCGATGCTGATCATCTGGTCGAGGGTCATCAGGTGACGCTTGGGATGCATGCCATCCCGCAGGGTCATGTCGTGGACGGTTACTTTTTTGCCGCGCAAACTCATTTTCTTTTCTCCAGTTCCTTAGGCAACGACCGGCTCAAGCTTGAGCGTGCCCTTGATCATTTCTTCGGCGAACATCTCGGCGGTGCGTGCACCGGCGGCGGTCATGATGTCGAGGTTGCCGGCGTAGGTCGGCAGGAAGTCGCCGAGGCCGGTGACTTCCATGTAGACGGAGACGCGGTTGCCGTCGAAGACCGGGCCGTTGACCAGGCGGTAGCCCGGGACGTACTTCTGGACTTCCTTGATCATGGCGTGGATGGATTCGGTGATCTTGGCCTGGTCCGGTTCGGTTTCGGTCAGGCAGTGAACCGTGTCGCGCATGACGAGCGGGGGTTCGGCCGGGTTGATGATGATGATGGCCTTGCCCTTTTTGGCACCGCCGACCTTTTCGACGGCACCGGCGGTGGTGCGGGTGAATTCGTCGATGTTCTTGCGGGTGCCGGGGCCGGCGCTCTTGGAAGAAACCGTGGCGACGATTTCGCCGTAGGCCACCGGTTGAACGCGGGAAACGGCTGCCACCATCGGGATGGTGGCCTGGCCACCGCAGGTGACCATGTTGACGTTCATTTCACGGCGACCGACGTGTTCCTTGAGGTTGACCGGCGGCACGCAGAACGGGCCGATGGCGGCGGGTGTCAGGTCGATCATCAGGACACCGAGCGCGTTGAGCTTGCGGCTGTTCTCGGCGTGAACGTAGGCCGAGGTGGCGTCGAAGGCGATCTGGACGTTGTCTTCGAGGACGTGGGGCAGGAAGCCGTCGACACCGGTGGCGCAGGTCTTCAGGCCCATCTCGGCGGCACGCTTGAGGCCTTCGGATTCCGGGTCGATGCCGATCATCCAGACGGGGTCGAGGTAGGGGCTGCGCTTGAGTTTGTATAGCAGGTCGGTCCCGATGTTGCCCGGGCCGATCAGGGCGCATTTGATTTTTTGGGTCATCAATATTTCCTTATTGATCGTGGTTCAGCAAATGGTGGAAACGATCCCGCCTTCGACGCGCAGCGCGGCACCCGTCGTCGCAGCCGCTCTCGCGCTGCACACGTAGGCGACCAGCGCAGCCACTTCGGCCGGATCGATCATGCGTTTGATAATTGAGGTCGGACGCCCCTCGGCGAAGAAGCGGCGCTCCATTTCATCGAGGCTGATGCCAGCCTCGGCGGCCAGCTTGGCGAAGAATTCGCCGACGCCCTCGGAGCGGGTCGGGCCAGGCAGCACGGCATTGACCGTGACTCCCGTTCCGGCGCAGCTCTGGGCCAGACCGCGCGACACCGCCAGCTGGGCCGACTTGGTCATTCCGTAATGCACCATCTCGCCCGGCGTGTTGATGCCGGATTCGCTCGAGATGAAAACGATGCGCCCCCAGTTGGCCGCCTTCATGGCCGGCAGATAATGGCGAGCCAGACGAACACCGCTCATTACATTGACGTCGAAGAAGCGCTGCCATTCGGAATCAGGAATGGCATCGAACGGCACAGGATCGAAGATGCCGAGGTTGTTGACCAGAATGTCGGCCCGAGGACAGGCAGCGAACAGAACCTGACAACCTTCCGCCGTGGCCAGGTCAGCCGCAACCCCCTGCACTTCGGCGCCGGCGACCAGCGAACGCAGCCGGGCAAGCGCCGTATCGACACTTTTCTGGCTGCGACCGTTGATCACCACCTTGGCGCCTTCGCGGGCCAGCTCCGTGGCAATCGCAAAGCCGATTCCCACGGTCGACCCGGAAATAAGGGCAATTTTGGAATGTATCCCGAAGTCCATTTCGAGCGATCCGCCTAGACGAAACGGACCGAACAGCCACCGAGGCCGCCGATGGTCATGCGCAGGTTGTCGCCCTTGACCACCGGGACCATCGCACCCATCGCGCCGGACAGCACAATGTCGCCTGCCTTCAGGGCAATGCCGAGCTTGCCGAGCGTATTGGCCAGCCAGACCATGGCGTTGACCGGGTGGCCCATGGTCGCGGCGCCTGCGCCGGTGACGACGATTTCGCCGTTCTTCTCCAGGACCATGCCGCACAGGCCGAGGTCGATGTTACTGATATCGACCAGCTGGTCGCCAAGAACGAAGACGCCACACGAGGCGTTGTCGGCGACGGTGTCCTGGATCTTGATCTTCCAGTCGGTGATGCGCGAATCGACGATCTCGAAGCAGGCCATGACGCCTTCGGTGGCAGCCAGCACATCGGCGGCGGTCACGCCCGGGCCCTGCAAATCCTTCTTGAGCAGGAAGGCGATTTCACCTTCGGCCTTGGGCTGGATCAGCGAGCTCATTTCGATCGATTCGCCTTCGTTGTAGACCATGCCGTCGAGCAGGTAGCCGAAGTCAGGCTGATGCACGCCGAGCAGGTTCATGACCGGCTTGCTGGTGACGCCGATCTTCTTGCCGATGACGCGCTCGCCCTTGGCCAGGCGGCGCGACAGCATCTGCTGCTGGATGTGATAGGCGTCCTCGATGGTGATCTCGAAGCCGCGCGAGGTCAGCGGACTGACCGTCTGGCCGGCGACCAGGGCTTCGTAGAGTTCGTCGCCGAGTTGGGTGATTTGCGATTGTTCCATGATGCTTTCTCTTTATTCGGCCAGGAAATTGCTGACCAGCTGGTTGAATTCGCGGTTGTGTTCGATCTGGACCCAATGCCCGCAGCGGCCGAAAACATGCAGCTGCGAGTCGTCGATCCAGCGGTTCAGCGTGATCGAATTGCTCAGCGGAATGACCCGGTCGTCGCGGCCATGAATGACCAGCGTCTTGTGCTGGATCGCCCGGATGTCCGCCTCGGCACTGGCCATGGCATCGACCCAACGCTGACGCGGGGCCGGGAACATGGCCGAAAACGACTCCTGAAAGCCCGGTCGAATGCTGGCCTGATAGCGCAACTCGGCCAGTTCGTCGTTAACCAGGCTGCGGTCATGCGCGAAGATGTCGAGCAGGCCGCGCATTGCCGCCAGCGACGGCTCGTAGCCCCAGACTGCATCGAGTTCTGGCGTGATCTCAAACGGTACGCCAACGCTGCCCATCAACACCAACCGGCGCACGCGCTGCGGGTGGCGGATGGCCAAGGCCAGGGCGATGGCGCCGCCGAATGAATTGCCGATCAGGTCGGTCTTTTCGATACCCAGCGCATCGAGCAGGCCGATGGCGTGATCGACCCAGCCGTCAGTGCTGTATTGAATGTCGGCAGGCCGCTCGGTGTAGCCGAAGCCAACCATGTCCGGCGCAATCGCCCGGCAGGTCTCGGCCAGCTCCGGCAAGACCAGACGCCAGTTGGCCCACGCCGTCACGCCCGGCCCGGAACCGTGGATGAGCAGCACCGGCGCCCCGCTACCGACATCGTGGTAGTTGGTTTCGATGCCGCCGGCGACGATGCGCTGGCCGATTTCGGGAGAGCTTGCCGACACGGTCACTTCGCCTTACAGCTTGATGCAGACGTTCTTGAGTTCGGTATAGAACTCAAGAGAATGCACGCCACCTTCACGGCCGATACCCGACTGCTTGGCACCACCGAACGGCGTGCGCAGGTCGCGCAGGAACCAACTGTTGACCCAGACCAGGCCGACTTCCATCTGCGCGGCGACGCGGTGGGCGCGATTGATGTTCTGCGTGAACACCGAGGCGGCCAGACCGTAGGTCGTGTTGTTGGCGCGGGCGATGACTTCGTCTTCGCTGTCGAAAGGCATGACCGTCGTGCACGGCCCGAAGATTTCCTCGCGAACCACCGTGGCGTTGTCGTCGAGACCGGTCCAGATCGTCGGCTGAACCCAGGCGCCGTTGGCCAACTCGCCCGGCATGGCGGGAATACCGCCGCCGGTGACGACGGTGGCACCTTCGTCGACGGCCTTCTTGTAATACGACAGCACCTTGTCGCGATGTTCCTGGCTGACCAGCGGCCCCATGTTGGTGGCCGGATCGCTCGGCACGCCGAGCTTGAGCTTCTCGGCTCCGGCCTTCAGGCGGGCGACGAACTCGTCGAAGATCGGGCGTTCGACATAGACCCGCTCGGTGCCCAGACAAACCTGGCCGCAGTTGGCAAAGCAGGAACGAATCGTCGCTTCGATGGCGACATCCATGTCGCAGTCGGCAAAGACGATGCCCGGATTCTTGCCGCCCATTTCGAGCGACACCGGACGTGAGCCATGCGCTGCAGCCTTGTTGATGATCTCGCCGGTACGCGTTTCGCCGGTGAAGGTGATGGCATTGACGCCCTGATTGGTGGTCAGGAATTCACCGGCCGAATTCGGACCGAAGCCATGCACGACGTTGTAGACGCCCTTCGGCACACCGCAGGCATTCATGACTTCACCGAGCAGCGTGGCGGTCGACGGCGTTTCTTCCGATGGTTTGACGACGACCGTATTGCCGCAGGCCAGCGCCGGGCCGACCTTCCAGGTCATGAGCAGCAGCGGCAGGTTCCACGGACAGACGACGCCGACGACGCCGACCGGACGACGGATCGCGTAGTTCAGCGCGCCCTTGCCATCCGGCGTGGCCATTTCGAAGAACTCGGTCGGCGCATTCTTGATGACGTCAGCGAAGATCTTGAAGTTGGCCGCACCGCGCGGAATATCGATGTGCGAGGCGAGGCTTTTCGGCTTGCCGGTATCGGCGCATTCGGCTTCGAGGAACTCGTCGAAGCGGCGGCTGATCTCATCGGCCACCTTGTTCAGAATATCGGTGCGTTCGACCACGGTCATCTTGCCCCACGGCCCCTTCAGGGCATCGTGCGCGGCCTGCACGGCGGCATCAACTTCAGCCTTGCCAGCTTCGTGCACCATGCCGATGATCGAGTTATCGAGCGGCGTGCGCTTCTCGAACTGCTTGCCCGTCGCGACGAATTCGCCGTTGATGAAATTCAGGATCTGCTTCATGCCCTTGTTTTCCTTTTCTGTTTGCTGTTCTTAAGCCAGACCGATGGCCGCCAGGCCGGCCCGAGCACACTCTTCGTCCTGCGCTTCGGAAGCACCGGAAACACCGATGCCGCCAAGCCAGTCACCTGAACCAACCGGCAGGCCGCCGCCAAAAACGATGAGCCGCGGCTGGGCCGAAAAGCCCAGCTTCATGCCTTCATCGTGGCCGATGGCACCCATCCAGGCCTTGGTCGGAAAGCCGAAGCTGGCCGAGGTGTAGGCCTTGTCGATGGCGATATCGATCGAGTGGATGAAGGCGCCGGGCATGCGCAGGAAAGCCATCAGATTGCCGCCACGATCAACCACGGCGACGTTGATCTTCCAGCCGTTGGCCGCGGCGTGTGCCACGGCTGCTGAGCAGGCGGCCGCAGCCGCCTCGGCCGAAATCCCCGGGATCGTGGCGGCAACCAGCATCAGGTCACCACGCTCAGGAAGCGGTCATTCAGTTTGCGGTCGTGATAGAACACGGCGGCACCCACTTCATCCATGGTCCACTTCGTCGCCTTTTGATCGGGGTAGGCATAGTTGCCGCCGCAGAAGGTTTCGAAACGATTGCCGTTGGGGTCGAAGGCGTAAATCGTCGTGCCGCGGGTCACACCGTGACGCGTCGGGCCGATGTCGATGGAGACGCGGTTCATCGACATGAGGTCGGCGGCGCGCAGGACCTGTTCCCAGGTTTCGAGCAGGAAGGAAACGTGGTGCAGCTTGCCCGGCTCCGGATGGCGAACGAAGGCGATGTCATGCGCCTTGGTCGAGCACGACAGCCAGATCGCCAGATCCTGGTTGTCGTCGAGCGCGATGTGTTCGACCAGGTAAAAGCCGAGGACGTCCTGGAAGATGGCCTGGGCTTTTTCGATGTCCGGACCGTAGAGCAGGCAGTGGTCGAGGCGGATCGGGGCGATGCCCTTTTCAGCGGCGGCACACCAGGCTTCCGGATTCAGTTCGCCCATCTCGTTGCCGATGGCCGTCTTTTGCGAATACAGCTCGATCTCGTGGCCGGTCGGCAGCGTGAAACGGACGCGCTCACCGGTTTCGAGCAGCTCGCCGGCGGCAATGCGCTTGGTGGCGACGCCGTAGGCGTTCAGATCCTTCTCGAGCTTGGCCAGCGTGGCATCGCTATCGACCTTGAAGGCGAAGAAGTCGATACCGGCCGAGTCGGCCTGACGCAGGATCACGCTGTTGTGATCGCGCTCTTCCCAGGTCTTGAAATAAACACGGCCCTGGGCATCACGACCGGTTTCGACCAAGCCCAGCACCTTCGAATAGAAATCAACGCTTTCTTCAATGTCGAGCACGCGTATCTGAGCGTGCCCCGGACGTAAAACACCAGTCATTGCCATTTGTCTTCTCCTGTTTTTTGAGTATTTCAGTCACACAAAAATCTGCGCAATCGATTTACCATTACGATATTTACAACGAATCTCGATGTCAACACTTTTTCTCGAGATTTTTAAAAACCCTGAAAATTATCTCTATCAGGGTAGAATTTCACCATCTGGTCAAACCAATGAACCGAGCCCAAAAACATGGCTAACAACACATCCACCGGCGACAGCCTCATGGCCGAACCGAAAACACTGGTCGAATCCGCCTACCGCGCCCTGCGCCGCGACATCATCGAAGGCCATCTCGCTCCCGGTGAAAAACTCCGCGTCGAGCACCTCAAGGATGACTACGGCGTCGGTGCCGGCACCCTGCGCGAAGCGCTTTCGCTGCTCATTTCCGATGCCCTCGTCGTCAGCCAGGGCCAGCGCGGCTTCCGCGTCGCCCCGGTGTCCCTCGAAGACTTCGGCGATATCACCCAAACCCGCGTCATGCTCGAATGCGAGGCCCTGCGCCAGTCGATCACCATGGGCGACGACGCCTGGGAAGGTGACCTGCTCGCTGCCTTCCACCGTCTCACCAAGGCCGAGGAAAAGCGCATCGGCAGCGATGACCGGGAAGAGTGGGAGGAGCGCAACCGCATCTTCCATGAGGTGCTGATTTCGGCTTGTCCTTCGCGCTGGCTCAAGCATTTCCTCTCCATCCTCTATCAGCAGGCCGAACGCTATCGCCGCCTGTCGCTCTACCTGAAGCCGATTCCGCGTGACATCCATGCCGAGCATGAAGCCCTCATGCAGGCTGCCATGGCCCGCGATGCCGACAAGGCCACCGCGATCCTCGGCGAACACATCCTGCTCACCTTCCGTTCCATCGAGCAGATTCCGAAAGACCAGCTGAACGAAAAGCTGGCGGCCTGAACGCTGCTGGCCACATTTCAATATTGGCCGTTTTTTCCGGTTGACCGTAGCAAGCCGCTGACACCGACCATCCGGCCGATGTCAGCCGCTGCCTAAGCCGTGAGCGTCGTCGGCTCCGCCTGAAGCTGCGGTCGACAAACGTTCTTGGCCATTTTTCCCAGTACTTTGAGCGAGATGTCACTGGTCGGCCGAACCCGGCAGGCCAGCACGCGATCCGCCGCCTCGTCTTCAACACTGACGTACTCGCGGCTCATCACCCGTTTGAGGTAAGTGCCGGCCGTGATTTCGACCTTGCAGACGCCACAACCACCGCCACGACAACCGACCGGAATACCCTTCTTGCCGAGGCGCTCCATCCCGACGAGCAGGGACTCGTTCGGCGAACAACGGAAGCTCTCGCCGGTTTCCTCGATCAGCACGGTGAAATAGATCATTGACTGCTCCCGGCCCGTTCAGATGTTCTTGAACAAGGGACTCTTCAGTTGCTGGGAGGCATCCGCCGCGGAGAAGAACTTCTCCATGTAGATGTCGCGCTCGAACAGCCGGCCCTGCATCAGCGTGCTGATACAGGCTTCGATCATCGCCGGCGGACCGCACAGGTAGGCTTTATGGCCACGGAAATCGTTATTGAAGTGCGCCTTGGCCGCCTCATGCACGAAGCCGCGGGCACCGGTCCAGTCAGAACCTTCCGGCTCGCTGGACAAGGCCGGGACATACGTGAAGTTGGCATGCTTCTCGGCCAATGCCCGGAACTCGGCGTCGTAATACAGCTCTTCACGACTGCGCTGACCGTACACCAGCGTCATCGGCAGATCGAAGCCCTCTGCCAGCAAATCCTCGATCATCGATTTCGGGCTGGACAGACCCGAGCCACCGGCCATGAAGATCAGTGGCAGATTGGCCGATTTCTTCACGAAGAAACGGCCGTAAGGTCCGCTCAGCTTGAGCTTCTCGCCGACTTCCAGGTTCTCGTGCAGCCAGGTCGTGACCTGGCCGCCCGGCACAATGCGCACGTTCAACTCGACAACATCGCCGCTCTGCGGCGAATTGGCCAGCGAAAATGCCCGTGATTGCCCATCAATCGCCGGAACCTCGAGATTGATGTACTGCCCGGCCTGGAAGTCCATCGGACGATCCAGCTTGAGCCAGATGCCGCGTATGGTCGGTGTCAGGTTTTCGATCCTGACCACTTCGCCTTCGTAGTCCTGTACCGGCAGGTTGCGCGAATCGGGATCTTCCTCGATCTCGGCTTCGATGACCGTATCGGACTCCAGCCGGCAGCAGCAGGCCAGCGTCTTGCCCTCCTCCCGCTCGAAATCCATCAAGGCAAAGGTCGAGGCTTCACCGTGATCGATCTCGCCGTCCAGCACCTGCACCTTGCAGGTGGCACAGAGGCCGTGACAGCAGGCATGCGGCAGGTAAATGCCGGCGCGCAAGGCGGCGTCGAGAATGGTTTGGCCATCCTCGACTTCGATGGTCTGGCCGAGCGGCTCAATGGTCAGTTCGTAACTCATGACGCCCCCGGCTCAGGAACAGCTGCCGTTGATGCCCTTGAGGCCCGGCGTCTGGAAGCGCAGCATGTCTTTGTGCTTGAGCCCCAGCTCGGCCAGCGTCTTGCTCATGTCCGGCTGCCACGGCTGGCCGGATTTCAGCCAGGTGACCTTGCTGAAGTCGACACTCTTCCAATCCGGGTGATAGCCGAAGGAATGCGCCATGAACTTCTGGCACAGGTCGCTGAACGGGGTGTTCGGCGGCAGGCAATAGGCGAACGGGGCACAGAACATCAGGTGGTCGTCCCAACCAACGTAGAGCAACTGGGCGCCATGGAACTTCTCCAGCGCGTCGGCGGGGGGAAATTTGTATTCCTTCAGAGCTTGTACAGCCATGTTTGTCTCCTTTTTATCAGGGAAGGCAACGGTCATCGCCGCCCTCCCTTCATCTAGAACGATCAGGTGTTTTTGGTAGCCATGCCGCGCCAGGCGGCAAAGTTGGCCTGGTCACGCGAGCCCTCGAAATCGAGGTTGTCGTGGCCATTGTTGAAGTGGTACCAGTCGAGCACGGCAGCCAGCGGGTCGAAGCCCTCGGCGGTCGGGTCGGTGCCTTCCGGGAAGCAGTTGCCCTGATAAATCTGGTGCACCGGCAACCAAGCCTGGACGTACTTCTCCGGCTCATCGTCGAAGATGTGCTTACAGCCGTCCGAACAGGTGTGGTACTTCTCGCCCTCGTACTCGGATTCGCGATAGCAGATCTTGGTCGGATCACCCGGCTCGGTAAACAGCATCGGGATCTGGCAGACCTGGCAAAGCATGGGCAACGTGTTGGTGTAGAAACGGTTGCCCTTTTCGGCCTCGTCGCGCCAGTAGGTGAAGCGGGCGCGGTAGTACTTGTCGAAGGTGTTCGGGTACTTGGCCGACAGCCAGTCCATTTCCTCGTCGTTCGGCATCCAGGTGTGGAAGGCGGCAGCGCCACCGTACTGGTAGAAGGTCGCCCAGGTTTGGTGGGAGATGTGTTCCTTGTCTTCCGAACACTGGGTCAGGCAATCCGGCACCTTGATGCCGTAGCGGGCCAGGTCGGCGAACAGGGCGCCACCGTTCTGCTCGAAATAGATTTCCCAGGCTTCCTTCCAGCTCATGACGCGCTTCGGCAGCATGTAGTCCATCATCATGCCGACCAGCGACAGCACGCGGATGCCACGCCAGGCCCACTTGTCGATCCACTTCTGGACGATCGGCAGATTGTCCGGATCCTGTTCAAGCATGAACTTGATGCACTCGAGACCCAGCGTCATGTGACGGGCTTCGTCGGATTGCGCCGAGAAACCGAAGGTCACCGTCGCCATGTCGCCGTTGTAGGCGGCACCGGACATGAAGGGCACGAAGAGCAGGTTGGTCAGCACGTATTCGAAGCTGAAACCGATAGCGATCATCCACTCGAAGGGGCCGGCGCTGAAGGCATCGTCGAAGAAGGACTTGGGCACCGAGAGATACCAGACGCGCTCAAGCATGTGCTTGAAGTCATGGAAGCCGTCGTAGTGCTTGTTGTAATTCGAGATGGCGTGAATCTGCGTCTGGGCATGGCGGATTTCATCGACCGACTGCATCAGGCAGGCGACGCGCGGGCCAACGCCAGGGAAGTTGCGACCAGCAGCAGCAAAACCACGATGCGCGACATATTCGAGCGGCGAAATACCGGTCAGGAACAGTTTGACGGCATTGAGGTAGCGTGCATCGGTAATGCCGAGGTGGCCGTTGTTCTGGGCAAAGGCGTCGAGCACGGCGTACAGTTTGCGCTCCTTCTCGGCCTGGTATTTCCAGTAGGCATCCATGGTCAGGCGGAACGGGTCTTCCCACTTGTCCCAGTCGTGAATCTTGATGCCTTCGAAGGTCGCCTGCGGGAAGACCTTGTCCATCGGCTGGTAGCTGGTCTGCCAATCGAGACCGCGGGTCATGTGGGCGTATTTTTCCTTGAGGCCCAGCTTCTTCTTTTTAACGTTCATATCCATGTTCGTCTCCTTAATCAGTTCAACCAGGACAGCTTGAACTGGTCGTCGTCTTCGTCCAGATGCCCGGAAATGGTGATGAGATTGATCTGCAGTTCCTGCAGATCAAAATCGCGGCCGATCAGTTCTTCAATCGATTCGCGCTTGATGATCAGCTCGCCTTCGGCGTCGATCTTGACCATGGCCGGCGACTCATTGGCTACGGCATGCGGGTTGTCGGCGAGCACAGCCTCGATGATCGGGCGGGTGTCTTCATTCAGTTGAAAAGCGATAAATACTTTGGACATAAGGATTCCTAGACGGAGAGGCCGGCTTTGGTGCAGCGAGCGTTGAACTGGGTGGCCACTTCGGCGAGCACCGTTTCGGCCTGGTCACCAAAGGCGCGCTGGGCGATCGGCGCCAGCGCGGCGAGCACCAGCGGGCGATACTGTTTGACCCAGTCAGTAATCAGCGCCTTGTTTTCGGGCGATTCGGCGGCCGCCACCTTGATCTGGGCATCCACCCACTTGGCCGTTTCGGTAGACCACTCGCCCATGAAGCGGGTCATCATCGAAATGACCGTGCCGCCATTGGCCGAGAAATCGCCATCGAGGTAGTCGTAAATGAGCGGATAGGTCAGGCCTTCGAGTACAAGGTTCTGAGCGACGAAGATTTCAAACCAGTCGCTCACGACCAGGACGTTTTCGACGTGCTGGCGCATCGGCTGCCACATCGCACCATCCATCCAGGCATCCTTGGCGGTATCGAGCGCTTCCGGGCCGTCAAGGACCAGACCGATACGGGTCAGGTACTGGGCGACGGCGAGGTGATCCATGGCGTGGTAGAGGCAGGGCTGGGTGATTGCCGTGCCGTAGCCGTAGGCGGAAATATAGGAATTGCCCATGTTGCCGCCCCACTCGACGTGGCGTAGCGGAACCAGAACAGCCAAGGCGGTCTGCTTGATCTCTTCCGGAATAATGTCGGCCAGACCGCGCTCTTCGATCATGTCGAAGCTCGACTCAGCGGCGTCCTGTTGGCGCGAACGGGCAATCGTCCAGGCGCCGTAGTAAAACTGGCGCGGGTCTTTGAGCGCGTACCAGTCCTTCATCTGAACCTTGGTGCGGCGCTTGTCGAACAGCTGCAGCTCAGGTTCCCACATCGGGCGGTAATGGAAAATATCCGTTTGCTGGATATCGTAGGTGCCTTCCTGATAGCGGCTGGCCGGTTTGTCGCCAAAGCGGCGAACGATGTGATCGAAGGTGTGTCGCAACGGCTTGATGGCGACTGTACGCAGATCAATTTCCATAGATGTCTCCTCTTATATTCCCTCTATCGGGATGGTTAGCCGGCGTCGGATATTTGCTGCTGCGACGCCGAATTCAAACGTGCCGCCCAATCGCCCTGACCAGGCGTGGCCGGATCAAGAACGATGACGGCATTGGCCAGGCAGAACTCATGAAATGCGGATTCCGGCAGCATCAACTCGACACAGAGCGCCGGATCGCCAATGGCGAATTCGAATTCGATGAAACCGTCCGGCCGCTGCTCGCAAACGCGAACGTAACGACGGGTCGGATCGAAGGTAATTCCCGCTTGAACAATGTCTTCTTGCCCCATGCTGCTTTCTCCTGGAAACGACGCGATCAGCGATGCGTCGAGGCTTTCTCTTACTCAAGGAGCGTGCCAGAACCGCAAGACACTGTTTTTATGGGAGAACCGAAAAACCGAGCGTCAGTCACGGCCGCAACAAATTATGTTTTGATCAATCGATTCACCGTCAGTTAATCAATTGATCAATTGCATCAAGCCAAATAATCGACCGATCCGAGGGCTGATTTGTCACCGTGTATCAACCATGGGACCCACACCGCCTATACTTGACGAAGGTAATAGGCAGAAAGCGAATCGCCACAGAATCTCAAAACCATGAAATAATCTCGAGAATTCTATGTTGTGATATTCGTTGAACATTCAGTACCCAGCCAATGCCACCAAACGGCCTTGCTGACACAAAAAATAATGCCGAGCAAAGCCCTCCGGCATTGAACGGCAGAGAGACAAGATGACGACGATTCAGTACCCCGAATCCAACGACCTGAGAAATCTGGTCAAGTTTTGCGAAAACGACGGCACCATCTGGCTCGGTGAAAACCGGATGATCCTCATGCACACGGCGGCACTCGGCACGCTGCGCAAGGAGCTGGTCGACTCTGTCGGCAAGGAGCAGACCCGACGCATCCTGACCCGCATGGGCTACGCCTCGGGTATCCGCGACGCCGAGCTGGCCAAACGGATTCGTGCCCACCAGTCGCTGCAGGACGCCTTCTTCACCGGGCCCCAATTGCACATGCTCGAAGGCATCGTCCGGGTTACTCCGGTCAACCTCAAAATGGACATTGAAACCGGAAATTTCGAGGGTGAATTCCTCTGGGAAAACTCCTGGGAGCAGGACGTCCACATGAAGGAATTCGGTCGTTCGAGCGAGCCGGTCTGCTGGTCGCAAATCGGTTACGCCTCGGGTTACACCTCGGCCTTTGTCGGCAAGTTCATCCTGTTCAAGGAAGTCGAGTGCGTCGCCTGCGGTGACAACCACTGCCGGATCGTCGGCAAGCCGCTCGAGGAATGGGAGGATGCCGAAGAACACGCCAGTTACTTCCAGTCCGACCCCATGCTCAACCACTTGCTGGAGTTGCGCACCCAGGTCGAGTATCTCCGCACGACGATCACGCAAAACGTGCAAACACCGCAACTGGTCGGTATCTCGAACGGTTTCAAGCAAGCCCAGGAACTCGTTTCCAAAGCCTCGCGCACCTCGGTCACGGTCCTGCTTCTTGGCGAAACCGGCGTCGGCAAGGAACGCTTTGCCCGTGCCCTGCATCAGGAAAGCTCCCGCCGGCAAGGCCCCTTCGTCGCCATCAACTGCGCCGCCCTGCCCCACGACCTCATCGAATCCGAACTGTTCGGCGTCGAAAAAGGGGCGTTCACGGGCGCCCAAAGCTCGCGCATGGGCAAGTTCGAACGGGCCGATGGCGGCACGCTGTTCCTCGACGAAATCGGCGAATTGCCGCTGGCCGCCCAGGCAAAATTGCTGCGCGTGTTGCAGGAAGGTGAAATCGAACGTCTGGGCGACGACCGGACGCGCAAGGTCAATATCCGCCTGGTCGCGGCGACCAATGTCGACCTGGCCAATGCCGTCAAGGAAGGCCGTTTCCGCTCCGACCTCTACTATCGTCTGAACGTCTATCCGGTCACCATTCCGCCGCTACGCGAGCGCGTCGCCGACATTCAGCCGCTGGTCGAAGCGATGCTCGGCCGCTTCTCGACGCTGCATGAAAAACGCCTGCTCGGCGTCACCGACAAGACGCTGCAGGCGATGAAAGGTTACCCGTGGCCTGGCAATGTCCGGGAGCTGGAAAACATGATCGAGCGCGGCGTCATCCTTGCCCCGCAAGGCGGCTGGATCGAACTCGAGCACCTGTTCACCCATGTCAGCGAAGCCAAATCCTGGGAATCGGCGATTTCGGCATCGGGCTCACTGGAACAGGGCAAAGCAAAAAAATGCAGTTCCAGCCTGCTCGACTCGATCATTTCAAGCGGCATGTCACTCGAACAACTCGAAGAGGAACTGCTGACCGAAGCCGTCAAGCGTGCCGACGGCAATCTGGCTGGCGCCGCCCGCGTACTCGGCATTACCCGCCCGCAACTGCAATACCGACTGAAACGCAATACACCATGACTGAACCGCTGGTTCGTATCGTCCGCCGCAAGGCCAAGCCGGGCTGCGAGGAAGCCTACGAGGCGTTGATCCGCGCCATGTTCGCCGATGCCAGCCAGTTTCCGGGCTATCTCGCGGCCCAGCTCATCCCGCCGGAAAGCGCCGGCGGCGAATACCAGATTGTCCAGCGCTTCGCCACGGAAGCCGACCTCGAACGCTGGAACGCCTCGCCCCAGCGCGCCCTCTGGCGTGAACGATTGCGCGCCGTCGCCGAGGGCGATCCCGAATACCGCCTGCTCACCGGCCTCGACGCCTGGTTTGCGCCAACCATCATTCCGGCCAGCCGCCCGCCAGCAAAATGGCGAATGACCTTTGTCAGCTGGATGGGCATCTTCCCGACCGTTGCGCTCCTGCTCTGGCTGGTCTCGCCGCTCCTCGCCAGCTGGCCTTTCCTGCTCAGAACTGCCGTTTTTACTGCCCTGGTCGCGCTGGCGATGTCTTACCTCGTGATGCCACGCCTATCGCGCTGGATGTCGTGGTGGCTGGTGAAAAAATAAGCGGCCTTTGACATTTCGTTTTTGGCCATTTTTTCGGGTTGACCGTGGAAACGGCCATGGCTTCGATGGATGCGGCGGCTGGTCGCCCCGACACCGTTCGCAGGCCGCATGGATGAGAAGTTCATGGGCTACACTGGAACCGGCTCCGAAATGCGCTCTCAAAAGCATCCGGCACAAAAGGAAGCTTGGAATACACAATAAAAAAGCGCCCCGAAAGGCGCTTTTTTACTATGTTCTGGCGGAGGAGGCGGGATTCGAACCCGCGGTAGGGGATTACCCTACACACGCTTTCCAGGCGTGCGACTTAAACCACTCATCCACCCCTCCGGAAGCCGCGCATTGTAGCAGAAGAGGCCGCTTGGTCAAACAAACTTTCGGACAAAAGCGAGTCCCAGCCAGAGAATCAGGACAATCGCAAAGGTCAGGATACCTACGAGCACTTCACTTGCGGAACGCGGTAGAACCGTCGCCACAATCCGGCGAGGTGTCTTGGTGATCAAGGAAAAAAGTTGGTAGACGCGGTTGCCAGCCCTTTGCCGGCCGGCTATCAGATAGAGCATCCCCTGCCCGATCAGACAAAGGCCGAGCATTTCGACAATCGCCCGCAACGCGCTGATCAGAAAAAGGCTCATTGCCGGCGCTCAGAAGTCGTCGACACCGAATTCTGCGTCAAGTTTTTTCATCTGCCGGTTGTACCACCAGATGATCATCAGGTAGAGGACCAGGGCGCCTTGAGCGGCCATGTAGAAACCCAGTGGAAAGCCGAGGATGACTACCTCGTTGATGCTTCGGGCGAACCAGGTCAGGCCAAAGGTTATGAACAGCCAGAAGCAAATGAGGGTAAAGGTCAGGCGCCGCGTCTTGCGCCAGTGAAGGTTGGCTTTTGAGATCACGGCGCGTCTCCATTCCGGAAACGGATGGTGCTGAGGAAGCTGGCTGCCCGAGGATCCGGTTTGGTGAACAGGCTGACCACAATGATCGTTATAAAACCGGCGATGACTCCAAACAGGCCACCGGAGGTCGATTGGATGTGGAACCACGGATCCATGCCAAAACCGCTGATGCCGAGAATGGGAATGCTGTCGAATTCGACGCGAATGATGTAATAGATCGACAGCAGAATGCCGACGACCATGCCGGTCAGCGCGCCGGCACGGGTCGCCCTTTCCCAGAATATGCCGAGCACCAGCGCCGGGAAGAAGGCGGAGCCGGCAATGGAAAAGGCCCAGGAAACCATGGACAGGATTGTTCCTGGTTTTTGGGCGGCAACCGTGGCGGCGAGAATGGCGACGACCAGCAGCATCGACTTCGAGATGACCAGCCGGAACTGGGTCGACGCATCAGGACGGAAGATGCGGTAATAAACGTCGTGCGACAGCGAGCTGGTAATGGTCAGCAACAGGCCGTCGGCGGTGGACAGGGCAGCGGCCAGACCGCCGGCCGCCACCAGGCCGGAGACGACGTAGGGCATGCCGGCGATTTCCGGGGTGGCGAGTACTATGACGTCCGGATTGAGCGATAGTTCAGCCAGTTGCAGGATACCGTCGGCGTTGATGTCTTCGATGCTGACCAGCCCGATCTTGGCCCAGGCGGCCACCCAGCCGGGCAATTTGGTGATCGGTATTTCGGCCAGATGGGAGAGCACCTCGTACTTGGCGAAGACCGCGTAGGCTGGCGCGGTGATGTAAAGCAAGAGGATGAACAACAGCGACCAGAACACCGATTCGCGTGCCTGGCGAACGGTGGGCGTCGTGTAGTAGCGGGTCAGTACGTGCGGCAAGGCGGCCGTCCCGACCGTCAGGCAAAAGATCAGCGCGAGAAAATTGACGCGCATGATGTTCTGCTCCTCGACCGTCTCGCCGGGAAAGGCCTCAGCGTGATGAATCGGCGTTTTGCTACGTTCAACCGCAGAAAACATCGCATATTCCCAACGCGCCCTCGCCTGATCCGGATCGTGGGGCAGATCCCGGTACTGCCGTTCGAGCGCCACAATATCCTTCATCTGGGCGTCGCTGGCCTTGAGCTGGTTGATCTGTGCCGACAGGTTTTCGCGCTCGAAATTCAGCGATTGCGGCAACTGCATGATCTTCTGGGCGTAGAGATCCGCCCGTTCGCGGTAAAGCTCGCGGACTTCCACCTCAACCGGACTCTGGAACAGGCGATTCTCCAGTTTGGTAACCTGCTGAAGAACCTGGCCATAGACCAGTTGCGGCACCGGATTGCCGGTAACGTTGTAGGACAGGATGGCGACCGGCGTCACATAGGCGATGATCAGGATCAGGTACTGAGCCACCTGCGTCCATGTGACCGCCCGCATGCCCCCCAGAAACGAACAAACGAGGATGCCGGCCAAACCGACGAACACACCAATTTCGAATTGCAGGCTGACAAAGCGGCTGGTAATGACGCCAACGCCATAAATCTGCGCCACGACGTACACGAAAGAAGCCAGGATGGCGGCGGCAACGGCGACCAAGCGAATCGCGTTACCACCATAGCGGGCGCCGAGAAAGTCGGGAATGGTGTATTGACCAAAGCGGCGCAGATATGGCGCGAGGAGCAGTGCGACCAGCACGAAACCGCCGGTCCAGCCAATGACGTAGGCCAGCCCCTGAAAGCCCGACAGGTAGAGGGTTCCGGCCAGGCCGATGAACGAGGCGGCGCTCATCCAGTCGGCGCCGGTCGCCATGCCGTTGAAGAAGGCCGGCACGCGGCGCCCGGCAACGTAGTACTCGGAGACATCCGAGGTCCGGCAGACGATGCCGATCAGCGCGTACATCGAAATGGTGAAACACAGGAAGGCATAGCCGATCCAGCGCGGCGGCATGCCGTGCTGTTCGAGTACCGCCAGCGCCCCGATGAATGACAGGAAGCCGCAGGTGTAATACAGGTAGTAACGCTGCAGCCTGGTCAGTGAAGCAAACATCCGGCGACTTTAGTGGTTGCGCCGCAGGAAGCTGCTGGCCCGCGATTCGTCGATCAAATGAGCCGCCGTGTCGATCTGCTTGCCCACCGCACGCACCGTCATCATCTGGAAAATGCGCGCCAGCAGCAGGGTGTTGGCCATCGCATCGCGTCGGCCGCTACCGGTATCGAGACCGAAGATCTCGATCCAGTGGTCGAGCGGCATGACCGAATCGCCCTTGTCCTCGAACATCGACGGCAACAGCCAGGCCAGATCGACCCACTGCGGCTGAAAATCGACACCCAGCCGCTCCTTGAAGGCGCGCTGCAGAAAGCCGCCGACATAGGGAATATGGTAGGTGACCAGCGGCGCCTTGGCGGCAAACAGCAAAAACGCCGTTAATTCCCGGTCGACCGTGGAACCCTCGCCGTCCAGGGTCGAGAAATCGACATAGAAGGTGTCGTCCGGCTGGATGGCCCCTTTCCACACCGAGCTGGCAGCGATGCCGAGCAATTGATCGCTTTCGGGATTCGAACCACTGCTGACGATGTCGACCACGACATAGCGGGTGTGAAAGTGCAGATCGTCGAGCGGCGGCGCCTTGCTGGCCCGCCAGACGTCGAGAGACGCCCGCACGTCGTCCGGCAGATTGGCTTGTGCACTGCCCCGGAACAGGAATTTCTTGAGGCCGAGCATGGTCATTGCACCTGGTAGTCGAGTTTGAGGCGCGTCTGGATCTTGCGGGCCTGACGGAAGGATTCTTTCAGGATGCGGCGGTCCAGCTCATTGAGCGTATCCGGATCGATCAGGTTGTCGCCCTGCGTGCCGGGTTCACCTTCGAGATACTGGTGCTGCAAGCGCAGCAGCTGGATGAAATTCAGGCCTTCGAGGACGGCGTTGATTTCGTCGCTGCGAATCGACAGCCGCTGCGCGGCCAGCCGCAGGCGTTGGATCGAATTGGTGTTGTGCACGCCGCTGGCCATGGCGTAGATGCGGGCGACGTCGACGAAAATACGCGAGCCGTATTTCTTGAGGTCGATCTTGCCCGGATGCCCTGGTTCGAGATCGGTCAGGAAATCGCGAATCTTGCCGAGCGGCGGTTCGACGTCGAGGGCATTTTTGGCCATGGCGCGCAGGAACATCGGGTTCGATGCGGTCTGCGCCAGCAGGTGGCGGCGCATCGCATCGGCCAGTTCGGACTTGCCGTAGAGCGCGCGGAAATCGAAAAAGATGGTGGCGTTGAGCAGCGCATCGGGCTGCGGCATGCGAATCCAGTTGGCGAACTGGTCTTTCCACTCGTCAAGGGTCAGACACCATTGCGGGTTGCTGGCCATGATGTTGCCCTTGCACAGCGGGAAGCCGACGCGGTCGAGGTCGTTGTTGACGTCGAGCGCGTAGGCCAGAAAACGCTGCTTCAAGACGTCGACCGAAGCACCTTCCGGCGGCGCGAAGACGATGCCGTTATCCTGATCGGTGCTGAAGGTCTGCTCGTCGCGGCCTTCCGAACCGAAGGCCAGCCAGGCCCATTCGATGCCGTCGAAATTGTGGTTTTCCAGATTGAGCTGGATAACGCGGCGGGTCAGCGCATCGTTGAGCGCCGAGATGAACTGGGTCAGCTGTTCGGCCCCGACGCCCTGGGCGAGCATGTTGAACGACAGCTGGCGTACATCGGCGGCAGCCTGCTGCAAGGCCTCGACATTGCGGGCGCCGTCGATCGACTGGCGAATCTGGCGCAAACCGACGCGCTGCAGCGAGAACAGATCGCGCTCGGAAACGACGCCGGTCAGCTTGCCTTCGGCATCAGTCACCAGCACGTGGCGAATGCCATGCGTTGCCATGGCGAACATCGCATCGTAAGCCGTGGCATGCTCTTCGATCATGAACGGATTCGGCGACATCGCCTGGCCGACTGGCGTGGTCAGCGGCAGTTCGGCGAGGACGACGCGATCGAGCAGATCTGTTCGCGTGAATACGCCAACGGCCTTGCGGTCTTCACCGGCGACGACCAGCGAACCGACACCGGCTTTCGACATGGTTTCGAGCGCGGCGCGCAAGGGCGTATCGGGCGACACAGTGATCGGCGAGCGCGAACCGATGCCGGCCAGCGGCGAATTGAGCGTTTGCTGCTCGCTGGCGCGTTGGGAGAATTGCAGTTGCAACTGGCGACGCGACTGGTCGAGCAGGCTGGCAATGTAGCGCGTGCAGAACAGATTGAATTCAGGGCTGGAGGTCAGCAGAGCGAGGAAATCGTCGGCCGGCAACTGGTAGCAGAAGGTATCTTCAACGGCGGTGTACAGGTTGGTCGATGGCCGCCCCGCGGTGACGGCACCGATCGGGAAGCTCTCCCCGGCCCCAAGACTGAGGATGGAATATTCGGTGACCGTTACTTCGCCCGCCTGGCGCGCCTGCACCTTGCCGGATTCGATGAGGTAGAAAAAACGGACCTTGCCGGAATCCGGCCCGACAATCTCGCTGCCGGCGGCGTAAAAAACAATCTGCGCCTTTTCGGCGAAACGCTGCAGGGCATCGGGTTGCATCTTGTTGAATGGCGCGTGGTTACGCAGGAAAGCCTGCGTGTTGCCGGCCATTCGGCTGCGCCCATCCTGACGCAGCGACATTTCAACCTGGCCAACGGCCTGTTCTTGTACTTGTTCTTTTTCCTGCCCTGTTTGCTGTTGCGTAGTCACGACAACCTCATTTATTAGAGTGCATAGTTTAACTTGAGACGCTGCTGCAGACGCTTTGCCTGCCTCAATGTCTCACGCAAAATGGCCCGATCGACATCATGCAGCGCGGCGGGTTTCAGGCCATACCCACCAGGCTCCCCTCGGCCTGCGGCTTCGATCTGCTGCGCCAGCCGCAAGCGCAAAAGTTGTGAAAAAGCGGCGTCGACCGCAGCAATCTCGGCGGCCGGCAGGCCAACCGACGAACCGGCCTGACGCAGGCGTTCCGCCGTACTGACCGCCTGCGTTCCGGAAGACAGCGCAAAGATGCGTGCCGCGTCCACAAAGATCCGACTGCCATACTTCTTCAGATCAACGCTGTCGCCCTCGCCGACCGCGATATCGCCGCGAAAATTGAGAGGGACATCGACCTGCAGCGCATTGGCCGCCATGAGGTGCTGGAAGGATGGCGTAGCCACTGTCATCGACAGCAGCACGGTACGCAGTTTTTCGCCCAGTGCCAGTTCGCCGAACAGGGGGCGCAGGTCGAAAAAGATGCTGGCATTGAGCAGCGCTTCGGGCTCGGGGCGACGCACCCAGTCGATGAACTTTTCGCGCCACTCGTCGAGCGACAGACACCAGGCCGGGTTCCCGGCCATGATCTGCCCGGTACACAAGGCGAAACCGCAGTTAGCCAGATGCTGGTTTACCTCCTGGGCGAAGGGCAGGAAGATCTGGCGCAGGGCACCCGCCTCCTGCTCGCTGGTCGCGTTGAAAATCAGACCGTTGTCCTGATCGGTGACAAAAGTCTGTTCGTGCCGTCCTTCGGAGCCCAGCGCCAGCCAGCACCAGGCCACCGGCGGCAGACGATGGCGGCGAGCGGTCAATTCGATGACTTTGCTCGTCAAGCGGTCATTGAAGACGGAAATCAGCCGCGTCGCAGCGAGCCCGTCGAGACCACCCCCCGCCGCGCTGAGCAAGTAGTCGCGCTGGCGCCCGGCAAGCGCGGGGGCGGCGTTGAGATCGGACAGCGCATTCAACGCGGTCACGAGCTCAAGTTGCTGTCGACAGGGCAAGGTAAAGTCGGAGTTCATTCCGGCCTCAATACTTGACTCGGGCAAAATAGGTTTTCTCGGCTGCTTCGAGCGCCTGGCGAACGGTCACGATGCCCTTGTCTTCGAGCAGCTTGACCAGTTTCAGGAAGACTTCGCCGGTTGCCAGCGCATCTTCGAGCGCATTGTGCCGGGTGCCGATGGTGATGCCGAGGCGTTCAAGGATGACGTCGAGCTTGTGCGATTCCTGATTGGGATGAACGACAGCCGAGAGCAGCAGCGTATCGAGTACCGGCTGGGTGAAACGGATGCCGGTACGCTCTTCCTTGAGTTGCAGGAAACGCATGTCGAAAGCGGCGTTGTGGGCGATCAGCACGGTGTCTTCGCAGAATTCGTGGAAGGCGGGCAGGATGACATCGATGTTCGGCTTGCCGCGCACCATGTCTTCGGTAATGCCGTGGATGGGAATCGACTCGGGTTTGAGCGGGATTTCGGGGTCAACGATCTGGTCGAAAGTTTCCTGCCGCAGCAGACGGTTATTGACGATGCGGGCGGCGCCGATCTGGATGATTTCGTCGCCTTTGGACGGCTCCAGGCCGGTCGTTTCGGTATCGAACACCGTGTAGGTCAGATCGGACAGTTTGCGATCAAGGTCGATGCTCTTGTCCTCGAACTTGAAGAGGTCGAAATCGTAGTATTCGGGCCGCCCCTTGCCGCGGCTGCGCTCGTCCGGTTCGCTCTCAAGTTCGGGCACGGCCACCGGCAGCACGAAACGGAAGAAGGCCCGGTGCGCAGCCTTTTCGCGCTCGTACCAGATTTCACCGCCATGCCGGTCAATGACATCGCGCAGGCTGAGCGGCGAGCTTTCACTGCCAATCTGCATCGATTCCATTTCCCAGGTGTAGAAGGTTTCCGACGACATCGCCGGGCCGGCCCAGATCAGGTCGAGGTAGGCCAGCTTGCCGGCGGAAGTCAGGCGGAAACGCAGTTCGCGCGGTTCGTAATGATCCTGCAGTTTGGAGGCCAGACTGACCAGCGCAAAGACCAGCGAGAAGCTGTCAGCCTTGATCCACAGGGCATCGTCGATTTCTTCGGTTTTTGTCGGCAACTTGAGCTTGTCGTCGATCCGGCGCTGGGCGGCAGCCACGATGTCGATGCCGAGAATGTCTTCAAGCGGCCAGCGCGTCTTGATGGCGTCGGAAAACTGGCTCATGGTCTGGTCAATGACCTGGCTGCGCTTGGCGACTTCGTCGTCGATCACCCGGAGAAAACGTTCGCGCAGTTCGGGCTCCATGTCGGGGTAATCGAGCAGGTTGGCGACGGCGGCCCGGATATTGGCGATGGACGAACGGCTACCCTGAGTCAGCGAATGCAGTGCCTGATCGCGACGCTCTTCTTCCTCGATGCTGCGGGTAATGTTCTCGACGGTCAGCACGTAGCCGGACATGGCAGCCTCGCCCTCGTCGCCCGAGGCGGCGAGTACCGGCACCATCTGGGCGCGCAGCAACTGGCCGCCGCGCGTCGTCGTGATGAAATTGGAGATCGCCGTCTTGCCGGATGACAGACGCTGGCGAATGACCTCCTCGGCATGATCGACCTGACTCTTTTCGAGAATGGAAAATATCGAACGGCCAAGGCCGATCAGGGCGCCACCGGCGACCGAGGTCGGGCCTTGCGACAGCGCCTTGAACTGCAGCCGGGCGCGGTTGTTGTAGAGCAGGATGCGGCCGTCTAGGTTGCACACCACGACCGCCTGAGCAAGCTCGGACATGAGCGCCGCCAGCCGGTTCTTTTCTTCCTCGACCGAGGCCTTGGCCGTGGCGATCTGGGCATCAACGTCGTCCATCAGGACATCGCGCTGTTCGGCCAGATCGTTGGCCGCCTGAGCCAGTTGCTGGACCTCCGGCGGGCCTTCGATGGTCACACGGAAATTGCGGTTGGCGCCAAGCATCAGGCGCAGCGTTTCGGCCATCCGCAACAGGCCCTCGACATACTGCTTGAACAGCTTGTGCAGCACCCCGACGCCAAGGGCAAAACCGAACAGGGTCATCATCGTCCCGACCGGCAGCCGGGAAACCAGCAGATTGGTCAGCAGGGTGCGCTCGGCTTCTTTCATGTCCAGCCAGACGAGCAGCGAGGTGACGACAAACGGGCCGGTCATGAGCAGACCGAGAACGAGCACCGCGACGATCAAACGTTGTTTAGCCTTCATGGCGTGCATTCCAACAAATTTGGATTTCGATTTTGGTCGGTTATTTCCGGTTGACCGTGGAAGCCTGCGCTCAGACGATCCCCAGCATGGTTTTCACTCTGGCCACCAGTTCCTTGGTCGAAAACGGCTTGGTGACATAGGCATCGGCGCCGATGGCCAGCCCCTTGGCCACTTCGGTGTCACGGCCCTTGGCGGTAAGCATGACGATCAGCAAGCCAGCTTTCGACGGATCGGCGCGCAATGCCTCGCAAACCTCGAAACCGGACTTCTTCGGCATCATGACGTCAAGCAGGATCAGATCGGGCTCGAAACTCGCCACCTTGGTCAAGGCTTCTTCGCCATCGCCGGCGACGGCGACGGCAAAACCTTCTTTTTTCATGAGGAATTCAAGGGAGATGACGATGTTGGGTTCGTCATCGACAATCAGGATTTTCTTGGTCATGCGGTTTGTCTCCCACTGTTATCGTCCGGCACCGGCAAGGGCACCGTGAAAATGAAGTTCGCTCCGGCTCCGGGCGCGCTTTCAACCCAGAGATTACCACCAAAATATTCCACGATCTGGCGGCTGATCGGCAGGCCCAGACCGGTTCCCTGCGGTTTGTCCGTCATCGTGTTGCCACCCTGACGGAATTTTTCAAAAATGACGCTGCATTCTTCAGCCGTCAGACCCGGGCCGTTGTCGCGCACTTCAACACGGACCAGACCGGCAGCGCTGGATAGCCGGACCAGAACGCGGCCGCTGCCGCCCGGGACGAACTTCACGGCATTCGACAGCAGGTTGATCATGACCTGGGTCAGGCGATCCCGGTCGGCCAGCACGACCGGTGCACAAGCCGGAATATCACCCTCCAGCGCGACGCCCTTGTCCCGGAACAACTGCTCGAGCGAGGCCATCGACTCGCGCACGACTTCCCCCATATCAACCTCGCCGGTCGTCCATTCCGCCCGCCCGGACTCCATCCTGGCCATGTCGAGAATCTGGTTGATGAGCCGGGTCAGGCGCTCGGCTTCAGTCACGATGATGCCGAGGAAACGCTTGCGATCGGCCAGTTCGAGACGTGGATCTTCGTGCAGCATTTCGGACAGGGCGCGGATCGAGGTCAGCGGCGTGCGCAACTCGTGCGTCACGGTCGAGATGAAATCGTCCTTCATGCGGTCGAGTTCGCGCAGGCGCTCGTTGGCTTCCCGAAGCTCGGCGGTCGCCGCCTCGAGCTCCTGCTGCTTGGCCTCGAGTTCGCGGCTATGGGCGCGGACCTGCGTTGCCTCGTCGAGAATGTCGAGCACCTCTTCCAGCCCGAGATCCTCTTCCTGCGCCACCGAAGCAACCATGACCCGGGCGCTGGCCGAGCCGATGGCACCGGCCAGTTCGGATTCGGCAAACTGGACAAAGTCGGCATCGGCCGGCAGGTTGCGCCAATCCTTGGCCTGCCGCGAATTGGCATAGGCCGCCAACTGTTGCCGGGCACGGGCGGCCCCGAGAAAGCGTTCGAGCAAGCCAACCAGCGCATCCGGCGACGCCTTGCCCCGCCACAGCCGCGCCTCGGCATTGCGCGAATCGAAGCGGAAGACATCGACGAAACGCTCGGCCTGACTGGCCTCCACGGCATCCGGTTTCGAATTCAGCGACACGGCAACGTAGGCGCCGATATTGGCCAGCATGCTCCACCACAGGCAATGCGAAATTTCGTCCAGCCCGCTTAGTCCGAACAGCGCCTGCGCCTTGAGCCAGCCGATGCCGAACAAGCCGTTTTCGACAAATCCATTCGGCATCCAGCCCGATTTGGCAAACGAGGGCAGCAGCAAGGTATACAGCCAGACGACAAAGCCGGCCAGCAAACCTGACACTGCACCGGCCCGGGTGCCCTGCTTCCAGTACATGCCGCCGAACATCGCCGGCGCGAACTGGGCAACTGCCGCGAAGGAAATCAGGCCGATGCCGACCAGGGCGTAGGCTTCGCCAGCGGCGCGAAAATAAATGTAGCCGAGAAGCAGGATCAGGGCGATGGCGGCACGCCGGATGCCGATCAGCAGGCCGGAAAGATCTTTTCGTTTTTCGACGAATTTTCCGGTTGACCGTAGCAGGATGGGCATGACAAGGTCGTTGCAGACCATGGTCGACAAGGCGATGGTTTCAACGATAACCATGCCGGTCGCCGCCGACAGACCGCCAATAAAAGCGAGCAGCGCCAGCGCCTCGGCGCCGCGAGCGAGCGGCAGGGTCAGCACGAAGGTGTCCGGATTGACGCTCTGCCCGTCAAAATGCAGCAGACCGCCCAAGGCCAGCGGCAGGACAAAAATATTGATCAGCAGCAAGTAGAGCGGGAAGAGCCAGACGGCCCGCTTGAGGTGCGACTCATCGACGTTCTCGACGACGATGATCTGGAACTGGCGCGGCAGAAAAATGATGGCCAGCCCGGAAAGGATGATCAACGAAGTCCACGTTCCGGCCCGCCCAGAATCGAGTTGTAGCAAACGACTGAGATCGGCGCTCGCCGCCGCCCGCTGGAACAGGTCGCCGAGCCCGCCGAACATGCCGTAAGTGACGAAGAGCCCGACCGCCATGAAAGCGATGAGCTTGACCACCGACTCGAAAGCCACGGCAGCGACCATGCCCTCATGGCGCTCGGTCGCATCGAGATGGCGCGTCCCAAACAGAATGGAAAACAAGGCCAGGACGACCGCCATGAGGAAAGTGGAATCCAGCCCCCAGACCTCGACACCGTTGCCGGCATGTTCGAGCAGCACATCGACACTGGCGGCCATCGCCTTCAGCTGCAGGGCGATGTACGGCACGACGCCAATCACTGCAATCACCGTCACCATGCCGGCCAGCAACTGGCTCTTGCCGTAACGCGATGCAATGAAGTCGGCAATCGACGTAATGCGCTGCGCCTTGCTGATGCGGATCATCTTGATGATGACGCCGACGCAGAGCAGCATCAGCGTCGGACCAAGGTAAATGGTCAGGAAGGACAGCCCACCAGACGTGGCCCGCCCGACGCTGCCGTAGAAAGTCCACGAGGTGCAATAAACCGCCAGCGACAGCGCGTAAACGTTGGCCGAGATAATCGATTTGCCGGCATCGGCCCGCGCATCGCCAAAACGGGCGACGGCAAACAGCAGTCCGAGATAGGCCGCGGCCAGGAGCGCAATGAACCAGCCGGAAAGCATCTACGAGCCTCGCCTTTCGGCCACCCAGGCCGCCAGCGCGATCAGTCCGGCCCAGACGCCGAACAGATACAAATAGGTCGCAGGAATACCGCCCACTTCGCCGCCCGGCAGGCTGAGCAGCGGATAGGTCAGCAGCGGCACACCGAGCAGACCGAGTGCAGCCAGTCGCTGGCGGGTTGGATTGGCTCTTTTCACGACCCCATCCCAGAAAAGGGAACGGCTGGCACGCCAAGCGTGCCAGCCGTTGTTGGCATATAGTCTGATGCGACTACACGGGAGGCCACCTTATGGGCGACCATTGTCTCCTCCTTGCCTTATAGTCTTTGGAGGCAGCGTGGCAAGTTCGCCGCCTCCTGGCTCATGCTGGAACTAAGGATTAGCCCTTGAGTTGTTCCAGAATAGCCGGGTTCTCCAGCGTCGAGGTGTCTTGCGTCAGTTCCTCGCCCTTGGCCAGACCACGCAGCAGACGACGCATGATCTTGCCCGAACGGGTCTTCGGCAGGTTGTCACCGAAACGGATGTCCTTCGGCTTGGCAATCGGACCGATCTCTTTGCCCACCCAGTCAGACAGTTCCTTGATGATGCGCTTGGCGTCGTCACCGGTCGGGCGCTGGCCCTTGAGCACAACGAAAGCAACAATGGCTTCACCGGTCAGGTCATCCGGACGGCCAACAACGGCAGCCTCGGCAACCATCGGGTTGGCAACCAGTGCGGATTCGATTTCCATCGTACCCATACGGTGACCGGAAACGTTCAGCACGTCGTCGATACGGCCGGTGATGGTGAAGTAACCGGTGTCCTTGTCGCGGATGGCGCCGTCGCCTGCCAGGTAGTACTTGCCCTGGAAGTCTTGCGGGTAATAGGACTTGACGAAGCGCTCGTCGTCGTTCCAGATCGTGCGGATCATCGACGGCCACGGCTTCTTGCAAACGAGGATACCGCCCTGGCCCCACGGCAGATCGGCACCGGTCTCATCGACCACGGCGAACTGGATACCCGGGAACGGCAGGGTGCAGGAACCCGGCACCAGCGGGGTTGCGCCCGGCAACGGGGTGATCATGTGACCACCGGTATCATGTGACCACCGGTTTCGGTTTGCCAGAAGGTATCGACGATCGGGCAACGGCCGCCGCCAACGTTCTCGTAGTACCACGTCCAGGCTGCCGGGTTGATCGGCTCACCGACCGAACCGAGGATACGCAGCGAAGACAGGTCGTAGCTCTTCGGATGCACTGCCGCGTTGTTCTCGGAAGACTTGATCAGCGAACGGATGGCGGTCGGAGCCGTGTAGAAAATGGAAACCTTGTGGTCCTGGATCATCTTCCAGAAACGGCCGGCATCCGGATAGGTCGGAACGCCTTCGAAAACGACTTCGGTGGCACCGCAGGCCAGCGGGCCGTAGGTGATGTAGGTGTGGCCGGTGACCCAGCCGATGTCGGCCGTGCACCAGAAGACATCGTTCGGCTTGATGTCGAAGGTCCACTTCATGGTCATGATGGCGTGCAGCAGGTAGCCGCCGGTGGAGTGCTGGACACCCTTCGGCTTGCCGGTGGAACCCGAGGTATAGAGCAGGAACAGCGGGTGCTCGGCTTCAACCCATTCCGGTTCGCAAACGTCGGACTGGTCGGCAACAACATCGTGCAGCCAGGAGTCACGGCCGGCAACCATGTTGACTTCGGCGCCAGTGCGCTTGAAGACGATAACGTTCTTGACCGACTCGCAACCACCCATGGCGAAGGCTTCGTCAGCAATCGGCTTGAGCGGGATGGCCTTGCCACCGCGGAACTGGCCGTCGGAGGTGATCAGGGCAACGGCGCCGGCGTCGTTGATACGGTCGCGCAGGGACTGGGCAGAGAAGCCGCCGAAAACGATGGAGTGGATGGCACCGAGGCGGGCACAGGCCTGCATGGCGCAGATACCTTCGACAGTCATCGGCATGTAGATGACGACGCGATCACCCTTCTTGACACCCATGCCGCGCAGGGCGTTGGCGAACTTGGCGACCTTGGAGAGCATTTCCTTGTAAGTGACCTTGGTCACTTCGCCGTTGTCGGCTTCGAAAATGATCGCAACTTTTTCGCCCAGACCGGCTTCAACCTGACGGTCCAGACAGTTATAGGAAACGTTCAGCTTGCCATCGGCAAACCACTTGAAAAACGGAGCGTTGGATTCGTCAAGCGACTGGGTAAAGGGCTGCTTCCACGTGATCATTTCACGGGCGCGCTTGGCCCAGAATTCCGGGTAGTCGGCTTCCGCTTCCGCGCACAGCGCCCGATAGGCGTCCATCCCCGAAACCGCCGCGTTCTTGACCATTTCGTCAGACGGATAAATTAGCTGCACGGACTCATTCGACATATTCTTCTCCTCTGCGGTACTTCGCAATTTATGTTGAAACAACCGATTAGATCCCAAGCTTGACCCTGGAACTGTGTAAAGCCGCGCAAGCCGGAGAACACCACACTCCCCCGCCAGCGTTGATGCGGCATTAGACGTCGATATTCTTACATTGGCCTTACGAAATCACGCTGCGCCGCAGCATTTCAGGGGATTCCGGAAGGCGGCGGGTCGCGTGATAAACTTCGCTTCCCCAACTTACGATTCCCATAAATGAGCTCGCCAATCAAATATCTCGAGTCCTTCATCTTTGCCAGCCGCTGGATTCAGGCTCCGCTCTACCTTGGTCTGATCATCGCCCAGGTGGTCTATTGCTGGCTGTTCATGGTCGAATTGAGTCACCTGGTCCACAACGCCATAGACGCCGCCCATATCAGCGAAGCCGAAATAATGCTGGCCGTCCTTGGCCTGATCGACGTCGTGATGATCGCCAACCTGCTGGTCATGGTTATTGTCGGCGGCTACGAAACTTTCGTCTCGCGCCTTGACCTTGAAGACCATCCGGATCAACCGGAATGGCTCTCCCACGTCAATGCAGGTGTTCTCAAGATCAAGCTTTCGACTGCCATCATCGGCATCTCGTCGATTCACCTTCTGAAGAGCTTCATCAATGCCAACAACCTGTCCGAGCACACGTTGATGTGGCAGGTCATCATTCACGTTGTATTCCTGTTCTCCGCCCTGGCCATGGCGATGGTAGACAAGACCATGACCCAGACCCTCGCCCTTCAACAGCACCAGAAAAACCACTGACCCGGAGTTGCGCATGACCGCCATCAAACAAGAAGACCTTATCCAGTCCGTCGCCGATGCTTTCCAGTACATCAGCTACTACCACCCGCTCGATTACATCAAGGCCCTCGGCGAAGCCTACGAGCGCGAGGAAAGCCCCGCCGCCAAGGACGCCATTGCCCAGATCCTGACCAATTCGCGGATGTCGGCCGAAGGTCACCGTCCGATCTGTCAGGACACCGGTATCGGCATGGTCTTCATCAAGGTCGGCATGCAGGTCACCTGGCCGGA
>VIKE01000024.1 GCA_008080565.1 Rhodocyclaceae bacterium | reverse complement strand
CAGAAGGAGTTGGTGAAGGACCAGCCGTCGGACGGGCCTTTGCCGGCGTCGGACAAGTCCTGCGAGTACGGCGGCAGTTCGAGCGAGAACGACTGCTTCGGGTCGAGGCGGCCTTCCTTGCGGTCAAACTTCCAGTAGGTTACGCCGCCGCGGTATTTCTCGTTGAACTCTTCGAGCGGGTAGAACTTCTTGTTCTCGAGCGGCGAGGCGTACTGGGCGGCTTCGATGATGTAGTCGGTATTCGGCGTGACGAAAGCGCCGCCGTGCTCAGACTTGAAGATCGGGTTGACCACGATCTGCTTGGTTTCGAAGTCACGCAGGTCGATCACGGCGAGGCGCGGATTGGCCTTGTCGTTGATGAACAGGAACTGGCCGTCGTACTTGCCCTGGGTTTCGGAGATGGCCGGGTGGTGCGTATCGCCCCAGTTGATTTCCTTGCCGTCGATGTTGCCCTGGCGCAGCACAGCCTTGGAGTTTTCATCGAAGCCGTAGCCCTGCCACGGTTCCGGCGTGAAGACGCCGATGTACTTGAGGATGCGCATGGACGGAATGCCATACACGATGATCTGGCCGGACTGACCGCCCGAGCTGAAGGCGACGAATTCGTCGCGCTTGCCGGTCGGAACGTAGGTCTTCGACGCAGCGAGCAGATCCTGCTGGCTCAGATTGCGCCGCTTCATCACGTCCTGCAGCGATTCGGCGGAGTACGCCGTCGCTGCGAAACCGGCTGCCAGCAGCAGCGCGGTAGATTTCACTACAAATTTTTTCATCTCTATTTCTCCCATGAGCACCAGAAGCAAAAAACTTCCATTCCCCCATTGCCGCCTGCGACATGGCGTCACTGCGACAATTTGCCGCACACTGTATTCTTGGCCGACTGTGAAAGAATTGATGTTTGTTAAATCCAAACGGATGCGTTCGGCGACAATCCGCTGATCCAAATGAATCAAGGTCCAGAAGCACACTTGTGAACAAAAAAATACTGATTGACATCATTGGTCTGGAGTTGATCGCGCTGGTTGTGATCATTGGCTACAAACTGTCACCCATGCTGTTGCCGAAAGCTGACATCACCGTGCAGCCCGATCCCGTCTGCAATCTGCAGCGCGAGGCGTGCACCGTGAAGCTGCCGGCGGGCGGCAACGTCACCCTGACGATGGGCACGCGCCCGATACCGCTGGTCAAACCATTCGAAGTCCAGGTGGCGGCCAGCGGCTTTTCGCCGGCCCGCGTCGAGGTCGATTTCTCCGGCATTGAGATGAACATGGGCTACAACCGGCCAGAGTTGGCAGCGCGCGGTACCGGCAGCTATGCCGCCGAGGTCACCTTGCCGGTCTGCATCACTGGCAGCATGGACTGGCAGGCTACGGTACTCATCGAAACGGGCAGCGAACGGGTGGCGATTCCTTACCGATTTTCGACCGGGGAGTCGCACTAAATGGCTGAACGCATACTGATATTTATCGCCGGATTGCTGGCGGCAGCGATTGTCGGCGTCGCGCTGTTCTGGCAGCCCGAGATGCCCGAGCGGCCGTTGCCGAGAGCGGTCATTGCGGCTGGCGGCGATTTCACCCTGCAGTCGGCGAGCGGCCCGGTGGCGCTCCAGGACTACCGCGGCAAACTGGTCCTCGTCTATTTCGGCTACACTTTCTGCCCAGACATCTGCCCGACCTCACTGGCCGCAACCGCCGAAGGCCTAAAGCAGCTGACGCCCGAGGAACTGGCCAAAGTGGCGATGATCTTCATCTCGGTCGACCCGAAACGCGATACGCCCGAGCGCCTCAAGGAATACGTCGACTTCTTCCATCCGGCCATCGTCGGCGTCACCGGCACGCCGGAAAACATCGCCGAAATCGCCAAACGTTATGGCGTTTTCTACGCCGAACAGAAGGTGGAAACGGCCGGTGGCGGCTACGTCGTCGATCACTCTGCCGACACTTTCATCGTCGCCCCCGATGGCCAACTGGTCGGCAAGATGGTCCACGCCACGCCGCCCGATCAGGTCGTCGTCGCCATTCGCAAATACTTGAACCAACCCTGAAGGAGCGTAAGCCCATGAAAAAACTGTCCCTGCTTGCAGCCAGCCTGATGTTCTCGGCCGGTGTCCTGGCCGGCGCCGCCGACAACGTGTCGGTTCAGGATCCGTATGTCCGCCTGGCCCCGCCCAACGCCCCGGCTACCGGCGCCTTCATGGTCATCAAGAACAACGGCGATAAGGACGTCAAAGTGCTCAAGGCCGACAACCCGGTTTCCAAAGTCACTGAGTTGCACACCCACCTCAACGAAGGCGGCGTCATGAAAATGCGCCCGGTGCCCAGCATCGAGGTCAAGGCCAAGGGCGAAGCCGTCCTCAAACCGGGCGGCCTGCACGTCATGATGATCGACATCAAGACGCCGATGAAGGAAGGCGACGTCGTGCCGATCACCCTGAGCTTCGACGACGGCAGCACCAAGCAGGTCGACGCCAAGGTCGTCCGCCCGATGGCCGCCCCGATGCCGGCAGCCATGGAACACAAACACTGATTTCAATTTTGGCCGTTTTTTCCGGTTGACCGTGGAAGCCTGCGGTTAGCCGGCTGGCCGGTCATTCACATACTGAATCGGGCTGAAACCATGTTCATGGTTCTATTCGTTCTCATCGTCGTGCTACTGCTCTACTCGTTTTTCGCCTGAGCCATTCAGGTCTTGACCGGCCGTTTCGACAGCTTGCGCTGCAGCGTCCGCCGGTGCATTGCTCCGATCAACATGGCGAGCCGCAGAGCCCGAGCCTCGGCGCTGATCACTGCTGACGCCAGCCGAAACAATGTCGCTGCACCTCGCGCAGCCCCCCGACATCCTGTGCCGCATTGACTGTCACCTCCTGCCAGAAAGCCCGGCACAAAAAACCTGCGCCACGCCCGCCGCGCACCGCTTCACCCACGGATCGACTCAAGGCGAGTGATCGGCGGGGGGCTGGGCTACGGGGGAGCGGGGCGAGTGCCGCAGATATAAATGCTCGACCTTGCTGCCTTGGCTATCTGCCAACCCGACTCCCACGGTCAACCGGAAATTTTGCCCAAAATTGAAATGGCCCGCCGGCATGGCTAAACGCCATACGTAATGACGTGGAACTTTTTTATGCCAGATGAACCCAATCGTCATCCTGGAGAAATACAAGGCATCAATACTCCATCCTCATTTTTCGACCCAACAACAAGCTGACAGGCAACACAAGACACAACAACATACAAAATCGGGGGTAGACCTATGAGCGCATGCAGCCATCACGGCCCGGCCGGCAGACGCATTCGCACCAAGCGGCTGACCTGAGCCGCCCGCCGCCAGGTCACAAGCTTCGTCGCTTTCGCCGCGCGTCCATGGCCCCCAACACCGACTGGCTCGCCCATATCGCCGACATGCTCGGCGCCGAGGCCTGCGGTTTGCTCACCCTGCATCCGGATGGCCGCTACAGCCTGATCGCCGATGGCCACAGCGACAGCGCTATCGTGCAATACCGGGACCATTTCAGCCGTCTCGACCCCCTGCCAACCCTACTCGACGAGCGCCCGGCTGGTCGCGCCATCGTCATCGACACCACCCGGCACCCCGCCTACCTGGCGCGGCCGGAACTCTGCCACGACTACCTGCGCCCGCACGGAATCGACCACGTCATCGCCGCCCAATGGCGCCAGCCCGACGGTACGCACAACATCGTCGGTTTCCAGCGCTTTCATGGCTCGGAGCCATTCTCCGTAGGGCAAGGCAAAGACCTCGACCGCTTCATCCACCACTGGCGTGTCGGCAACGCAATGCCAGCACCGGAGGGGCTGGCCGCCCGCCCGGCCAACTCCCGCCGCAACTGTGACATCGCCGCCCAGATCAACATCCCGCTGGCCGTCGTCTCCGCTAGCCTGGTCGTCGCCTGGGCCAACACCGCCGCCCACGAACACCCCGGCACCGCCTGGCTGGCCCTGTTCGACAAACACTCCGCTTCGCAAGTAGTTACCGCCACGCGACGCCGATTGCAAGAACTGGTCGGCACCAGCCTACGCCAGCGCTCGGCCGCCGAAGCGCTCATCCCCACCAGTGACGACACCTGGTTCGCCTCCGCCACCCCGGTCGTCGGCAAGCCCAACCTGGCACTGCTCCGTTTGACCGCCATGCACCACCTTGCCCCCGGCATCCGCAGCCGCCTGGAACACCTCTACGGCTTGACTCGCGCCGAAGCCGAACTAACCGTGCTGCTCGCCAAGGGAGAAAGCCTGGAAGCCATCGCCGCAGCCCGCGCCGTCAAACTCGACACCGTGCGAACGCAGCTACGGACGGTTTATAAGAAGACCGGTACGCACCGGCAGGGTGAACTGGTTTGTTTGGCCGGGGCACTGGGCAACGGCTAGTGCACGCCTGTGCATACCCCAAATGGGTAATGCAGGTAACAGGAGTGGTACTTAAGATGGGAATCGTTAGACCAAATTGCGATTCGTGCCCTGTCTCTTATTTTTTCGTTGGGGAATAGAAAAAGTGCACACTCTGCCCCACTTTCTGCACCAGTTTCTGCAGTTTCTGATGTCCCTCCCCCAAGGAGAGCTGAAATCATGTACCAAACTAGGAAGTCAGTTGCAAGCCTTTTGCTCTCTGGGTTGTTTCTACCTGCGCTTGCACTCGCCCAAAACCTACTTGAACCATTTTCTTCTTCGGCGGGCACGGCCCTTGGCGAAGCCATTAGGCATTCCCGTAATGCTGCAATTGGTCAAGCAAAGCCAATTCCCGTAAGCGTGCGAAATCAACTGAAGGATTTTTTCCCAGACTCAGTATTAGATCGAGCTAAATTTAAAGTTGGCGACGACGGGGTGTTGAATCTGGCGCGTAACACGCTCTTTAACCCCAATGTTGGCGCAATGACTCTTGACGACGTAATCGTCTTTCGGTCTGAAGATGATTCACAGGGGAATATATCGCTCTGGGCACACGAGTTGCGACACGTACAGCAGTACCTTGAATGGGGAGTGCACAGCTTTGCGGTTCAGTACGTTCGAGATTCCGGTCGCGTTGAGAACGAGGCCTACGCGCATCAAGCAAGAGTTGATCGTCTCACGGGCAATTTAGGGCCAGGGTGTTCATCAGCCAGGCAGGTGGTCGAAGAACTCTATCGTTCAATCCTGGAACGCGCAGGCGAAGAACAGGGCATCAGACACAACGCCACCCTGCTAAACACTTCGCAAATAAACGTACGCCAACTTGTAGAAGCGTTTGTCGGCAGCGAAGAACACCTCAAGCGATTCGCCGAAGGACGTGCTTCTGAGGATCAAATCCGCACACTTTATCGGCACGCACTCGCACGTGAAGGCGAGCCGAAGGGAGTAGTAGACAACGTCAATGCACTGAACGCAGGAAATTACCGCACAGTTATAGCGGGGTTTATCTACAGCACTGAGTACACAAACAGATTTGGTGACTGGACCGTTCCGTCTCGGCCGTCTGTTAAGTATTGCGGCTAATTAAGATGTGGCTTGATAGGTCGCGGGGATATTCGTGGTCTGTCCCATCTTACCGGGATGTCCCCTAGTTCCGCCCTATTACCACCTACCAACAGGGAGCTTGCCGACATGGTAATCCGAGGTTTGATGGTTTTATTCGCGTTGGCTTTCGTGCCCGCACTAGCCTACGCAAACAAGTGCAGCGCCATTCTTGCGAAGCAAGGCGCGTTCAATACCTTTGTCAAGACGACAGCTCGTTCGTCGGAAGATCAAACATACGAGTGGCTGAAGACGGTCACTTGGCACGAATACAAGAAGAGGCAGGACGCTGGACTCAAGGTGACTTTGCCGATTGACGGGCTGCCGATAGACCTCGACGGTTCTTACAGCCAGGAAGAATTCGAGAAGTTTCGGCAAGCGCGCGATCAGGGACGCCTAAGGCGCTTCACCGAAGACGAGTTTCAAACCACTGTCACAAGCTCAGCATCATCTGAAATCGTAAGGGAGTGGGGAAGCTGTATTCGATCACTCCAAGCAAGGGGTCTGGTCTGCACAGCGGAGGAGGACAGCCGTACCCCAAACAATATCGTTATCTTCAATGCTCGCTTCTTCCGATTCGTCGACGGCGATACGTCTACGGTTAAGGTTGCGAAGACTGGTGGACTCCTGATATCGGGAGGTACGGCCATCGCCAATCCACTAACCCCAGGGGCAGTGATTCCGTCAGGCGGCGTCACTATTCAGATCCAGCGAGACGGAAAGAAGGAGGTAGTAGTTACGCTGAACTCGGAGCGACACGGGACGTGTGACTACCCCGTAAAGTTTGCAGCTGTACCCGATCAGCATCCTCCGTTCGTAATTCGGCAATTTTCTGCAACGGGCGACATTGGGCCCTATCCGCAGGCGTCCGTCAGTCTCCCTACAGGTTACAAACTCATTGGAGGCGGCGGACAGACGAACTGGCGTGGCTACGGAAGCCTGCTCACAGTCAGTCAGCCAAACCAGACAGCATGGGTCGTTCGAGGCAAAGAACACCAGTCTCCTGATTCAACCAGTGCGACTGTATGGGCGGTTGGAATCAATGATCCGAAAGATCTCTGGGATGTCAAGATCGAACAGAAGTCAATCGCTGTTGGCGAGGTTTCATCAGGTGAGATCACCGTTTCGTTGCCTCCAGGATACGCTCGCACAGGAGGTGGCGCAGCAGCAGAAGTAGGAGGTCAAGGTCGGTTACTTACCGGGTCGTACCCGATTGGAAACAACGGTTGGGGTGCAAGCGATAAAGACCATTTCATAAAGCAAGGCGGTACCCTCACTGTATTTGTCATCGGGATGAAGCCGAAGTTCGGTGCCGCACCGGACATGCAAGTGAAGTCATCTACGTCGGCTCAAGTCGCTCATCCCACTGTAGAGGCGACCCTTGATCCAGGCCATGTGTTAACTGGAGGCGGCGCACGCGTTGCGCCCTGCAACCCCGGGAATATGCTGACCGCCTCCGCTCCTAAGGGCGACATGACTTGGAGGGCCGAGGCCAAGGATCATTACGCATCTTGCCCGTCAACAGTCGAGGCATGGGCTATTGGACTGAAGGCCCCCATGGGGTCCGTAGTCATTGAAGGTGGAGTTCCAGATTTGTCAGCCGTCGTGTTCACAGGAACCCATGCACTCTCGGCAGGCGCTGCTCCGGGCCTACGCCGGCTTGCGACATCCGTCACTCCTCCGTTGCGGCAAATCTACATTGCGGCACCCGGAGATACGTGGCGCTCCCTTTCTATGCGCTTCTACAAGACGCCTGATTCCACGAAATTAGTAGCATCGAATCCCACGGTTCAAGGCTTTGTCAAGCCAGGCCAGAGGTTGATCATCGCGCAGTGAGATCCCATGGAAATTAACAACCATCTCCTCGTCGCCAACTCGGATGAATCGGTTTAATTCCTGAAGAGTCCGAATCAATCAACAGCTAAAGGGGCTCAATTTAATTTGAGCGTAGTAACCAAGCTTTAAATCTCATTGAAAGCTGCTGTTTGAGCGACGGCTTATACTACGGAATTCCACGGTCAACCGGAAAAAATGCCCAATTTTGAAATCAGGTCTTGACCGGCCGTTTCGATAGTTTGCGCTGCAGCGTCCGCCGGTGCATTTTGAGGGCGCGGGCGGTGGCTGAGACGTTGCCGTCGTTTTCGTTGAGGACGCGATGGATGTGTTCCCATTCGAGGCGGTCGACTGACAGCGGTTCATCCGAGGCAGGGACGTCGAAGTCCGGGCCGTCGTCAGCGTCGAAGGCGGTCAGGATGGCTTCGACTTCGACTGGCTTGGCGAGGTACTGGACGGCGCCGAGCTTGACCGCGTCGACGGCGGTGGCGATGCTGGCGTAGCCGGTCAGGACAACGATCCGGCATGCCGGGTTGATGGCCAGCAGTTGCGGGATCAGGGCGAGGCCGGAAGTGCCGTTCAGGTTGAGGTCGAGGACGACTCGGCCGGCCTGCATTTCCTTTGCCGCCGTCAGTGCCGATGTGGCATCGAGGGTGCCCCGCGCCGGGTGGCCGCGCCGTTCCAGCGTGCGGACGAGGATGGCGTTGAAGCTCGGGTCGTCGTCGATGATCAGCGTTGGTTCGGTCATGTCTTTATCCGGGGTAGTTCGATGCGGGCGAGGGCGCCGCCTTCTTCGGGATTGAGCAGCGTCAGGGTGCCGCCCAGTTGTTCGACGGCGCTGCGCGTCAGCATCAGGCCGACGCCGCTGCCGCGCTCGTGGGCGGGAAAACTTTCCTGGCCGCCTAGTTCGAGTACCTGCTCGGGAAAGCCCGGGCCGCGGTCACGGATGTCGATGCACAGGTTGTCGGTGCACCAGCTCAGGCGTATTTCGAGCGGGATGGTCGTGGCGTTGGCGGCGTTGTTGAGCAGGTTGAGCACGGCCTGTTCGAGCCGCGGGTCGGCGACGATTTCCGGCGCCTCGCCATCGCTGGCGACGATCAGCCGGCTGCTCGCTTGCGGGCGGGCGGCGTGCCAGTTCTGGCGCAGGTGGTCGAGCCAGCGATTGGCGGTCTGCAGCGGCGCATTTTCCAGGCGCTCGGCGCCGGCCCGGCGCGACAGGCCGGTGACGATTTCCTTGCAGACGGCGATCTGCTGGAGGACAAGCCGAAGGTCTTCGCGGGCCGGATCGCTCAGGGTCGGATCGTTGACCAGGTCGCCGGCGAGCAGGGCCATGGTCGCCAGCGGCGTGCCGAGTTCGTGGGCGGCGCCGGCGGCCAGCGTGCCCATGGCAACGACCCGTTCATCGCGCAGCCCCTGTTCGCGGGCGGTGGCCAGTTCGGCGTCGCGTTGGCGAATGACGCGGGTGGTATGAACGATGATCCAGCCGATCATCACGGCCGAGACGACGAAAATCAGCCACATGCCGCCCAGGTGCAGGCGCGTCGCGCGCGTCGCGTCGGGCATCGGCAGCGGGACGTAATAGAGCATGAGCAGCGAGTAGGCGGCAATGGCGACGGCGGTGACGATGGCCACGCAACGCGCCGGCAGGGTCAGCGCGGCGACGGCGACCGGCGGCAGAAGCAGGGAAACGAGCGGATTGGCGGCACCGCCGCTGAGGAAGACGACGGCGCTCAGCATGCCGATGTCGAACAGCAGCTGGCTGAACAGTTCGTTGGCCGTGGCGGTTTGCGAGCGGATTACCCGCCACTGGGCTATCGCGTTGAACAGCAGGGCGATGGCGACGATGCCGAGGAGCGGTACCTGTGGCACGGGAATGTCGAGCAGGCCGGGGCCGACCATGATGAGCTGGGTCAGCACGGCGAGCACCACCCAGCGACCGATAACCAGGCGGCGCAGGTTGGCCAGGTGGTCGGTATTCGCAGTCGTGCACGGGGTAAATGCCATGGGCCGAATTATGCGTGATTTGTGTCAATTTTCAGTCGCTTGAGAGGTGCGACAATTCGCCGCATCGATCTTGGGAGCTGTCCTGCATGCTGAATATCCTGCGTTTCCCCCTCTTTCTCGCCGTGCTTGCCCTGAGCCATCCGGCGGCTGCGGTCGACCTCGAAAAAGGCAAGGAAATCAACGGTACCTGCGCCGCCTGCCACAGCGACAATGGCCAGGGCGGCAAGAAGGGCGAGTACCCGCGCATTGCCGGTCAGCAGGTCAAATACATTGAAAGCCAGTTGAAGAATTTCCGCGCGCGGACGCGGGTCAATATCCCGATGTTCCCCTATACGCAGGAGCGCGAGCTGTCCGATGAAGATATCAAGGACATCTCAGCCTATCTGGCGGGGATCGAGCTGGATACCAAAATGCCAACCTACAAAGGCACGGAGGACGCGCTGACCAAGCTGCTGATGGCCGAAAAAGTGATGATCATCCCGCGCGCCGAGGGCGATCTGGCCCATGGCGAGAAGCTTTACCAGAAGCAGTGCGCCGCCTGTCACGGCAAGACCGGCAAGGGCCGCGGCATGTTCCCGATGCTCGTCGGCCAGTACACCAACTATCTGCAGCGCCAGGTCGATCTCTACCTCAAGGGCGACCGGCCGCATGACGAGGAGGGCACCGTCGGTTTGCTCAATGCCCTCAAGCCGCAGGACATCCAGGACATCCTGGCCTATCTCACGTCGATACAGGAGCCGAAGGAATGAAACGTCTTGCCCTGACTCTGATGACCGCGCTGGTCGCTTCCGGTGCCATCGCCCACGGCCATGCCGGACCAATCGACGACAGCATGCCCGATGCCCAGCGCATCCGCTTCTGCGAGCGCGTCCGCGACCACGCACTGCAGGCTTTCTACAATCGCGACAAGGGGCGGCCGATGAAACTGTTCGACGAAGACGGCAGCGATGGCGCGCGCATTACCAATCACATCATCCGGCGCATCTACGAAGAGCCGCAGATTTCCAGCCCGAAAAAGGCCGAAACCTTTGGCCGGGCTACCTGCAACGAAATGATGGGGACGAAGCAGCCTTCAGAGTAGGAAGGGGATGAAGCGCTTGGTGCGCTGCATGTAGTTGGCGTAGGCGTCGCCGAAATAGGCCAGACATTCGCGCTCGTCGGTAACAGCGGTGAGCCAAAGCGAAATGGATGCGATCCCGGCGATGATCGTGCCGATCATGCTCGGGTCCTGGAAGTAGGCACCCCAGGCCAGCGCCAGCAAGGACGAGTACATCGGATGGCGGATGTAGCCGAAGATGCCATGCGACACCACCTGCGTCGTTTTCTCGAATTCGTAGAACGACCCATCGTCACGCTGGGCATTGGCTGCGCCATGGCGGGTCAGCGTGCGGGCTCCGGCGATGACCAGGAACATGCTGAGCAGCATCAGCATCCACGAGGTGAACTGGTGCGGCGAGTAAGGATCTTCGCCCCACACGCCATGGTTGAGCACAATCAGTCCGAGGATGGCTTCCCAGGCAAAAAAGCGGTAGAAACCGTGGCTGCCCGGCTTGAGCAGGGCTTTTCGCGAAAGCCAGATGACAATGCCGGAGCCGGCGAGGAAGGTGAGCAGATCGTTCATGTCAGTTCGAGAATGAGGCGGTGAGGGCCGCGATCATGTAGCCGTGGTCGAGAACGCCGGCGCTTTCGCGGATGCTGTGCATGGCCCACATCGGCGAGCCGACATCGACGCTGGGGATACCGAGGCGCGCGGCGACGATGGGGCCGATGGTGCTGCCGCAACCAAGGTCGGTGCGGTGGGCGTATTGCTGGCAGGGCACGCCGGCTTTTTCGCAGATGGCCATGAAGCGGGCGGCCGTCTCGGCGCTGGTGCTGTAGCGTTGGTTGGCGTTGCTCTTGATGACCGGTCCGGCATTGACCAGCGCGTGGTGGCAGGGCTCGTAGGCGGCCGGGAAATTGGGGTGCCAGCCGTGCGCCATGTCGGCGCTGATGAAGAAGCTCCGGGCCAGCATCCGGCGCTGGTCTTCGCTATCGAGGCCGGCGCTGGCGGCCAGTCGGGCGATGACATCCTGCACGAAGCTGCCACCGGCGCCCGTGGCGCTCTCGCTACCGACTTCCTCGTGATCAAAAAAGGCGCACAGGCAGGTAGCGGCGGGTTCGGACGTGGCGAGCATGGCGCTCAGCGCGGCGTGGCAGGAGGCGAGGTTGTCGAGCTGGCTGTTGGCGACGAACTCACGGTCGACGCCCCAAAAGGCCCCTTTTTGCGTGTCATAAGCATTGAGTTCCCAAGTCAGCAGATCGCCCGGCTCGACGCCGAGTTCGGCGGCGATGGGCTGGCGGAAGCGCGCTTCCGCCTTCGTGCCATCTTCGGAAATGCCGAGCAGCAAGGGCAGTTCGGTCTGCTTGTTGAATTTCAGGCCATTTTCATTGACCTCGCGATTCATGTGGATGGCGAGGTTGGGCAGGCGCAGCAGTGGTTCGCCAAAGCGCACCAGCCGGGCCTCGAAACCGCCCGGCACGCGGACATTGACGCGCCCGGCCAGCGACAGGTCGCGGTCAGCGAAGGTGGCGAGGATGGGACCGCCATAGACTTCGACGCCGAGGCGCACCAGGCCGGCGGCGTCTTCAGCCGGCTTCGGCTTGAGGCGCAGGCCCGGCGAGTCGGTATGGGCGCCGATCAGGCGCAGGCCGGTCGTTGCTGCCGGCTGGCTGCCGACGATGAAGGCGATGATCGATGAACCGCCACGCACGACGTAGCGACGGTCGCCGGCGGTCAAGGTCCAGCGCTCGGCTTCGTCGAGCGGTTGGAAGCCGGCAGCGGTGAGTCGGGTCTCGCAAGTCTGGACGGCATGCCAGGGGCTGGGGCTGGCATCGATGAAATCGAGCAGGTCCTGCGCCTGGGCGCGTGTGGAGTCGGGAATGTTCATGGCTTCTTGAGTTTCAGCAGTTCGATCAACTGTTGGGCAACCCGATCATCATAAAGCATTGCGATGTGACCTACCGCAGGCAGTTCGACATCGCGGGCACCGGGCAGGCGCTGGTTGTCCTGTGGCATGACGTAATTGTCGTAGGCATTGCGCAGGCTGACGGCGGGAATCTTGATCGGTTCGGTCGCCATGTCGCGCAGCCACAGCGAGCCGGGCGTCATCTCGCGGGAATTCTGGCCGAAGCCGATTTTGCTCAGGAGACTGCCCGCATGCGGCGTGGCCAGCGTGAACAAACGGTCGACGCGCTCGATGCCGTGCCGGGCCAGATAGGAGCGGCAGATCAGGCCGCCCATGCTGTGCGCGACGAGGGTCACCTGCTGGCTGCCGGTGTCGGCGCAGACTTCCTCGATGCGCCGGTTGAGCAGCGGCACCAGCTTGCCCATGCTGGTGTAGGGCGGCGCCAGGCTGACCGTGGCGACGCTATGCCCGGCTGCTTCGAGGCGACGGCGGAGCAGCCACCAGACACCACGGCTGCAGCCGTAGCCATGGACGAGCAGGATCGGCTTTTGTCCGGGCAGCAGGCAATCGGCCGGCATCCACAGACGTTCGAACGGAATGACGAGCAGGAAGGTGAGCAGGAAGGCGAAGTATTCGCCGGCCATGATCCGGAAGCGTTTGCCAAAGCCGAGCGCCGGTGCCGGCGAGGCGAATTTCATGCCGAAGAACCAGGTCGTCGCGTTCATCCAGAAACGCAGGCCGAGCAGGCAGTTGATCGCTCCGATGGTGGCCAGCGGCCAGTCGAGGTGCATGAAATGGCGGCCGATGTACAGATAGCCGCTGATTTCGAAGGCGAGCCAGATGAGCAGCGAGACAGGGACCATGCCGGACTCAGGCCGCTTCGGCGTCAGGCTTGGGCAGCCACAGGCAGGCGCCTTTGGATTCCTTGTTGATCGCGGCGAGCACCTGCTCGTGTTCGGTCAGTTCTTCGGGCGAGGCGCGGCGAACGGTGAGCGGCTTGCGCTCGCGGACCAGGCCGTCGGCACCGATGTTCGGGCGCGGTGCGGCATCGGGTTCGATCATCAGAGAGTTCTGGCCGCGTGTCATGGCCAGGAAAACTTCGGCCAGCAGCTCGGTGTCGAGCAGGGCGCCGTGCAGGGTACGGCTGGAGTTGTCGATTTCGTAGCGTTCGCACAGCGCATCAAGGCTGTTGCGCTTGCCGGGGTGCAGCTCCTTGGCCATGCGCAGGGTGTCGGTGACCTTGCCGCAGATGGTGCCGACCGGAACGCGACCAAGGCGGTCAAGTTCGGCGTTGAGGAAGCCGATGTCGAACGGCGCGTTGTGGATGATCAGCTCGGCGCCGTTGATGAACTCGAGGAACTCGTCGGCGATGTCGGCGAATTTCGGCTTGTCGGCGAGGAATTCGAGGGTGATGCCGTGCACTGCCTGGGCGCCTTCGTCGATTTCGCGTTCCGGGTTGAGGTATTTGTGCAGGTGGTGGCCGGTGAAGCGGCGGTTCACCATCTCGATGCAGGCAACTTCGATGATGCGGTGGCCCGAGCGCGGGTCGAGGCCGGTGGTTTCAGTGTCGAGGACGATCTGTCTCATGCTGCTTCCCTGTTTCTCAATTCATCGATGCCGCGATTGGCCAGGGCATCGGCCCGTTCGTTTTCCGGGTGGCCGGCGTGGCCCTTGACCCAGACCCATTCGAGCTTGTGCCGGCGGACCTGGGCGTCGAGTAGTTGCCACAGGTCGGCGTTCTTGACCGGCTTCTTGTCGGCGGTTTTCCAGCCGTTTTTCTTCCAGCCGTGAATCCACTCGTTGATGCCCTTCATGACGTACTGCGAGTCGGTGTAGATCTTGCCGCCGATTGGCCGCTTGAGGGCTTCTATGGCGCGGATGGCAGCGGTCAGTTCCATGCGGTTGTTGGTCGTTTCCTTCTCGCCGCCCCACAGCTCCTTTTCGTGCTGGCCGAGGCGCAGGATGGCCCCCCAGCCGCCGGGGCCGGGATTGCCCTTGCAGGCACCATCGGTAAATATTTCAACGATTTCTTCAGCGGCCATGGCCTTCCTTTTGGGCGATTGGGCGCAGCGCCTTGGCGCGCACCGACTTGTTTCGCCAGTTGGGGGTGATCAGGTGCATGCCGTGCACGCGCTTGATGGCACGCAGCACGTAAACGCCGCCGGAGAAATGCCACCAGCGGTTGCCGGCCGTTTCGATGAACTGCCAGCGTTGCACCCATTTGAGTTGTTCGACCGGTGGAATGTAGCAGCCAAACTGGCCGCGATCGACCTCAAAACTGAGCAATTTTAGCCAATCCTTGAGGCGATTCAGCGACAGATAACTGCCATTCCACGGAAAATCTCCGCTGCCGTCGAATTTCTGTTTCAGGCCCCACAGCGACAGCGGATTGAAGCCGATGATGATGACCTGTCCCTCGGGAATCAGGATGCGCTCGACTTCGCGCAATATCCGGTGGGGCTCGTCGCTGAATTCAAGCACATGCGGCAGGACGACGAGGTCGGTGCTGAGCGAGGCGAAGGGCAGGGCGGTGCAGTCGCAGAGCATGTCTACAGCGCCGTATTCGCCGGCCTTGAGGCGCAGCGGAATGCGGTTGGCGCGCAGGAATTCGCCCTGCGGCAGGCCGAGTTGCAAGGCATGAAAACCGAACACATCGGCAACGGCGGCATCGACCTGACGCTGTTCCCAATCGAGCACATAGCGGCCGGCTGCGGTCGACAGCCAGGCGTCGAGCCCGGGAATTGACATCCGGGGCGCTGCGCTTGATAGTTCCGGTATGTTTGAAATTTCGCTCATTCCCGCGTTCAAGGATAATTACATCTGGCTGCTGACCCGCGGCAAGCGTGCCGTCGTCGTCGATCCTGGCGATGCAGCTCCGGTCATTGCCCGTCTGGAAGCCGACGATCTGACGCTGGAGGGCATCCTGATCACGCATCACCATGCCGATCACCAGGGTGGCGTCGCCGAACTCAAAGCGCGCTGGCCAGTCGAGGTTCATGCACCGGCCAATGAGTCTATCACAGGCTGCACGCGTCCACTTTCAGGTGGCGAGCGGATTGATATTCTGGGCCAGACGGTCGATGTCATGGCCGTTCCCGGGCATACGCTCGGGCATCTCGCTTACCTCGCACCGGGCGCGCTGTTTTGTGGCGATACTTTATTTGGCGCCGGCTGCGGGCGGCTGTTCGAGGGCACGCCGGAACAGATGTCGGCCTCGCTCGACAGCATCGCCGCGCTGCCCGACGATACATTGGTCTACTGCGCCCACGAGTACACCGAGATGAACCTGCGTTTCGCCTTGGCCGTCGAGCCGGAAAATGCTGCCTTGCTGGCGCGCGTGGCGAAGGTTGCGGCGCTGCGGGCGGCGGGCCAGCCCAGTGTGCCGTTGACACTCGGTGAAGAGAAGGCGACCAACCCCTTCCTGCGCTGTACCGAGCCGGCGGTCATGGCGGCTGCTGAAAAGCGCGATTCCACGGTCAACCGGAAAAAAACCTCAATTTTCAAAACCATTCGCGGCTGGCGAAACGAGTTCTAGGGCGTCGCCCTACGGTTTTGCCTGGCGGATTCGGTTGCTGACTTTTTCCAGCGCATCAAGCACGCGGGCCGCATTGAAAGGTTTGATGATGAAGCCGCTGGCGCCGTTCATGATCGATTCCTGAACGGTTTCCGGGTCGGAGTTGCTGGTTACCATGACGACTTCGGTGTCCGGATTGGCCACCTTGATCTCGCATAGTGCTTCGATGCCGCTTTTCTCCGGCATCATGACATCCATGCAGACGATGTCCGGCTTCATGCGATCGACGACGTCGATGGCCGCTTGCCCGTTGCGGGCCTCGCCGACCACGTCGTATTCCTCGCCGCGCAGCATGGCGCGCAGAATGCTGCGCATCATGTCGTTGTCGTCAGCGATAACGATGGATATGCGTCGTCTGGCCACTAGGTTTCGTCGGCCCGGCAGATGCGATCCCGGCCTCCGTGCTTGGCATGGAGCAGTGCCTTGCTGGCGGCCTGGATAAGGTCGTCCGGCGGGTTGTCGAAACCGGGCGCGGCCGAGGCGAGGCCGATGCTCAAGGTGACCGTCCCGCCAGGTGAGGAGGCGTGCTGGATATTGAGTTCGCGGATGGCGTTGCGGATTTTTTCAGCCACCATCAGCGCGCCGCTGATCGTCGTTTCGGGCAGGACGACCGCGAATTCTTCACCGCCATAGCGCGCCACAATGTCGGATGGACGTTCGGTGTGCTGGCGAATCGCCTTTGCTACCTTGCGCAGGCACTCATCGCCGGCCTGATTGCCGTAGGTGTCGTTGTATAACTTGAAGTAGTCGATATCGCACATCATCATGGCGATACTGTTCGAGTGACGGCGGGCCCGGCGCCATTCGATTGAAATCGCCTCATCGAAAAAACGCCGATTGGCGACACCGGTCAGCGCGTCGCTCGACGAAATGCGCACCAGTTCCTGGTTGGCGGCATCCAGTTTGCGCGTCAGCGCAATCAGCGACGAGCGCATCAGCACGATGTGCTGCATGGCGCGGATTTTTGCACCGAGCACAATCTCGCTGACCGGCTTGAGCAGATAGTCGTCACCACCGGCAGTAATACCATTTTCGATGCTGCTTTCATCGCTCTCGGCGGACAGGAAAATGATTGGCGTCCACTCGCCCGGGCCTTCCATGGCCCGGATGCGCTGGGCAACCAGAAAACCATCCATGTCGGGCAGAACGACATCGAGCAAGACCAGATCCGGACGGGTTCTGGCGTATTTTTCCAGTGCCTCCTCGCCGCTTCGGGCAGAAAGCGTTGTCGCACCGAACTTCTCCACATGCTGGATCGGCAGGTGGAGGTTGGAGCGGCTGTCTTCGACGACAAGAATTTTCATGGTTTCTGCCGGGCTTCGATCAGCGCAGTCTAGCGGCAATATCGATTGAAGAAAACCAGCGCGGCAATCGAAATGCTGATGGCAGTAACAGCCCAGCCGATTCCCCAGTACAGCGCGCGGCTGGCTTGATAGTGGGCAGCGCGTTGCTTGAACTGGAAATAGCGCTGAAATTCGCCAAGGGTGAGCAGGGCGGTCAGCATGAAGAAAATCATGCCGCAGAACATGAAGATGATGATGCCGTTGTTCAGCTCACGACAGGCTCCCGCCGTGCGGTTGAGATAGAGCAGGATGCCGTCGGTACGGAAGGCGAAGCCGCCGACTAAAAAGGCAAATCCGGCGAAAAGAGTGATCAATCCTATGATCAGCCAAGTCTGCCAACGCTTGAGCTGCTCAACTAACCTGGATATTTCTTCGATGAACCATTTCATGTGTTTTTGCTGATATTTCCGGTGTGGCGGTGTGCTAAATTTGGCGGATATAAAACAAGAAGGGCAGATTATCATGGCCGAGTCGACAGCAAGCAATTCTGCAACAATGTTACGCCTGACCGGGGCGCTGAAATCGCCGCGCAGCAAGCAAATTGGAAAATGGCTGGCGGGCATTTTTGTGGTTTTCGGCGTGCTTGGTTTTTTCGCTGCGCCGCCACTGCTCAAATCCATTTTGCAGAAACAGCTGTCGGTCCAGCTGCATCGCGAAGTCAGCATCGAAAATATCGACATAAACCCGTACGGCTTGTCGGCGAAGGTCAGCGGTTTTTCGATCAAGGCCGAGGGCAGCAAGGAAGTGGCCGGTTTCGACGAACTTTTCGTCAATCTTTCGTCGGCCTCCATTTTCAAATTGGCTGCCGTCGTTGATGAGGTTCGTCTGCAGGGGCTGCGCGTTGCCGTGTCGCGAGTTGCCGAGGGGCGTTACGACATCTCCGATCTGCTTGATGAATGGATGAAGCCCAAGGACGAGCCGGAGTCCGGCACGCCGCGCTTTTCGGTAAATAATATCCAGCTGATCAACGGCAAGATCGTCTTTGATGACCAGCCCAAGGGCAAGGTGCACACGATCAGCGACATCAATCTGGCGCTGCCCTTTGTCTCCAGCCTGCCCTACCACACCGAGGTTCTGGTCAATCCGTCGTTTTCAGCCACGATCAATGGTTCGCTACTGGCCTTGACCGGGGACAGCAAACCGTTTTCGGAGACCCACGAAAGCCGGCTCAACCTTGATCTGGATCGCTTCGACCTGGCTGGCCTGCAACCCTACCTGCCTGATTCGCTGCCTTTTCGGCTGACCTCGGGAACGCTCGATTCGGAATTGAAGGCGATGTTCAAGGAGGTCTCGGACCAGGTTTATTCGGTTTCGGTCGTTGGTGCGGTGCATGTTTCCGGGCTGGCGTTGACCGAAAGCGAAGGCCAGCCGCTACTTGGCTGGAAGCGACTGGATATTGAACTCGACAACGCCGACCCGATCAAGAGCAAGGTTGCCGTCAAAAGGGTCGGTCTCGATGGCCTCGATGTTTCGCTGGCGGTCAACAAGCAGGGCGAGTTCAATGTCATGCGGGTCGCCGACAAGCTAATCAGGCCAGCCGCGGCAACGCCGGAACCCAAGCCGGCACCAGCCAAACCGTTTGAATGGTCGCTTGGCGCGTTTGACCTGACCAACGGCCTGATCCGCTGGCAGGATGAATCGAATCTGACTCCGGTGGCCGGCGAAGTGCGCAATCTGCAGGTCAACGTCGGCAAGGTCGATAGCAAGCTGGTCGAGCCGATCGAAATCGGCGAGGTCAGTTATCAGGTCGATCTCGGCGAGCGTTTCCGCGTCGAAAAGATGGATATCAAGGGGGTCAGGGTCGATCTGCCGGCGCACCGCGTCGAGATTGCCGAGATAATCAATAGCGGTACGCGCGCTCGCATGCTGCGCAACAAGGCGGGCAAGATCGAATGGGTCAGTTCGCCGATACTGAAAACCATCCGGGCAACGGATGCCCAGGTCAAGGATGAAAAACCGTGGGTAGGCAAGGTTGGCAAGTTGGCCGTTGAAGACCTTGGTTTTCGCTTCGAGGATCGCTCCCTGGAACAGGTCGCGGTGCAGGAAATCGAGGGATTCAATCTGCTTGGCCAGGAGCTGACCAACGAGCCAAACAAGAAGGGCTCGATTTCACTGAAGAGCAAGATCAACAAGAAGGGCAGCCTGAATGTTGATGGCAGCCTGCAGATCTATCCGCTTGACGTGGCGGTCAAGGTCGAGACGGTCGCGATTCCGCTACTGCCGCTGGAGCCTTATTTCGGCCAGTTCCTGAATATTTCACTGACGCGTGGCCAGGTTTCGAACAAGGGCGAAGCGAAGGCCAAGCTCGATGCGGCAGGCCTCAAGGCCGGCTACAAGGGCTCTTTCACGCTGGGCGACTTTGTTGCGGTGGACAAGTTGAACAGTGCGGATTTCCTCAAGTGGAAGTCGTTGTATTTCGGCGGTATCGATTTTCGTCTCGAGCCAATGGCCATCAACATTGGTGAAATAGCGCTGACCGACTACTTCTCCCGGCTCATCCTGAACAAGGAGGGCAAGCTCAACGTCGCCGATATCGTCAAGAAGCCGGAAGGCGAGGCGGCAAATAAAGAAGAACCGAAGCCGGAAACGAAGGTGGTGGCCAAGGATGCGGCGCCGGCCAAGCCACCAATTCCGATCAAGATCGGCAAGATTACCCTGCAGAACGGCACAGTCAATTTCTCCGACCTCTTCGTCAGGCCAAACTACACGGTCAACGTGACCAAGCTCGGCGGACGGGTGACCAATCTGTCGTCGGCGGCTGATACCGTAGCCGACATGGAACTTCGTGGCAGGTACGCCAATTCCGCGCCGGTGCAGATCCTGGGCAAGCTGAATCCGCTGGCAGCCAAGTCCTACCTTGATATCAAGGCCGATATCACGGGCGTCGATCTGGTCGGCTTTTCTCCCTATTCCGGCAAGTACGCTGGTTACGCCATCGAAAAGGGCAAGCTGTCGCTCAATGTCGCCTACAAGCTCGAAAACAACCAGTTGGCAGCGGAAAATCGTCTGTTCATCGACCAATTTACCTTTGGCGAAAAGATCGAGAGCCCGGATGCGACGAAGCTGCCGGTCAATCTGGCGTTGTCGCTGCTCAAGAACAATCGCGGCGAGATCGATCTCAACCTGCCTATTTCCGGTTCGCTTGATGATCCACAGTTTTCAATTGGCGGGCTGATCGTCAAGGTCATCGTCAATCTGTTCGTCAAGGCTGTCACGTCGCCGTTTGCGCTGCTTGGTTCGATGTTTGGCGGCGGTGACGAGTTGTCCAACGTCGAGTTCGCGGCCGGGCGTGCCACGCTCAACGACGCGGCCGGCAAGAAGCTCGAAGCGCTGGCCAAGGCACTCAATGAGCGCAATGCACTGAAGCTCGAAATTACTGGCCGGGCTGATCCTGTGGCCGACCGGGAGGGTGCCAAGCGCGTTGCCTTGGAGCGCGCCATGCAGGCCGAAAAACTCAAGGATCTGAAGAAGGCTGGCGAAGGAAAATCGCTGGATGAAATCGAGATCGCAACGGACGAAAGGACTGCTTACCTGACCCGTGCCTACAAGGAAGCCAAGTTCCCGAAACCGCGCAACATGATCGGTCTGCAGAAGGAGTTGCCGGTCGAGGAAATGGAGAAGCTGATGCTGACCAACCTGCTGGTCAGCGATGACGACGTAAAGGCGCTGGCCGCGCGTCGGGCCGAGGTGGTACAGGGCTGGCTGGTTGATCAGGGCAAGGTGCCGCCGGAGCGGGTTTTCCTGTTGCCATCGAAGGTCGAAGCTGACGAAAAGGGAAAAGCCAGCCGTGTTGATTTTTCGCTGAAATGAGTCGCTGATGAGCGAAACGATGGGGCTGGCGCTGATCGTCGGCATTGTGGTCGTTATCCTGCTACAGGTGGCGCTGTTGCTGCGTGGCAACCGGCGGCCGGATGAAGAGCGCTTCCGGGCACAGCAGGAGGCTCAGGAAAAGGGCTTGATGCGTCTTGAGCGCGAACTGCGCGAGGAACTGGCGCGTGGTCGGCGTGAGGTGGCCGAAGAGGCCTTCCGCGATCGCGAGGAAAGGGCTCAGTCGTCCAGTTTGCTGGGGCAGGCGCTGACCACACAGGTCGTCCAGTTCGGCGGAGCGCAGGCCGAACGGCTGGAAGCTTTCGCGCGCGAACTGAATCGCTTTTCGCTGGGCTTGGATGAGCGTTTCGAGCGGTTGAAAATTGCTGTCGAATCCCGGTTGACCGCAATACAGGCCGACAACGCCAACAAGCTGGAAGAAATGCGGCGGACGGTCGATGAAAAGCTGCACGCAACGCTTGAGCAGCGTCTCGGGGAGTCGTTCAAACTGGTCAGCGACCGATTGGAGCAGGTTCATCGCGGCCTTGGTGAAATGCAGACGCTGGCCGCCGGCGTTGGCGATCTCAAGCGCGTGCTGACCAATGTGAAAACGCGTGGGACCTGGGGCGAGGTGCAGTTGTCGGCGCTGCTCGAACAGCTGCTGACGGCCGAGCAGTTCGGCAGCAACGTCGCAACCAAGCCGGGCAGCAACGAACGCGTCGATTTCGCCATCCGCCTGCCGGGCAAGGGTGACGGTGCTGTCGTTTGGCTGCCGATCGACGCGAAGTACCCGATCGAGGATTACCAGCGCCTGCTCGACGCCCAGGATCGCGGCGACCCGGCCGGCGTCGAGGAGGCCTCGCGAGCCATCGAAACCCGACTCAAGAACGAGGCCAAGAGCATCCACGAGAAATACGTGGCGCCGCCGCACACGACGGATTTTGCCTTGCTCTACCTACCGCTCGAAGGTCTTTACGCCGAGGCGCTGCGCCGTCCGGGCCTGGCCGAAACGCTGCAGCGCGACTGGCGGGTCAGTCTGACCGGGCCGACGACGCTGGCGGCGATGCTCAACAGTCTGCAGATGGGTTTCCGCACCTTGGCCATCGAGCAGCGGTCGGCCGAAGTGTGGGCCGTGCTCGGTGCCGTAAAGACGGAGTTCAGCAAGTTTGGCGAGGCGCTGGCCCATACCAAGAAGAAGCTGGACGAGGCGAGCAACAGCATCAGCAAGGCGGAAACGCGGACGCGGCAGCTGACGCGCCGCTTGAAGGAAGTCGAGGCGCTGCCGGTGGCAGAGGCCGAACAATTGATAGGCGTGGTGGAATTCGATGGCGAAGACGAGTGAACTGGAAGCCGCCTACAAGGCGACGACTTACCGGGTATTCCTGCCTGGAGGTGTCTGTGATCTGCGCATCGGGCAGCCTTGCGAGACCCTGCGCTGCTGGCTTGAAACGGCCGGCAGCACCGAGTTTGCCCTGATCACGGCCTACAATCCCGGCGCTCTGCGGGCTGACGATGCGCTCAATGCCGAGCGTCAGTCACAGCTGGAGTGCGAGTTGCTGGAAGGCAACTACGAGCCGTATGCAGCGCAGCACGAGGCCGACGACGATGGTTGGGCGACGGAGGAGAGCTGTTTCGTGCCGGACATTTCCCGCGAGGACGCCTGCGCCCTGGCTGCCGATTTTGGCCAGAATGCTGTCGTCTGTGGCGGTGCCGATGGCGTTCCACAGCTTGTCTGGATAGAAGACGGCGAACAATGAGCAGAAGAATCGGTCGTTTCGAGGTCCGGGGCGAGTTGGGGCGGGGCGCGCAAAGCGTGGTTCATCTCGGCTTCGATCCCCAGTTGCAGCGGGAAATCGCCATCAAGACCCTGCATTTCGCCAGGCCCGATCCGGAGCACAAGAACACGCTGCTCAACGAGGCGCGCACGGTCAGCCGGATGCGCCACCCGAGCATCGTGCCGATTTTTGAAGCTGGCGAACAGGATGGCGACCTGTATCTCGTTTTCGAGTACGTGCCAGGCAAAAGTCTCGGCGAATTCCTGCGGCAGAGTGGGGCGCTGCCACCGGTCAAAGCCATTTCGATCCTGCGCCCTATCCTCGACGCAGTCACTTACGCCCACGGACAGGGCATCATCCATCGTGACCTGAAGCCGTCGAACATTTTGCTCGATGACAACGGTACGCCGCGGGTCATGGACTTCGGCATCGCGGCGCGGGTTGATGCGTCGAGCGACCCGGCCGAGCGGATAACCGGCACGCCGGCCTACATGGCGCCGGAGTACATCCTGCGGCGGGAAATCAGCGAGCGTTCCGATATTTTTGCCGCCGGACTGATTCTCTTCGAAATGCTCACCGGGCGCCGCGCGGTGGTCGCCGATAGCGCTGGTGCGGCCATGCACCGGCTGGCCGGCGAAGATATCAAGCTGCCGCAGGATGCTGCGGTCGACGAACAATTAAGTGCCATTTTGCACAAGGCGCTGGCGCGCGATCCGCTGCTGCGTTTCCAGACGGCGGCCCAGTTTGGCGAGGCGCTGGATAACTATCTCGACCCCGAAGAAGATCTTGCTGCAGGTTCTGGCGGCCGGCAGGCAACGCTCGAGTTCCTGTTGCGCCGGATGCGCCACAAGAGCGATTTCCCGGCGCTCTCCGAGTCGGTCAGTGCCATCAACAAGATCGCCAACAGCGAGACGGAGAGCATCGACAAACTGTCGAACACCATCCTCAAGGATTTCGCGCTGACCAACAAGTTGCTGCGCCTGGTCAATTCGGCCTATTTCCGGCAGGCCGGTGGTGGCAGCATCAGCACCGTGTCACGGGCGGTGATCGTCCTCGGCTTCGAGGCTGTACGCAACATCGCCATTACCGTTCTGCTCTTCGATCACCTGCAGAACAAGGCCAACGCCAATCAACTCAAGGAAGATTTTCTGCGCGCCAACATGGCCGGCGTGCTGGCCAAGGATATCGGCGCGACGGCGCATATGCGCGACCTCGAGCAGTCCTTTATCTGCTCGCTGTTCCACAGCCTTGGGCGTTTGTTGTCGCAATATTATTTTCCGGAAGACGCTGAAGAAATTCGCCGCATCATGGCGCAAAAGAGCTGCAGCGAGGACCTGGCAGCGAAACAGGTGCTGGGCATCTCCTTCGAGGAAATCGGCATTGCCATCGCCAAACTCTGGGGATTCCCGCCGCTGATCGTTTCGTCTATGCGGCGCCTGCCGACCGGTACGGTCAAGAAGGCGGTCGATCAGGAAGATCGCCTGCGCACGCTGTCCGGCTTTTCCAATGAATTGTGCGACGTTATCGCGCTGGCTACCCCGGAGCTACGAGACCGCGAGTTGAAGAAAACCATGGCGCGCTTTGCCGACGCCGTGGCGCTGGGCCAGAACGACGTGATGCAGACCGTGCAGCGAGCGGTCGAGGAGGTTGCCGATTTTGCCCGGATCATTCACCTCAATCTTCAACAGACCACCTTCGGCAAGCAGATGCGCCAGTTCGCCGAAGCCGGCGCGGTCGACAAGCGTTCCGCTGACGACCCGAATGGCAGCGATTTTGCCGACGGTACGGTTATCGGCGAGAGCGATCCGCTAGGTGGCGTTGGTGGCGCTCCCGGCGCACCAGAGGTCGATGCGCAGTCAGTTCTGACGGCCGGTATTCAGGACATCAGCAATACGCTGATCGATGGCTTTAAGCTCAATGACATCCTGCGCATCATCCTTGAAACGATGTACCGGGCGATGGGCTTCAAGCGCGTCGTGCTCTGCATCCGCGATGCCAAGGCCGGTGTCATGCAGGGCCGCTTCGGTTTCGGGCCGGATGCCAACGAGCTCGCCAAGGCTTTCCGCTTTCCGCTCAGTTTTACGCCCGATATCTTTCATGCTGCGACATCGAAGGGTGTTGATCTGCTGATCAGCGACATCAATGATCCGAAGATTGCGGGCCGTATTCCCGACTGGTATCGCAAAGCCGTGCCGGCCAACTCTTTCGTACTGTTCCCGCTCAATATCAAGGGGAACCCGGTGGCGCTGATTTATGCCGACCGCGATGAGCCGGGTGGAATTTCGATTCCCGAAAAGGAATTGCAGTTGCTGAGGACGCTGCGGAATCAGGCGATTCTGGCTATCAAGCAGGGGTCGTGAAACGGCGGGGCGGAACCCCAGGCTAATCCAACGGACCCGACAGGTCAGGAATAAAAGAAGGCCGCCTTGATTGGCGGCCTCATGATATTTCTGCCTAGGCAGACACTCTTACCAGAGCTGCCACCAAGCCGTCTTGCTCTTCAACCCATCCTTGTAGAACCGGCTGGTCGGGAAGTTCTTCTTCATCACGCGATCAGCGTCATCGCGCAGGTCGTTCATGCCCATCTTGTCGTAAGCGGTGACCATGATGAACATCGCTTCTTCAATGGCGGGTGCCTGCGGATAGGTCTTGATCGCGTATTGGGCACGGTTGGCCGCGGCAATATAGGCGCCGCGTTTGACGTAGTAGCGAGCGACGTGGACTTCCAGTGAGGCCATCGCATTGATCAGGTAGTTCATGCGCAGCGTGGCGTCTGGCGTGTACTTGCTGTTCGGGAAGCGGGTGACCAGTTCCTTGAAGGCATCGAAGGCTTCGCGGGCTGCCTTGGGGTCGCGTTCGGTCGGGTCCTGGGTGCTGATCAAGGCGGTCAGACCGAGGTCTTCGTTGAAGTTGACCAGACCTTTCAGGTAATAAACGTAGTCGACTGCCGGGTGGCTCGGGTGGAGCTTGATGAAGCGGTCGCAGGCAGCCAGCGCCGAACCGGGTTCGTTGTTTTTCCAGTAGACATAACCCATTTCAAGCTGGGCTTGCTGGGCGTAGCGGCCGTAAGGGAAGCGGGCTTCCAGCTTCTCCAGCATTTTGGCAGCCTTGTCCCAGTTGTTGTCGGCTTGCGCGTCCTTGGCTTCGCCGTAGAGCTTGCCTGCCGACCAGCCGGCGGTTTCGTCGATTTGCGCCGGCATCATGCCGCAGCCAGCGATGAAAGCGGCAATGAAAACAGCCATCAGCACGCGGAAGAGAGCGGGGAATGACTGGAATGCAGGTAAACTTCGCACCATGAATGATGATCCTGTTGAAAACTCCGGCGATTATAGCCGAACTGAACCGCTCCACCTGACCGTTCCTGACGCTAGTTACGGTCGCCGTCTCGATCAGGTGCTGGCCGAGCTGCTCCCCCAGCATTCCCGCAACCGACTGCAGGGCTGGGTGCGCGACGCCTGTGTGCTGGTCGATGGCAAGCCCGAGACTGAGCCCAAGCGCAAGATGATGGGCGGCGAGAGGCTGCTGGTCAGCGAGCCGACCGATATTCGCAACCAGCCCGAACTGCCTGAAGACATTCCGCTCGACGTCGTCTTTGAGGACGAAACGCTGCTCGTCATCAACAAGCCGGCCGGGCTGGTTGTCCATCCGGGCAGCGGCAACTGGAGCGGCACCTTGATGAATGCGCTGCTCCATCACGTGCCGGGCATCGAGGCAGTGCCGCGTGCCGGCATCGTGCACCGACTGGACAAGGACACCAGCGGCCTGCTCGTTGTCGCCAAAACGCTGGAAGCGCAGACCGATCTGGTTCGCCAGTTGCAGGCGCGGACCGTGCGGCGAATCTATCTGGCCCTGGCGGCCGGCGCGATGAAGCACGAAGGGACGGTTAACGAGCCGATCGGCCGGCATCCATCGCAGCGCATCAAGATGGCTATCGTGCCCGAAAATCGTGGCGGCAAGCCGGCGATTACCAATATCCGCATTCTCGAACTCTTCCCGTACACGACCTTCGTCGAGTGTTCGCTGGAAACGGGGCGCACGCATCAAATCCGTGTGCACATGGCGGCCATCCATCACCCGCTGGTTGGCGATCAGGTCTATGGCAAGCACAACCCGAAATTGCCCGAGTTTCCGCGGCAAGCGTTGCACGCAACGCGCCTTGGCTTGGTGCATCCGCTGACCGGGCTGAAAATGCAGTGGGAAGTACCGATGCCGGAGGATATGCGTGAGCTTCTCGATTCCCTGCGCTACGGCTAACCTGCTGGTTCCGGACTGGCCGGCGCCAGCCCGGGTCCGCAGCTTGCAGACGTTGCGCGGTGCCGGTTGCAGTCTGGCGCCGTGGGACAGTTTCAACCTCGGCGACCATGTTGGTGATGATCCAGTCCATGTTGCAGCCAATCGGGCGGCATTGCGCGATCATTTGCCGGCTGAACCGGCGTGGCTCAAGCAGGTTCACGGCATTGCCACGGTCAACCCGAAAAATAGCCCAAATTCGAAAGAAGCCGATGCGGCCTTCACGCGAGATTCCGGCGTGGTTTGCGCCGTGATGACCGCCGACTGTCTGCCCGTTCTTTTTTGCGACCGAGCCGGGACCGTTGTCGCCGCTGCGCATGCCGGCTGGCGCGGATTGGCAGCCGGTGTGCTTGAAGAAACCATGGCACAGATGGCCGTGCCGGCGGGCGAATTGCTCGCCTGGCTGGGGCCGGCCATCGGCCCGGCAGCTTTCGAAGTCGGTGACGAGGTTCGCGCCGTATTCGTTGCGCACGATGCGCATGCAGCTCAAGCCTTCGTCGCCCATGGGCCGGGAAAGTGGCTGGCCAACATCTATCTGCTCGCCCGTCAGCGCCTGAACGCGGCTGGCGTCAGTTCGATCAGTGGTGGTGACCGCTGCACCTTCAGCGAAGCCGACGATTTCTTTTCATACCGCCGCGACGGCGTGACCGGCCGTATGGCCAGCTTGATCTGGTTGGATCGTTAAGCCACCAACCAATGGGGCTGGTTGTCAGTTCTTAGCCTTCCAACCGGTTAAAAAGGCAGCGAAACGTTCTCGCTGCCTTGTGTTGCCGATTATTTTTTCCAGGCGTCGGCCTGGATCAGCGAATCCTCCCGCAAGGCCTCCCGTGCCGCCTGATTGGCCACCCAGTTCGGCAGGAAGGTGAAGGCTTCATCGAGCAGGTGCGGCGTGTGGCGGCCCGGCGAGTAGCGCGTCGAACGGTCGTAATACTCGCGCAAGGCCGGCTTGAAATTCGGATGCGCGCAATTGTCGATGATCACCTTGGCCCGCTGCTTCGGTGACAGGCCGCGCAGGTCGGCCAGGCCCTGTTCGGTGACGACGACTTGGACATCGTGTTCGGTGTGGTCGACGTGCGAAACCATCGGCACGATGCAGGAAATGCTGCCGCCTTTGGCACTCGACGGTGTCATGAAGATGGAGACGAAGGCGTTGCGGGCGAAGTCGCCGGAGCCGCCGATGCCGTTCATGATCGAGGTGCCCATGATGTGGGTCGAATTGACGTTGCCGTAGATGTCGGCCTCGATCAGTCCGTTCATCGAGATGACGCCAAGGCGGCGGATCACTTCCGGATGGTTCGAGATTTCCTGCGGACGCAGGATGATGCTGTCCTTGAAACGCGGCAGGTCTGCATTCAGTTCGACCAGCGCGTTCGGGCTCAGCGAGAAGGAGGTGGCCGAGGCACAGGTCAGTTTGCCCGACTTGATCAGCTCGAGCATGCCGTCCTGCAGCACTTCGGTGTAGGCGGTCAGGTTTTCGAAGGGGCCGTCCTGCAAGCCCGCCATTACCGCATTGGCGACATTGCCGACACCCGATTGGAGCGGCAGCAGGTTGGCCGGCAGGCGGCCTTTTTTGACTTCATGCTGGAGAAATTCGAGGATGTGGCCGGCGATCAGCTGCGAATTGCTGTCCGGCGGTGAGAAGGCTGAGTTGCGGTCGGCCTTGTTGGTTTCGATGACAGCGATGACCTTGTTCGGGTCGATCTTGTAATACGGCTCGCCGATGCGGTCGTCGGTCTTGAGCAGCGGAATCGGCTTGCGGTGCGGTGGCAGGGCGGTGCCGTAATAAATGTCGTGCATGCCCTCGAGGGCGGGGTTTTGCCAGGAATTGACTTCCAGGATGATCTTGTCGGCCTGATCCAGCCAGGTCTTGTTGTTGCCGACTGAGGAAGAGGGAATCAGCCGGCCATCTTCAAGAATGCCGGCGACTTCAACGACGGCGATATCGAGTTTGCCCAGAAAGCCGCCCCAGACGAACTGGGCGACGTGCGACAGGTGGATGTCGATGTACTCCATCTCGCCGGCGTTGATCCGTTTGCGACAGGTCGGGTCGGACTGGTAGGGCAGGCGCATTTCGATGCCATCGACCATGGCCAGCGCGCCGTCGAGTTCAGGGGCCGTCGAGGCGCCGGTCCACACGCCGATCTTGAATTTCTGTCCGTGCAGGTTGGCGTCCATGATGCGCTTGGCCAGCGCCGTGGGAACCAGTTTCGGATAGCCTGCCCCGGTAAAACCGCTCATCCCGACATTGACGCCGGATTCGATGAGATTGGCGGCCTCGTCGGCCGACATGATCTTGCCGCGCATGGCGGCATTAAGGATGCGTGAACCTCCAACCATGTTTCTCGATGCTCCAGAATTGGGTTATCAACAGATGACGGACAAAAAACGAATAAAAAAAGAGCCCGCATAAAGCGGGCTCAATCCAGATCCTAAGCGCATGAAGGTCTGGAGGAGACGGGGCGCAATTTATCAAAGTCGCCGTAAGGCAACGAACGAGTTATTTTTGTTTGATAAATTAGTAATTCTTAATCGTGGCGCCTTTGACTCAACGGGCCGGTGTGTTTTCGCCGGCCGGGACGCTCGGAGCCGTGCTGTCGGCTGGCTTGGCAGTATCTTCCTGCCCGACATTCGGCAGCGACGGGGGCGTAGCCGGCGCCGGCAACGAGGGGGCGACAACTGCTGGCGGCAGTGCTGCGACGGGCTCGTCCTTTTTACCGCAGGCGGTGAGTGCGACGGATAGCAATGCGGCAACGAGCAGTGACTTGTTCATGGCGATACCTTTCTTTCAGGGATGTTTGACGGCGCGACCCGATATCGGCCGAAACGAGACATTAGTCAGCGCCTTGCAGAGCGGCAAACGACTATTTATGATGCAATGCTTTAGAAAAACTTAATCGTTAGTCGTGACCTATCGTCTGCCCCCGCTATCCGCCATGCGCGCCTTCGAGTCCGCCGCGCGCCACCTCAGTTTCAAGAAAGCTGCCGAGGAAATGCACGTTACGCCGGCCGCCGTCAGCCAGCAGATCAAGGCGCTTGAAACCTATCTCGGCGTCTCGTTGTTTCGCCGCCTGACCCGGGCGCTGGAAATTACGCCGCAGGGGCGAGCCATGCTGCCCAAGATTCGCGAAGGTTTCGATTGTTTCGCCGCCGCCATCGACAGCACGCGCAGCGAAGCCGATGGTGTCCTCACCGTAACGGCGCCGCCGTCTTTTGCAACACGCTGGCTGGTGCCGCGTTTGCCCCGTTTCTCGCTGGTGCACCCGGAAGTCGAGTTGCGTCTGTCGAGTCGTGGCGACAGTGTCGACCGCCGGGGTGAAACATTGTTGCTCGACAATGAGCGCTTTGATCTGCGCGAAGCCGGCAGCCTGCTGGCCATTCGTTACGGCACCGGCAATTATCCCGGCCTGCAGGTGGAGCAGATTTTTGCGCCGGATTGGGTGCCGGTATGCAGCCCGCGGCTGCTCAGTGCAGAACGCCCGCTGGCCATTCCCCAGGATCTTGCCCGTCACGTGCTGATTCATGATGAAACCATCGGCGACGAGGAAGGCCAGCCCGGTTGGCATGAGTGGCTTTCCTGCGCCGGAGTGAGCAACGTCGATGCCGAGCGCGG
>VIKE01000023.1:50547-104629 GCA_008080565.1 Rhodocyclaceae bacterium | reverse complement strand
GCAACGATTGGAGTACCCTAACGGGTTTTCCCTAATACCTAAACCCCCAGGAGAATCCGTGGAAAAGGATCTGCGCGAAGCCGCTCTCGAATACCATCGCTGGCCCACCCCGGGCAAGATTTCAGTCCGCCCGACCAAGGGCCTGACCAATCAGCGCGACCTCGCGCTGGCCTACTCCCCGGGTGTTGCTGCCGCCTGCGATGCGATCGTCGAAGATCCGGCGACGGCCGCCTGGTATACCTCGCGGGCCAATCTGGTCGGTGTCGTGACCAACGGCACCGCCGTGCTCGGCCTTGGTAATATCGGCCCGCTGGCTTCCAAGCCGGTCATGGAAGGCAAGGGTTGCCTGTTCAAGAAATTCGCCGGTATTGACGTCTTCGACATCGAACTGGCCGAGAACGACCCGGACAAGCTGATCGACATGATTGCCGCCCTCGAGCCGACGCTCGGCGGTATCAACCTCGAAGACATCAAGGCGCCGGAGTGCTTCTACATCGAAGAGAAGCTCAAGGCACGGATGAACATCCCCGTCTTCCACGATGACCAGCACGGCACCGCGATCATTTCCGGTGCCGCCATGCTCAACGGCCTGAAGGTCGTTGGCAAGAAGATTGACGAGGTCAAGGTCGTCGTTTCCGGCGCTGGTGCCGCTGCCATCTCTTGCGTGAATCTGTGGTGCGATCTCGGCGTCAAGCGCGAAAACATCACCATTTGCGACTCCAAGGGCGTCATCTACGTCGGTCGCCCGGGTGGCATGGACGAGACCAAGGCGCGTTACGCCCAGAATACCGAAATGCGTACGCTGGCTGACGCCATGATCGGCGCCGATATTTTCCTCGGCCTCTCAGCTGCCGGCGTCGTTAAGCAGGACATGGTCAAGACCATGGCCGACAAGCCGATGGTCTTCGCGCTGGCCAACCCGACTCCGGAAATCATGCCTGAACTGGTCAAGGAAGTCCGCCCGGATGCGATCATCGCCACCGGCCGTTCCGACTACGTGAACCAGGTCAACAACGTGCTGTGCTTCCCGTTCATCTTCCGTGGCGCACTCGACGTTGGTGCCACGCGCATTACCGAAGAAATGAAGATGGCCTCCGTGCGCGCCATCGCCGAGCTGGCCGAGGCCGAAGTGACCGATGAAGTGGCCATGGCCTATCCGGGCGCCGACTTGTCTTTCGGCCCGGAATACCTGATTCCCAAGCCCTTCGACCCGCGCCTGATTGTCAAGATCGCGCCGGCCGTCGCCCAGGCTGCCATGGATTCGGGCGTTGCTACCCGCCCGATTACCGACTGGGCAGCCTACCGCGCCAAGTTGTCGGAGTTCGTCTATCACACCGGTGTCGGCATGCGCGCCATCTTCCAGGCCGCCCGTCAGGCCAAGGGCAAGCGCATCATTTTTGCTGAAGGTGAAGACGAGCGCGTCTTGCGCGCCGCGCAGGTGGTCATCGAAGAAAAGTTTGCCCGCCCGATCCTGATCGGTCGTCCAGGCGTTATCGAGCACCGTCTGGAAAAAGCCAAGCTGCGCATCAAGCAGGGTGTCGATTTTGATGTCGTCAATCCCGAATCCGACGAGCGTTACCGCGAATGCTGGACGGCCTACCACAAGGCCATGGCGCGTCAGGGCATTACACCGGCCATCGCCAAGGAAGCTATGCGGCGCAAGCCGACGGTGATCGGCGCCATGCTGCTCAAGCTCGGCTACGCCGACGGCATGATCTGCGGCATGACCGGCCAGTACAGCCACCATCTCGGCGTGATTAGCCAGATCATTGGCAAGCGTCCCGGCGTCAGCACGCTGGCGGCGATGAATTATCTGATGCTGCCGGGCCGCTCGCTGTTCATCTGCGACACGCATGTGAACGAAAACCCGAACGCCCAGGAAATCGCTGAAATGACACTCATGGCAGCCGAACAGGTCAAGCGTTTCGGCAGCCATCCGAAGGTCGCGCTGCTCTCGCATTCCAATTTCGGTTCGAGCAATTCCGAGTCGGCGCGCAAGATGAGCGTCGCTGCCGGGCTGGTTTCGGCCATGTCAGCCGGCGAACTGGAAGTCGATGGCGAAATGCACGGTGACTCGGCGCTCAATGAAGACCTGCGCCGTGAAGCCAACCCGGATTCGCCGCTCAAGGGCGAGGCCAACCTGCTGGTCATGCCCAACATCGACGCTGCCAACATCTCCTACAACCTGATCAAGATGACCGGCGGCGAAGGCGTGACCATTGGCCCCATCCTGCTCGGCGTGGCTCGTCCTGTGCACGTGCTGACCTCGACCGCCACCGTGCGTCGCCTGGTCAACATGACTGCGCTGGCTGTCGTGGAATCCATGGAGCGCTAAACCCGGCGCAACAAAAAGGCGCGGGAGGGAAACCTCGCCGCGCCTTTTTCATTTTTGGCTGTTTTTTCCGGTCGACCGTGGAAGTTCAGCCGAAAAGGAGGCTACTCCGTCAATCCGGCCAGTATCTTGCCGTGAATGCCACCAAAGCCACCGTTGCTCATGACCAGAATGTGATCGCCCGGTTGCGCGTTGATGACGATCTGGTCGACCAGTCGGGCCAAGTCATCCTCAACGACAGCGCGCTCGCCCATTGGTGCCAGCGCCTCGCGCGCATCCCAACCCAGATTGCCGGCGTAGCAGAAAGCCATGTCGACCTCGCGCAGGCTGTCCGGTAGTTGCGCCTTCATCGTGCCCAGTTTCATCGTGTTCGAACGCGGTTCGAGCACGGCCAGAATGCGGGCCCTGCCGACCTTGCGACGCAGGCCGGCAACCGTCGTCGCGATGGCCGTCGGATGATGGGCAAAATCGTCGTAAACCGTCACACCGCGCACTTCGCCACGCACTTCCATACGCCGTTTGACATTCTCGAAGCGCGACAGCGCATCCAGCCCCTGTTCAAGCGGCACGCCGACATGGCGGGCGGCAAGCAGCGCGGCGCAGGCATTGGCCCGGTTGTGGTCGCCGGAAAGCCCCCAGACGGTACGCCTAACCTTGCCATCGGGCGAGTGCAAGACCAGTTCGCCACGGGCGTCGTCGCCGGTCACGCGATAGCCGTCCGGGGCGTTGAAACGCTCGACCGGCGTCCAGCAACCGCGCTGCAAAACGCGATCCAGACTGGCCTCGGCGGCATTGGAAACGATCAGCCCTGATTGCGGCAAGGTGCGAATGAGGTGGTGAAATTGCGTCTCGATGGCTGCCAGATCGCTGAAGATGTCGGCGTGATCGAATTCCAGGTTATTCAGAACGACCGTTCGCGGGCGGTAATGGACGAATTTGGAGCGCTTGTCGCAGAAAGCCGTGTCGTACTCGTCGGCCTCGATGACGAAGAACGGTGTGCCGCCCAGTCGGGCCGAGACGCCGAAATTCAGGGGCACGCCGCCGATCAGGAAGCCGGGGTCCATGTTCGGGGCCTCGAGAATCCAGGCCAGCATCGAGGCTGTCGTCGTCTTGCCATGGGTGCCGGCGACACCAAGCACCCAGCGGCCTTGCAGCAGGTTCTCGGCCAGCCATTGCGGCCCGGAAACATAAGGCAGGCCCTTGTCGAGAATGGCTTCGAGCAGCGGGTTGCCGCGCGAAATGGCGTTGCCGATCACGAAGACATCAGGCGCCAGCTTCAGTTGCTCGACATCGAAACCTTCGATCAGCTCGATACCGGCACCGCGTAGCTGGTCGCTCATCGGCGGATAGACGTTGGCGTCGCAGCCCGTGACCTTGTGGCCGGAATCGACCGCCAGTTGGGCTACGCCGCCCATGAAAGTGCCGCAGATGCCGAGAATGTGAATGTGCATTTCAGTTCGAGCCGTTAGAATGGGGGCGATTTTACCTTGATCGAGTCCCCATGGCCCGTCATGAACGGCAACGTACGAGCCCCGGCACCCGGGCCAGCATCGCCAGCGCCGCCGCCCGCCTGATGGCGGAAGACGGCATTACCGATTATCACCACGCCAAAAAGAAGGCGGCCCGCCAACTGGGGCTGCCCGACAATTCAGCCTTCCCGGACAACGCCGAGGTCGAAGCCGAGTTGCGTGCTTATCGCAGTCTCTATCAGGGCGAAGAGCATGAAGAGCTGCTCGGGATGTTGCGCCACACGGCACTCGAGCTGCTCGACTTGCTGGCGATTTTCAACCCCTACCTGACCGGGTCAGTCCTCGATGGTACGGCTGGTGAGCATTCGCACATCGATATCCTGCTCTTCGCCGACAGCGCCAAAGAGGTCGAGATCTTCCTGCTCAATCGCGCCATCGACGTCGACCATGTAGAATCGCGAAATGAGCGGGTCGAGGCTGTGCTGCGCATGGAAACCGACACGGCCGATGCGGACCTGATCATTCTGCCGCCGAACATGGAGCGAGTCAGCCTGAAACACCACGATGGACGTCCGCACGAACGCATCCGGGCCGATGCGCTACGCGCTTTACTAAAGGAATAGACTGGACAAGTTGCAGCCATTTGCGGCAAACTTGCAGCTATGACGAAGCGAAAAACAGCTTCCAAGCCGGTCGAAAAGCCTCGTGTCCTAGTCATTCACGGGCCGAATCTGAACCTGCTTGGCACACGTGAACCTGAGCATTATGGCCAGGTAACCCTCTCGGACATCAACATGTCGCTGGCGCGCATGGCGGAAACGGCCGGTGTCGATCTTGAGGCGTTCCAGAGCAATCATGAAGGTGCGCTGATCGAGCGTATTCATGCCGCTCGCGAACAGGGTGTCCGCGCCATCATCATCAATCCCGCGGCCTACACGCATACCAGCGTAGCCTTGCGTGATGCGATTGCGGCCGTGGCGATTCCGTTCGTCGAAGTGCATCTTTCCAATGTGCATGCGCGGGAACCGTTCCGCCATCACTCGTATTTTTCGGATCTGGCCATCGGTGTCATCTGCGGGTTGGGTCATGAGGGCTACCTGCTGGCCCTCGAATATCTGCTTAACAAGCTTAATATTGAATAGTCCGGTTCAGGCCGGACATTTGTGCCCGACGGGCGCAACACAGAAGGGAGTCTCCATGGATCTGCGTAAACTCAAGAAACTTATCGACCTCGTACAGGAATCCGGCATTTCAGAGCTGGAAGTGACGGAGGGCGAAGAAAAGGTTCGTATCGCCAAGCATTACGGCACCGTTGCCGCTGCCCCGCAGCAATATTACGCGCCGCCTCCCCAGATGGCACCGGGGGCGCCGGCTGCTTCCGCAGTCAACCTTGATGACGAGGACGAGTTGCCGGAAGGCCACATCGTCAAGTCGCCGATGGTCGGCACTTTCTATCGCTCGCCGTCGCCCGGTGCCGAAGCATTCGTCCAGGTTGGCCAGACCGTCAAGCAGGGCGAAACGCTGTGCATCATCGAAGCCATGAAGCTGCTCAACGAAATCGAAGCCGATGCTTCGGGCGTTATCAAGGCCATCCTGGTCGAGAATGGCGAGCCGGTGGAATTCGGTGAGCCGCTTTATGTGATTGGCTGATATGGCCATGTTTGAAAAGATTCTTATCGCGAATCGCGGCGAAATCGCCTTGCGCATTCAGCGTGCTTGCCGTGAACTTGGCATCAAGACGGTGGTCGTGCATTCCGAAGCGGACCGTGAGGCGAAATACGTCAAGCTGGCTGATGAGTCGGTCTGTATTGGCCCTGCCTCGTCGTCGCTGAGCTACCTCAACGTACCGGCCATCATTTCGGCGGCAGAAGTGACCGATGCCCAGGCGATTCACCCGGGTTACGGATTCCTGTCGGAAAACGCCGACTTTGCCGAGCGCGTCGAAACTTCCGGCTTCGTTTTCATCGGTCCGCGGGCTGAAACCATTCGCCTGATGGGTGACAAGGTGTCGGCCAAGAACGCGATGAAGGAAGCCATGGTGCCTTGCGTGCCGGGCTCCGAAGGCGAATTGCCCGACGATCCGAAGGAAATCGTCAAGATTGCCCGCGCCGTCGGTTATCCAGTGATCATCAAGGCCGCTGGTGGCGGTGGTGGTCGCGGCATGCGCGTCGTGCACACTGAGGCCGCGCTGGTCAATGCAGTAGGGATGACCAAGCAGGAGGCTGGCAGCTTCTTCAACAATCCCGCGGTGTACATGGAAAAGTATCTGGAAAATCCGCGTCACGTGGAAATCCAGGTCCTGGCCGACGAATACAAGAACGCGATTTACCTCGGTGAACGGGACTGCTCGATGCAGCGCCGTCACCAGAAGGTGATCGAAGAGGCGCCGGCACCACACATTCCGGCCCGTCTGATTGCCCGTATCGGCGAACGCTGCGCCGAAGCCTGCCGCAAGATTGGCTATCGGGGCGCTGGTACATTTGAATTCCTGTATGAGAATGGCGAGTTCTATTTCATTGAAATGAATACCCGCGTTCAGGTCGAGCACCCGGTAACCGAAATGATTACCGGTGTCGATATCGTGCAGGAGCAGATTCGTGTCGCGGCTGGCGAGAAGCTTCGCTACAAGCAGAAGGACATCGTCTTCCGCGGTCATTCCATCGAATGCCGCATTAACGCCGAAGATCCCTTCACGTTCGTGCCCTGTCCTGGCAAGATCGAGTTTTATCACCCACCCGGTGGTCCCGGCATCCGGGTCGATACCCACATTTATCAGGGCTATACCGTGCCGTCGCATTACGACTCGATGGTTGCCAAGGTCATCGCCTACGGTGACACGCGCGATCAGGCCATCCGCCGCATGCGTATTGCCTTGTCCGAGATGAGCATCCAGGGCATCAAGACCAATATTCCGCTGCATCAGGAATTGATGCAGGATGCCCGTTTCGTCGAAGGCGGCACGAGCATTCATTACCTCGAACAGAAACTCGCCGACAAGGGCGAAGTGAAGCTGTAAGCGATGGGTTGGCAAAGTGTCAGTTTCCTGACCGACGCGTCGCATGCCGAGCCGATCTGCGATGCCCTGCTTGAAGCAGGCGCGCTGTCGGCCAGCATTGAGGATGCCGATGCCGGCACGCCGGACGAGCAGCCGCTGTTCGGCGAACCGGGATCCCTGCCGAGTTCTGGCTGGACGCATTCGCGCATTGTTGCCCTGCTCGAGCCGGACGCCGATATCGATGCTCTGCTCGGCGAGGCGACAGCGGCCATCGGCCTCAGTGGAGCGCCAGCCTACACGGTCGAGACGGTGGAAGAACAGAACTGGGTGCAGCTGACCCAGTCCCAGTTTGATCCGATCCGCGTTTCGGAGCGCCTGTGGATCGTGCCGTCATGGCACGAAACGCCGGACCCGGCGGCGGTCAATCTGATTCTTGACCCGGGTATGGCCTTTGGCACCGGCTCGCATCCGACCACCCGACTCTGTCTGGAATGGCTTGAACGCAGCGTATCCGAAGGCTGTTCCGTACTCGACTATGGCTGCGGCTCCGGCATTCTGGCCATTGCAGCCGCCCGTCTTGGGGCTGGTCGCGTCGCTGGCGTTGATATCGATCCGCTGGCAGTTGAGGCGGCCCGGTCGAACGCCGAGCGCAATGGCGTGGTTGCACTATTCGCCGATTCGGCAATGCCGGTCGCTGGCGAGTATGATGTTGTCGTGGCCAATATCCTTTCCAATCCGCTTCGTGTTCTGGCGCCGGCAATTTGCGCTCATGTCCGTTCCGGCGGTCGTCTGGCGCTATCCGGCATTCTCCGCGAGCAGGCCGAAGAAATCATTGCCATCTACGCTCAGTGGCTGCCGATGCAGGTGGCCGATACGCGCGAAGACTGGGTGTGTCTGGAAGGAATCAAGCCTTGATGCGGACGCGCTGTCCGGTCTGCGGCACGGTATTCCGTGTGACGACCGAGCAGTTGCGGCTGAGGGCAGGCAAGGTTCGCTGTGGCCACTGTCAGGCCGTATTCAACGCTTTCGACGCATTGGTCAGCGAGGATCACGAGCCATTAATCGAGACGCCGCCGGTCGAGGAGCCGCCGGTCGAGGAGCCGGTTCCGCACGAAGAGTCCGGTTTTCCGGAGCCTGAGGCTCCGTTCGACGAGCCGGAAATAAAGGCGTCGGAAGTTGAATCGGACGCGCCGCAGTCTGAGTGGCCCGCAGATTTGCCGGTTGAAGTCGTTGACGAGACCGCTGCAGCAGAAATATCGCCAAACGACGAGCCCGAACAGCCTGATGATGTCGTTCCCGAGGATTTCTCGCCCATAGCTGTCGAGTCTACCGTGGAGCCTGTTACGACTGAACCGGAATTGATTCAGGAGCCGCTCGCCGAACCCCTGATCGAATCTCCCGAGGAGTCGACCGAGGCGGCCCGTCAGGCCGGGCTGGTTGCCTCGCGCGAACTGGCAGATACGGCATCGAGCAACCGTTGGTTGGCCGGAACGCTGGCCAGCGACGGTTTGGGTGGCTTTGATAACGAACCGACTCAGCGGGCGGTCTGGCCCTTTGTCCTCGTTGCTGTTTTGCTGTTGATCGGTCTGCTAGGCCAACTACTGTTCTATTTTCGCACTGACATTTCGCTGCGCCTCCCCAGTACGGTGGGGCTCTATGAGCTTGCTGCGGTCGACATTCCCTTGCCGCGGAATTCGGCGCTGGTGTCGATTGAAACCTCCGATCTGCAAGCCGATAACGCTCGTGGCCTGTTCGTCCTGCAAGCGACGCTGAAAAACCGGGCCGGTTATGCGCAGGCGTGGCCGGCACTCGAATTGAGCCTGACCGATACCAACGATGCCGTGGTGTCGCGGCGGGTCATGTATGCCGCTGATTACTTGCCGCCCGGCACGACTTCCGATGCCTTTCCGGCCGACGGCGAAATGGCCGTCAAACTCTGGATCGAAGCCAAGGAAAGCGGCGCTTCGGGCTACCGCCTTTACATCTTTTATCCCTGATCCCTCATGACAACACTTATTTGCGGTTCTCTGGCTTTCGACAACATCATGGTCTTTCCGGACCGCTTCAAGAACCACATCCTGCCCGAGCAGATTCACATTCTGAATGTCGCCTTCCTCGTGCCGGAAATGCGTCGCGAGTTTGGCGGCTGCGCTGGCAACATAGCCTACAACCTGATGCTGCTCGGCGGCGAACCGATGATCATGGCGACCGTCGGCGACGATGCTGCGCCTTATCTTGACCGCCTCGACAAGCTTGGCTTGCCACGTACTCATGTCCGTCAGGTGGGCGGCAGCTTCACGGCGCAGGCCTTCATAACGACTGACCTCGACGACAACCAGATCACTGCTTTTCACCCGGGTGCTATGAGCTTTTCGCATCTCAACAAGGTTGAGAGCGCCAACGCCAAGCTCGGCATCGTTGCCCCGGATGGCCGCGAAGGCATGATGCAACATGCCCGTGACTTCGCCGATGCCAGCGTGCCCTTCATCTTTGATCCGGGCCAGGGCCTGCCGATGTTCAATGGCGACGAACTGCTCGATTTCATCAATCTGGCCAATTACGCCTGCTTCAACGACTACGAAGCCAAACTGCTGTGCGACCGGACTGGTCGTAGCCTTGAACAACTGGCTGGCAGCCTGAAGGCGCTCATTGTGACGCGTGGTGGCGAAGGCTCGGAAATCTACGCGGATGGCGTTCGTCACGACATCCCGTGTGTCACGGCCGACGAAATCCTCGATCCGACCGGCTGTGGCGATGCCTATCGCTCGGGCCTGCTGTACGGCATTGCCAACGGGTTCGATTGGCTGACGACCGGCCGTCTGGCAGCGGTGATGGGGGCCATCAAGATCGCTCATCGCGGTGGCCAGAATCATCAGCCGAGCCGCGAGGAAATCGCTGAGCGCTTCCGCAAGGCCTTCGGGGCATTGCCTTGGTAATCCAATAGACTGAAACATCGCTGTCATCTTCGGGCAAAGTGCATGTAACAACGCTCGTCCAGACTTGTTCTCCACGAATACAAGGAGAACAAAGATGGAAAATATCCATAAGGCGGCTGGTCGCAGCCGTCCCGAAAAGAAGAGTCTGGCTGTCGGCTTCGCCCGCAGCCAGAGCGATATCCTCGATGCGCAGCGTCTGCGCTACCGCGTTTTTGCCGGTGAAATGGGCGCCAACCTGCCGAGCCGCATCCCGGGCGTCGACCATGATATTTACGATCCGTACTGCCAGCATCTCGTCGTGCGTGATACGCAGACCAGCGAGATCGTCGGTACCTACCGCATCCTGACGCCGGAAAATGCCCGTCAGGTTGGCTACTACTCGGAAAACGAATTCGACCTGACCCGTCTGCAATACCTGCGCTCGCGACTGGTCGAAATTGGCCGTTCCTGTGTTCATCCGGACTACCGGACTGGCGCGACGATCACCTTGCTGTGGTCGGGTCTGGCCAATTTCATGATCGAGAACAGCTACGACTACCTGATGGGCTGCGCTTCGATCAGCATGGCCGATGGCGGCCACGCAGCGGCCAGCTTGTATAATCGTCTGGCTGCCGATCACCTCGGGCCGCAGGAGTACCGTGTTTTCCCGCGTTGTCCGCTGCCTTTGGCTGCCCTGCAGCAGGATTTGCCGGCCGAAACGCCGCCGCTGATCAAGGGCTACCTGCGTGCCGGGGCCTGGATTTGTGGCGAGCCGGCATGGGATCCTGATTTCAACACGGCTGACCTGCCGATTCTGATGCCGATGGCCAAGGTTTCCGGCCGCTACGCCAAGCACTACCTGGGATAAGAACACTGAGCCAGACTAATTTAGCGATTCGCGCTTTCCGGATACTTCGTATCACCCTGCTGGTAATCAGCGGGGTGCTTTTTTCGCTGTGCGTTTTCCCTCTGTGCAGCGACCGCAAGCGTCTGGCACTCAAGGCCAGTTGGGCGGCTGCCTTGCTCGATGCACTCGGTGTCGAGGTCGAGGCCGACCTGACGCATGCGGTTCCGGGTGCCTTGCTGGTCGCCAATCATATTTCGTGGATCGATATCTACGTCATCAACGCCGCGCTGCCAGCGGCCTTCGTCTCGAAGGAAGAGGTCCGGCACTGGCCGCTGATCGGCTGGCTGGCGGCAAAGAACGACACGATATTCCTGCGCCGTGGCAGCCGTGGCCATGCGAAGGTGATCAACGAGCAGGTAGCCGAGGTTCTCGACAAGGGAAAACATGTTGCCGTTTTTCCTGAGGGGACGACCACCGATGGCCGGAGCCTGCTGCATTTTCATGCCGCACTGATTCAGCCGGCGCTGAGTGCCGGGCGGCCGGTCTTGCCAGTGGCGATTTCGTACTGGGAGCTCGATGGCCAGCGCAGTCTGGCGCCGCGTTACGACGGCGATATTTCGATGGGGCAATGCACGGCGGCCATCCTTGGCCGAAAACGCCTGATTGCCCGGCTGGTGACCACGCCGGTGCGTGGCCTGAATGGTGAAGACCGCAAGCAGGTGGCGGCCGAGGCGCGCGAAGCTATCGCTTTGGCGGCTGGGCTTCCGTTGGCGAGCAATCCACTTGAAACACCTGCCGATCTTCGAGCCGGACAGCGGTCAGGTGGCCTCCCCACAGACAACCTGAGTCGAGCGCCAGCAGATTCGGCGTAACTTTCAGGCCGAGTGCCGACCAGTGGCCGGTAACCAGCACGGCGTCGGCACTTTTCCGGTTCGGTAGATCGAACCAGGGCACATGGCCGGCCGGTGCGTTGGCCAGTTTGCCCTTGACCTTGAACTCCATGACGCCATCCAGCGTGCAGAAGCGCATGCGGGTCATGGCGTTGACGATGACGCGTAGCCGCGGCCAGCCAGTTAGCTTGTCCGACCAGCCAGCCGGTTCGCTGCCCCACAGGTTGAGAATGAATTCACGGAAATTGGGCCCTTGCAGGGCGGCTTCGACCTCGCGGGCCAGTTCGCGGGCACGGGCCGCTGTCCATTGCGGCAGCAAGCCGGCGTGGACCAGGCAGTATTCGCCCTCGGTGTGGCAGAGCGGCTGGTGGCGTAGCCAGGTCAGCAGCTCGTCGCAGTCCGGGGCCTTGAGGATTTCCTGCAGCGTGTCGTCCTTGCCGCGAAACTTGGCGCCGCCTTCGGCGACCATGAGCAGATAGAGGTCGTGGTTGCCGAGCACGGTGATTGCTGCCGGCCCCAGCGACTTGATCAGGCGCAGGGTTTCCAGCGAATGCGGGCCACGATTGACCAGATCGCCGACCAGCCACAGGCGGTCGCTGGCCGGATCGAAGGCGCAACGCTCGAGTAGCCGCTGCAGCGAGTCGTAGCAGCCCTGGATGTCGCCGATGGCGTAAGTGCTCATTGCTACGGTCAACCGGAAAAAATGGCCAAAATTGAAATGCCTGCCTACTCGACGGTGACTGATTTGGCCAAATTGCGCGGCTTATCCACATCCGTACCCTTGACCAGCGCCACATGGTACGACAGCAGTTGCAGCGGAATGACGTGGAGGATGGGCGACAGTTCGCCGTAGTGCTCAGGCAGGCGCAGGATGTGCACCCCTTCCGATTCCGGGATTTCCGAGTCGGTATCGGCGAAGACGTAAAGTTCGCCGCCGCGCGCCTGGACTTCCTTGAGATTCGATTTGAGCTTGTCGAGCAACTGATCGTTCGGGGCGACCGAAATGACCGGCATGTCTTCGTCAACCAGTGCCAACGGGCCGTGCTTGAGCTCGCCGGCCGGGTAAGCTTCGGCGTGGATGTAGGAAATTTCCTTGAGCTTGAGCGCGCCTTCCATGGCGATCGGGTAGTGGCGACCGCGCCCGAGGAAAAGCGCGTGGTGCTTGTCGGCAAAACGCTGAGCCCAGGCCTTGATCTCGTCTTCGAGCTCAAGCACCTTGTTGACGGCGACCGGCAGGTGGCGCAGCTGGTGAATGTAGGTGGCTTCCTGTTCTTCGCTCAGGCGACCCTTGACCTTGGCAGCAACCAGCGTCAGCAGGAACAGCGCGGCGAGTTGGGTGGTGAAAGCCTTGGTCGAGGCGACACCGATCTCCGGGCCGGCGCGGGTGATGAAGCGCAGGGCGCATTCGCGGACGATGGCCGACTCCGGCACATTGCAGATGGCCAGCGTCTTGGTCTGGCCGAGCGACTTGGCGTGGCGTAGGGCGGCCAACGTGTCGGCCGTTTCGCCGGACTGCGAAATGGCGACGATGAGCTGGCGCGGGTTGGGTACCGACGTCCGGTAGCGGTATTCGCTGGCAATTTCGACATTGCACGGCACGCCGGCGATGCGCTCCAGCCAGTAGCGGGCGGTGAAGCCGGAATGGCTGCTGGTACCGCAGGCCAGAATGAGTATCGAGTCGACATCAGCCAGCAAGTTGCCGGCTTCGGCGCCGAAAATGCCGGGCTGGATGGTCTTGCTGCCGCCGACGATTTCCAGCGTATTAGCCAGTGCTTCGGGCTGCTCGAAGATTTCCTTCTGCATGTAGTGCTGGTAGTTGCCGAGTTCGACAGCGGCAGCGGACAGCTGGGAAACATGCACCGGACGCTGAACCGGCGTGCCATCGAGGCGGGTGATCCTGACATTGCCTGCGGTCAACTCGGCGATATCGCCGTTTTCCAGATAGACCATGTTGCGCGTGACTTGCAGCAGGGCGGAGGCATCCGAGGCGGCGTAGTTGCCGGTATCGGACACGCCGAGCAACAGCGGCGAGCCTTCGCGGGCGACGATGACCTTGCCCGGCTGGGTGTGATCGATGACGGCGATGGCGTAGGCGCCAACCAGACGCTGGCAGGCGATCTGCACTGCCTTGAGCAGGTCCGGCTCGGTCTTCAGGGTGGCCTGAACGAGGTGGGCGATGCTTTCGGTGTCGGTATCCGACGTGAAGACGTAGCCCTGCGCGGTCAGCTCGCTACGCAGGGATTCGTAGTTTTCGATGATGCCGTTATGGACGACGGCGATGCTGCCGGAAACGTGCGGGTGTGCGTTGCGTTCGCACGGCACGCCGTGGGTCGCCCAGCGGGTGTGGGCGATGCCGGTGATGGCCTGGGTGTTGGCCGAGGCAGCTTCCAGTTCGGCGACGCGGCCGACCGAGCGAACACGCTCGATGCTGTTGCCGGCGATGACGGCCAGTCCGGCCGAGTCATAGCCACGATATTCGAGTTTCTTCAGACCTTCGACGAGAACCGGAACGATGTTCTTGTCGGCTGCTGCCGCGACGATGCCACACATAGCTGATCCTTAAACCTTGTAGTAATCGCGATACCACGCGATGAAGCGATTGACACCTTCCTGGACCGGCGTGCCCGGGACGAAGCCAACCCAGTCGTTGAGCAGGTCGGTGTTAGCGTAGGTGGCCGGGACGTCGCCATCCTGCAGCGGCAACAGGCGCTTTTCAGCCTTCTGGCCGAGGGCGTTTTCGATGGCGCCGATGAAGTCGAGCAACTGCACCGGATTGTTGTTGCCGATGTTGAAAACGCGGTAAGGCGCGTTGCTGGTCGCCGGGTCGGCGGAAATCGCGTCATATTCGGCGTTGACCGCAGCATTCTTGTCGAGCACGCGAATGACGCCCTCGACGATGTCGTCGACGTAGGTGAAATCGCGCTGCATGTTGCCGTAGTTGAAGACGTCGATGGGACGACCTTCCAGAATGGCCTTGGTGAACAGGAAGAGCGCCATGTCCGGCCGGCCCCACGGGCCATAGACCGTGAAGAAGCGCAGGCCGGTCGTCGGCAGGCCGTAGAGGTGGCTGTAGGTGTGCGCCATGAGCTCGTTGGCCTTCTTGGTCGCGGCGTAAAGGCTGACCGGATGATCGACGCTGTCGTGCTCGGAGAACGGCATCTTGGTGTTGCCGCCATAAACGCTCGAGCTGGAGGCATAAACCAGGTGCTGCACCTTGTTGTGCCGGCAGCCTTCGAGAATGTTGGTGAAGCCGACGATGTTGCTCTCGATGTAGGCGTGCGGATTTTGCAGCGAGTAGCGAACGCCGGCCTGGGCGGCCAGGTGGATGACCTTGTCGAACTTCTCGTCGGCGAAGAGCTTGTCCATACCGGCGCGATCGGCCACGTCAAGCTTGATGAAGCGGAAATTCGGGTGCGAGGTCAGGCGCTTGAGGCGGCTTTCCTTGAGCGAGACTTCGTAGTAATCGTTCAGGTTGTCGAGACCGACCACTTCGTCGCCGCGCGCCAGAAGGCGCAGTGAGGCGGTTGAACCGATGAATCCGGCGGCGCCGGTAACAAGAATTTTCACGGAATTGCCCAGAAGAAAAGTTGCCAGATTTTATCGCAGTGCAGCATCGAATTTATGACGCTTGTGCATATTCAGCCGGAAGCGCGCAATCAAAGGCAGCTGACACGTGCCGGCATTTATAATTGCAGCTTCGAAAGTCGTGATTTTATCCGTCGATGCGCATTCTGATCGTGAAAACTTCCTCGCTCGGCGACGTTATCCATAACCTGCCGGTGGTCAGCGATATCCGGCGGCACTTTCCGGATGCTACGGTCGACTGGTGCGTGGAAGACGGTTTCGCTGCCATACCGCGATTGCATCCCGGGGTTGGCAAGATCATTCCGGTCGCAGTCCGGCGCTGGCGAAAAAACCTGTTAAAGGCGACAAGCTGGCGGGAGATTGCCGAATTTCGCTGTGGTTTGCAGGCTGTACCTTACGACGCTGTTATCGATACCCAAGGCTTGCTCAAAAGTGCGTTGATGGCCAGTCTGGCCCATGGCCCGGCGCTGGGTTATGCCGCAGATTCGGCCCGCGAACCCATGGCAGCCCGTTTTTACGACCGGAAGTTCAGCATTTCCCGCGAGCTGCACGCGGTCGTCCGCAACCGTCGCTTGGCCGCTGCTGCGCTGGGCTATGCGGCCGATGGCGAGCCCGATTACGGTATCGAAGCGGCACCCGCCGGATTTGGCTGGCTGCCGCACCGTCCGTATGTCGTCTTCCTGACCGCTACCAGCCGCGACGACAAGCTGTGGCCGGAGGCGAACTGGCTGGCCTTGGGGCAGCAACTCAATGCGCAGGGGGTCAGCGCGGTCCTGCCTGGCGGCAGCCCGGTCGAGCGCGAACGGGCGAGTCGTCTGGCGGCGGGAATTCCCGGTGCCGTGGCCGCACCGGTCATGAATATTCCCGATCTGGCCGCCCTGCTCGCCGGGGGACGCGCCGCAGTCGGCGTCGATACCGGTCTGACCCATCTCGCCGTTGCCCTCAAGGTGCCGACCATCGCGCTCTACACGGCGACCGACCCCGGCCTGACTGGCGTCCTTGGCGTCGGCTTTCATCGTAATCTGGGCGGCAAGAACCAGATTCCATTGCCGACTGCCGTGCTGGCCGAATTGCAACTGGCACTGGGCTGATGGCGCGTTATTTCTATTCGCTGCTGCTTTACCTGATCACGCCGCTGATCTGGCTTCGCCTGCTGTGGCGCAGCCGCAAGCAGCCGGAATATCTCCAGCATCTCGGCGAGCGCTACGGTTTTTATCGCCAGCCGGTGCCGGCTAAGGTGATCTGGGTGCACGCTGTCTCGGTTGGCGAGACGCGAGCCGCCCAGCCGCTGATCGAAGGTTTGCTGGCACGCTGGCCGGAGCATCGCATCCTGCTCACCGGCATGACGCCGACCGGCCGCGACGCCGGGCAGCAGGTCTATGGCGACAAGCTCATTCAGGCCTATCTGCCCTACGATTATCCCGGGGCGGTCGACCGTTTCTTCCGCCATTTCTCCCCGGCTTTCGGGGTGCTCATGGAAACGGAAATCTGGCCCAATCTGCTGGCTGCCGGGAGGCGTCGCAAAGTACCGATTTTTCTCGCCAACGCGCGTCTTTCCACGCGCTCGGCCCGCGGCTACGGGCGATTTTCAGCCCTGGCCGGGCCGGCGTTTTCGGCGCTGGCCGGCGTTGCTGCGCAAACAGCAGGTGACGCCGAACGGATAGCTGAATTGGGCGCGACTACCGTCGAGGTCTGCGGCAATTTGAAATTCGATGTCACCCCCCGCGCCGACAAGCTCGCCCTCGGTCACGAATGGCGGGCGGCGATTGGCCAGCGGCCGGTCTGGTTGGCGGCCAGCACGCGCGAAGGCGAGGAGCCGCTGGTGCTCGAAGCGTGGCGCGAAGTGGCCATTCCCGACGCCTTGCTCGTACTGGTGCCGCGCCATCCGCAGCGTTTCAACGAAGTGGCCGCTTTGCTCGAGCAGCAGGAACTGCGCAGCGTTCGGCGCAGCGTGGCCATGCCGGCGGCCGATACCCAAGTCTGGCTTGGCGACAGCATGGGCGAGATGGCGGCGTATTTCACGCTGGCCGATCTGGCCTTCATTGGTGGCAGTTTGCTGCCGCTCGGCGGGCAGAACCTCATTGAGGCGGCGGCTTGTGACTGTCCGGTCGTCGTCGGGCCGCACACCTTCAATTTCAAGCAGGCGACCGAGGATGCAATTGCTGCAGGCGCGGCGTTACGCGTCGACAGTCCTGAAATGCTCGGTGCCACGGTCAACCGGATTTTTGGCCAAAAAATGAAATTGGCCGAAATGCGGACAGCGGCGGGATCGTTCGCCCGCGCCCATCAGGGCGCGGCCAAGCGGATGCTGGCGCTTATAGTGCGCTGGACGGATCCAGCAGGGCGTTGATCTGGGCGACGTCTTCCTCGCCCAAGGAACCGGTTGCCGCCTTCAGGCGCAGTTGCGCCAGCAGCGTGTCGAGCGTGGCTCTAGCCAGGTCACGGCGGGTTACATAAACCTGGTTCTCGGCGTTCAAGACATCGATGTTGATGCGCACGCCGACTTCATAGCCAAGCTTGTTCGACTCCAGCGCTGATTGCGATGAAACCAGCGCCGCCTTGAGCGCCCGGACCTGGGCCAGACCATTGGTCACGCCGAGATAATACTGGCGGGCCGACAACGCAGCGCCACGGCGCGCGGCCTCAAGGCCGGATTGCGCCGCCGTGCGGTTGGCGGCAGCCTCGCGCTGGCGCGAAACGGTCAAGCCACCCTGAAATAGCGGAATGTTGAGCTGGAGGCCGATGTTGGTGTAGTCGGTGTCGAACGGTGTCGTGCCGACGCCAGAAATGAAGCCATAGGACTTCGAGTGCCCCTGATTGGCGACCAGATCAAGTGTCGGGTAATGGCCGGCGCGCTGCTTGTCTACCTCGAGGGCCGCAATGTCGGCGGCAGCCTGCTGGACCTGCACGGTGATGCTGTCCTTTTCGGCGGCAGCGACCCACTGATTCATGTCGCTCGGCTGCGGCATGGTCAGTTCGGCATCCTTGCGCGGTGTAGCCAGCGGGCCGGGCACCTTGCCGATAATCGACTGCAAGGCATGTTGCTTGACCTCGAAGTCGCTTTCGGCGGCAATCTCCTGAGCCGATGCCAGATCGTAGCGGGCCTGAGCTTCATGAGAGTCGGTGATGGTTGCAGTGCCGACTTCGAAATTTTTCTTGGCTGATTCCAGTTGCTGGGCGATAGCCGTCTTGTTGGCGCGCACTGCCTTGAGGTTTTCGACGGCGTAGATTGCATCAAAATAGGCTTGCGCGACGCGCAGGATCAGATCCTGCCGGGCCTGCACGAAATTGGCCTCTGCCTGTGCCACCTGCATTTTCGACTGGTCGTACGAAACCCAGTTCTGCCAGCGGAACAGGGGTTGCGACAGCGTCAGCTGGTAGCCGTTGGAATTGTATTGGGGCTTCGACAGCGTCGGGCCGTTGTGGGTCGAAATCTCGTTCTTGTTCCACACCGTGTTGCCCGTCAGCGTCAGGCTGGGCAACAGGCCGGACAGGCCCTGCGGTGCTTTTTCGCGGCCGGCATCGAGCGTTGCCCGAGCCGCGGCAAAGGTCGGGTCGTTGTCCTGCGCATCGCGATAGACCTGCATCAAGTCTGCGGCGAACAGCGGGGATGCCAACAACGGGGAGACGATCAGCCAAGCGAGTTTTTTCATGCCTACCTCAATAACGACGCATGTTGGAATCGACTTCACCAGCCCAAGCCTCGACGCCACCCATCAGGTTATAGACCGCAGCGTAGCCCTTGCGCTCGAGAAACATGGCGACCTGCATGCTGCGGCCGCCGTGGTGGCAGATGACAACGATGTCCTGCTCGGGGGCGATTTCGGCGCACCGCATCGGCACCAGATGCATGGGGATGTTTTGCGATCCAGCCAGCTGGCAAAGCTCGATTTCCCACGGTTCGCGCACATCAAGCAGGACGGGGCTGGGCCGGCTCTCGTCGGCCAGCCATTCGGCAAGTTGTTGGGCTCGAACCTGTTGCATCAGAAAGAGAAGCTTTCCTTGGCCACGAAGCCATCGAGTGCGGGAATGACTGTCTCGAACAAGTTGACCGTGTTGTAGATGCCATCTGCCGTGCAGGTGATCAGTTGGGCTTCCATGACCGGTGCTTCGCCGACCACGACAGCCAGACGGCCACCGACGCGCAGCTGCTTGAGCAGGGCGTCAGGAACGCCGGGAATGGCGCCCGAAACAACGATGGCGTCGTAAGGTCCACGCTGGGACCAGCCGTTGGCGCCGTCGCCGAGTTCAATCGTGACGTTGGTGACGCCGGCACGCTCGAGATTTTGTTTGGCGATATCGACCAGCGCCGGGCGGCACTCGACGGTAACCACGTGCTCGGCACGGGCAGCCAGCAGGGCAGCCATGTAGCCGCTACCGGTACCGATTTCAAGAACCTTGTCGGTCTTCTTGAGGCCCAGCTCCTGCAGCATCTTGGCTTCGATTTTCGGGGCCAGCATCATCTGGCCATCGCCCAGCGGGATTTCCATGTCGGCGAAAGCCAGATTGCGATAGGCCGGAGGGGTAAAGTCCTCGCGCTTGACGACAAACAGGAGGTCGAGAACCTGCGGATCCAGAACATCCCAGGGACGGATCTGCTGTTCGATCATGTTGAAGCGCGCTTGCTCGATGTTCATTGGTGGGTCTCCGCAGACTGAATATTAGCACGAGCTAATATATTGATTCCGACAAATCAAAATTATACCCGACTCTCTTTTTCCGGCTTGCGCAAACCCTGACGCAGCAGGTCCATATGTATGCGCAAATAGGTCTGCGGGTCGCTCTCGGCGCCTTGGCAGCAGCTCATTGAAAAGCGCCAGATCAGCAGCATTAAAATCGGTGCGATAACAACATCGACGGTGGTTTCGACGTCCATGGTCCGGAATTCACCACTGTCCATGCCGCGTCGCAGGGCGCCGGCGACCAGCGCCCGGCCGCGGCTGATGACGTTTTCGTAATAGAAGTTGGCCAAGTCAGGAAAGTTGCGCGCTTCGGCCACTATCAGTTTCGGAATGCCGGCAAATGCGGTCTGGCCGATCTTTGTCCACCAGTTTTGGAGCAGGAGTTCCAGTAGCTCGAAGCTGCAGCCACTATGTTTTGCCGCAATTGCTTCATTTTCGGCAATGACCGGGATGATCCCTTCCTGAACCACTGCCTTGAACAGCGCATCCTTGTTCTCGTAGTAGAGATACAGCGTCCCCTTTGACACGCCAGCGCGGGCGGCAACGTCCTCCAGACGGGTCGCGGCGAAGCCTTTTTCGACGAAAAGATGAAGCGCGGCCTCGAGCAGCTCGGAGGGACGGGCTTCCTTGCGTCGCTTGCGGGGGATGGGGATGGCAGACATGGTAACTTAATGACTTGTTGGTCATTAAGTTACCATTGCGACTACTTTCCGGTCAACGGCCTTCCTTGATCAGGCGGCCGCCCGAGGGCTGGATGGGCCGGGCGTTGTTTTTGTACAGCCGGCTGAAAATGTTGATTTGATCCGGCGAAACCTGCACCGGCTGCTTCATGACCAGCCACAGCACGCCTTCGGAGCACGGCGGCGTCGTCAGCGAGCCCATGTAGGTGTAGTAGTTGCGGGCGGTCGGCAGCAGGGTGTTCAGGTCGATCGTGGTGGTTGGTGGTGCTACCGGCAGGTTCTTTTCCAGCGGCATGTTGTTCCACAGGGTCTGGATGAACGGGTTCTCCGTGCCGCGTTCGAGCAACACGGCGACGACGGCGAGCTGACCATCGTCGGCCTTGTGCACGAGGTGGGCGACCATGTCGAAACGCTGGCCGTTGACCTTTTCTTCCGACGGGCGATGGAAATGGAACTGGACCAGCTCATAGGTCTTGCCGGTCAGTGAAATCGAGCTTTCGCCGATTTCGACCTGAACGGTGTGGCCGTTGTCGATAATCCGGAAGGTCGAGGGCTGGTAATTGAACTTGATCGGCTCCAGATCGACCTTGATGCCGTCCTTGATATCGATCGGTGACTGCCGTTGGCCAATGGCGCAGGTCTTGTTGTTCTGGTCCAGTTTCGCCCAGTTTTCCGGGCCGCCGGCACCTTCGTAATCCCAGTGGATGTGCGCGTGCTGGATGGCTGGTTCGCTGTGAGCCAGTTCCAGCATGTAGCCTTCGGAGTGCGCGATCTGGGGCTTTGGCGCTTTTTTTGGCTTGGGGGCCGGGGCCTGGCTGGTGTGGACGATGACGGTGGCCGCCTTCGGCGCGGCGACTCTGGCCGGCGCCGGTGTGGGTGCGGGTGGTGGCGGCGCCGGAGGTGCCGCTTCCTTGGCGCTTTCCATGGCCGCCTTGAGGTTCGGCCGGATCGACGGAATCGCGCTTTCTTTCAGCGGTGCTGCGCTATGGCCCGCATCGCTCGCTTTCACGGCTTCCGGCTTTTCGGCCTTGGCCATTTCCTTCTTGAGCATCGCCTCGTTGGCGGCTTTCAGCTGGCCGGCTGCCTCGTTGGCCTTCTGCGCGATCTCGGCGGCGCCCTCCTTGGGCGGGCGACAGACTTCGCGCAACACCTTGTCGTCCAGCGTGCCGGTGCGCACCGGCAGGTCGGCGCCCTTGATGTCCTCTTCGCGGACAATGTCATTTTCATTCTTCTTGAAAATGCGCTTTGTCGTGCTGGCGCTGCGGGTCGTGCAGTCGTAGCGGGTGAACGCCTCTATCACGCGGTAAGGCGCGCCGGTGCGGCCATCCACCAGTTCCTTTTCGAGCACGACGCGTCCTTGCGCCTCAACGATGTTGCCGTCACGTTTCAGGCTCGTGCGGTTGAGTTCGATACGTTTGCCCGGTTCGGCTGAAATGGTTTGCCAGGCGGGCGCGGCTGCAGCACCGAAAGGCAGGGCGACCAGCAGGCTGGCGATCATCAGTAGGCGCATCTTGGTTCCCATGTTTTCTCTTTGAATTCTGGCGCTTGTCGATGATATTTCGGCTGATTTCGAGAAATCTTGAGCGCATTTTGTCATTCCTTGCATTTTGCCTGTATTTCCAGTAACTTGCAGCCTCTCGTTAGGGGTGCCCGACTCGATTCGGGCTGAGAATCACCCTTCGAACCTGACCGGGTCATGCCGTCGTAGGGAAACGAACTTTGTTGCTCCTTGCCCGTCTTACCCCGCTGCATCCACGCAAGGAATAACCATGAACGCCACCGAACAGTTTCTCGCCGCCAACGCTCACGTTGACGCGGCAGCAGTCCAGCCGCTGCCCAATTCCCGCAAGGTTTACATCGAAGGTTCCCGTCCGGACATCCGCGTTCCGATGCGCGAAATCTCGCAGGACGACACGCCGACCGCTTTCGGTGGTGAAAAGAACCCGCCGATCTTCGTTTACGACTGTTCCGGCCCCTATTCCGACCCGGCCACCAAGATCGACATCCGCTCCGGCCTACCCGCCCTGCGCGCCGGCTGGATTGCCGAGCGCGGCGATGTCGAAGAGCTGGCCGACCTGAGTTCCGAATTCGGCCGCAAGCGCGCCACCGACCAGTCCCTCGACGAACTGCGCTTCCCCGGTCTGCACCGCAAACCCTTGCGCGCCAAGGCCAGCAAGAACGTCAGCCAGATGCACTACGCCCGCCAAGGCATCATCACCCCCGAGATGGAATACGTTGCCATCCGCGAAAACAACAACCGCCGCGCCTACATCGAATCGCTACGGTCAACCGGAAAAATGGGCGAAAAAATGGCTGCCTTGCTCGGTCGCCAGCACCCCGGCCAGAACTTCGGCGCCAGCATCCCGGAAGAAATCACCCCGGAATTCGTGCGCAGCGAAATCGCCCGCGGCCGCGCCATCATCCCGAACAACATCAATCACCCGGAAAGCGAGCCGATGATCATCGGCCGCAACTTCCTCACCAAGATCAACGCCAACATCGGCAACTCGGCGCTCGGCTCTTCGATTCAGGAAGAAGTCGAGAAAATGACCTGGTCGATCCGCTGGGGTGGCGACACCGTGATGGACCTGTCCACCGGCAAGAACATCCACGAAACCCGCGAGTGGATCATCCGCAACAGCCCGGTCGCCATCGGTACCGTGCCGATCTACCAGGCGCTGGAAAAGGTCAACGGCAAGGCCGAAGACCTGACCTGGGAAATCTTCCGTGACACGCTGATTGAGCAGGCCGAACAAGGCGTCGACTACTTCACCATCCACGCCGGCGTGCTATCATGAAGGCCTACGACGTCGCCTTCAGCCTCGGCGACGGCCTGCGTCCCGGCTCGATCTACGACGCCAACGACGAAGCCCAACTCGGCGAACTCAAGACCCTCGGCGAACTGACCCAGATCGCCTGGAAGCACGACGTGCAAGTCATGATCGAAGGTCCCGGCCATGTGCCGATGCACATGATCAAGGAGAACATGGATCTGCAGCTCGAATACTGCGACGAAGCCCCGTTCTACACCCTCGGCCCGCTGACCACCGACATCGCGCCGGGCTACGACCACATCACCAGCGGCATCGGTGCCGCGATGATCGGTTGGTACGGTACGGCCATGCTCTGTTACGTCACGCCCAAGGAACACCTCGGCCTGCCCGACAAGGACGACGTCAAGACCGGCATCATCACCTACAAGCTCGCCGCTCACGCCGCCGACCTCGCCAAGGGCCACCCCGGCGCGCAGATCCGCGACAACGCGTTGTCCAAGGCGCGCTTCGAATTCCGCTGGGACGACCAGTTCAACCTCGGCCTCGACCCGGACAAGGCGCGCGAATTCCACGACGAAACCCTGCCCAAGGAATCGGCCAAGGTCGCCCACTTCTGCTCCATGTGCGGCCCGCATTTCTGCTCGATGAAGATCACGCAGGACGTGCGCGAATATGCAGCGGCTCAGGGCATCGCCGAAGCCGATGCGCTGGAGAAGGGGATGGAAGTCAAATCCATCGAATTCATCAAGGCCGGCGCTGAGGTTTATAGCAAGGTCTGAGCTTCGCTAAGCGGCTCCTAGCAAAGGAAAGGCGGCTGAATCAGCCGCCTTTTTTCATGTCTGTGCAAACCAATGTCATTTGGTCTGTATTATTGCCCAATCAACGGTCTCAGAATCAAAACGGGTAACTAATGCCAATACCAGACTACCAATCATTGATGCTCCCCTTGCTTCGTTCGGCCTCTGATGGAAATGATCATACAACCAGGGAAACTGTTGAAGTTCTTGCGAACGAGTTTCAGCTTTCGTCAGCGGAGCGCAGTGAACTGTTGGCTAGCGGCCAGCAGGCGATATTCAACAATCGCGTGGGCTGGGCGAACTCCTATCTAAAGAAAGCCGGTTTATTGGAGTCGCCTCGTAGGGGGGCGTTGCGTATTACAGCGCGCGGGAAACAGATTCTTGGTGAAAACCCTTCCAGAATTGATGTTCGCTTTCTTGAGCGCTTTCCCGAGTTCGTGGCATTTCGGGATGCGCCAAGAATCGCTCGAGAAACTATACCGGAGACAACGGTTTCAGCGATCGAACAAACCCCGGAGGAGGCACTTGAAGTGGCTCATCAAAGTCTGCGAACTGGCCTCGCTCAAGATATTCTCGCCAGAATTCTGTCCTGCTCGCCTACCTTCTTTGAGCGGCTCGTTGTCGAGCTTCTTGTCAAAATGGGATATGGCGGTTCACGCCGTGATGCCGGAGAACGAATTGGGCAGAGTGGCGATGGCGGAATAGACGGCATCATCAAAGAAGATCGCCTTGGATTGGACACCATATTTATTCAAGCGAAACGCTGGCAAGGATCGGTCGGGCGGCCAGAGATTCAAAAATTTGTAGGTGCGCTTCAGGGGCAGCGTGCAAAGAAAGGTGTCTTTATCACAACCTCGTCGTATACGTCGGAGGCAATTGATTACGCCTCACGCATCGACACGAAGGTTGTGCTCATTGATGGTCAGCTCCTAGCAAACCTCATGATGGATTTCGATGTTGGAGTCTCTGTTTCAGCGTCATACATCGTAAAGCGCATTGACTCTGACTATTTTGAAGAGGGCGAGGTTGGTCTTTGATTTCGATTCGTCGATAGCCTCGACTATTTCCGTTGCAGCTAGCCGAACTTGCTCTGTGAGCACTTGGTTACGCCATTTACTTTCATTTACAGCCCGGTAACCCACCTTAACGGGGCCTTGGGTGAGTATTCGTCCTGTCGCCTGACCCGCTTGGGTCGGCTAATTTGAACAAGAGGACGAAGAGATGAAAACTACGCCGAACAGCAATATCAAACGTTTCCTGATCGCCGCCAGCGTGGCTTTGGCCATTCCCCTTTCCGCGGCGGCTTTTGGTGGTCATGGCAGTCATGCCGGCTGCGGCATGGAGGCGCATGGCGGTGCAGGCCACCACATGATGGGTGGCAACATGATGCCGCCGCATCTGCGCAGCTTGAATCTGACTGAGGCGCAGCAGGACAAAGTGTTCGAGATCATGCATGCCCAGGCGCCGGTGATGCGCGACAAGGCCAAGGCCCTGCGCAAGGCGGAAACAGATATGCGGGCGCTGACCTCGGCGGCCGATTACAGCGAAGCCAAGGCGCGCGCACTGGCCGACGAGGCGGCGAAGGCGATGTCCGAAATGACGCTGGCGCGGGCCAAGGCGGATCGTCAGGTGTTCGAGGTACTGACGCCGGAGCAGCGCAAGCAGCTGGCTGAAATGAAGCCGACCGAGCGCGGGCCGCGCGGCCGTGGCGATGGTCCGCGCGGCGCGGTGGCTGATGTTGCCAAGCCGGCGGGGCGTTGATCCGGGTTTTTGACACTTGGGGGCTGCTGGCCCCCATTTCATTTTTGGCCCGTTTTTCCGGTTGACCGTGGAAGTCATCGGCGCCGAACGGACAAGCCGAATCTGCGACAATCGGGCATGCCCGAAAAGCCTTGCCCCGCCGTTCCACCGCCGATGGCCTGCCGCCCAATTGCGGCGCCTGCTGCATTGCGCCGTCGATCAGTTCACTGAACAAGCCGGCGGGGGTGCCATGTCGGCATCTCGATGGCGATTTTCGCTGCCTGATTTTCGCTAGTCCGGAGCGGCCGGATTGCTGCGCTGGTCTGCAAGCGTCGGCCGAGATGTGCGGTTTATCCCGCGAGCATGCGCTCAATTGGCTGGCCGAACTCGAAGTTTTGACACATCCGGGATAGTAGAATGCGGCCTCCCCAACTTGCTAAAAGCACAGGCTGCACGCCATGGACCCGATTCTTCTCCTCAAAGCCCTCATCCTCGGCGTCGTCGAAGGGCTGACCGAATTCCTGCCGATTTCCTCGACCGGCCACCTGATCCTGGCCGGCGATCTGCTGGATTTCAACGATGATCGCGGCAAGTTGTTCGAGATCGTCATCCAGTCCGGGGCCATTCTGGCCGTCGTCTGGGAGTATCGCGAACGCCTGCTGGTTGTGGCGCGTGGCGCCTTCAGCGACAAGGCGGCGCAGAAATTCCTCCTCAACCTCTTCGTCGCCTTCCTGCCGCTGGCCATCCTCGGGCTGGCTTTCGGCAAGGCCATCAAGGCCAACCTGTTCAACCCGATTGCCGTCGCCACCACCTTCATCCTCGGCGCCTTCGTCATTCTGTGGGCCGAGAAGCGCGAGCACACCATCCGCGTCCAGACGGTCGAGGAAATGACCCTGCTCGACGCCCTGAAAATGGGCTTCGCCCAAGCCGTGGCGCTGATTCCCGGCACCTCGCGTTCCGGCGCAACGATCATCGGCGGCCTGCTTTTCGGCCTGTCGCGCAAGGCGGCGACCGAGTTTTCCTTCTTCCTCGCCATCCCGACGCTCGGCGCGGCCACCGTCTATCAGCTCTACAAGGAGCGTGCCCTGCTCAGCGCCGACGATATCGGCATGTGGGTGGTCGGTTTCATTTCCGCATTCGTTTCGGCTTTTCTCTGCGTGCGCTGGCTGCTGCGCTTCATTTCCAGCCATGATTTCACGCCCTTCGCGTGGTATCGCATCGTCTTTGGCATTGTCGTCCTGATGACCGCCCACTTCGGCTGGGTGCAATGGACCGCCCACTGATCATCTACCTGCACGGCTTCTGCTCCTCGCCGGCGTCGTGGAAATCGCAGTTGCTGGCCGAGGAAATGGCACGGCGCGGCATGGCCGAGCAGTTCGTCTGCCCGCAACTGTCATGGGTGCCCGATGAGGCGGTGGCCTGTGTCAGCCGCCTGATCGAACAGGCCGGCGGGCCGGTCACCTTGATCGGCAGTTCGCTGGGTGGCCACTACGCCAACCATCTGGCCGAAAAGCACGGTTTGCAAGCCGTGCTGATCAACCCCGCTGCGGTCGACCGTCTGGATTTGAGCAAATTCGTCGGCAATCACGCCAACTTCCATAGCGGCGAGCCTTTCACCTTCACCGAGGCCCACGCCGCACAACTCAAGGCGCAGGTTTCGAAGCCGACACCGGAGCATTACTGGTTGTTGCTGGAAGAAGGTGATGAGGTGCTGGATTTCCGCCAAGCGCAGGCCTTCTACGCCGGTTGCCGGCAAACCGTCCTGCCGGGCGGCGACCACAGCTTCACGAAGTTTCCCGACTTTGTGCCGCAAATCATTGAATACGCTGGGCTATAATCCGTCGATGAATGTATTGTTTGAAGAAGATGGCGGCTTCAAGGCCGGCAATATCATGGCCGACAACGACAGTTCGTTGCAGGTCGAAATGCCGAGCGGCAAGCGCAGCAAGATCAAGGCCGCAACGGTGTTGCTGCGTTTCGAGAAACCGTCGGCGGCGGCCTTGCTCGATCAGGCCACGCCGCTGGCCGAAGAAATCGAAGCAGAATTCCTCTGGGAGTGCGTGAACGATGGCGAATTTTCGTTTCTTGATTTTGCCCGTGATTACTACGGACACGAGCCCAGCCCGCTCGAAGCGACGGCGGTGCTGCTTGCCGTGCACGCCGCGCCCGTCTATTTCCATCGCAAAGGCAAGGGCCGCTTCCGCAAAGCGCCTGCCGACATTCTCGCAGCTGCTCTGGCCAGCCTTGAAAAAAAGCGTCAGCAAGCGCTCGCGATGGAAGGCTGGATTGGCGAGCTGAAGGAGTTCCGCCTGCCGCCGGAAATCGGCGTGCTGACCGATGCGCTGCTCTACGCGCCGGACCGCAACAAACCGGAAACCAAGGCCTTCGAGACGGCCTGCGCCGAAACCGGCCTGACGGCGGCGCAAATGCTCTTCAAGTGCGGTGCCATCAAGTCGCCCTACTTCCTGCATTACCGTCGTTTCCTGCACGAACAGTTTCCCAAGGGCGTGGCTTTTCCGCCGCTTGAGGCACCGAAGTTGCCGCGGGATTTGCCGCGCGCAGATGTCCGCGCTTTCTCGATCGACGACGCCAACACGACCGAAATCGACGACGCACTGTCGGTCGTCCGGTTGCCCGGCATCGGTTCGCGCATCGGCATCCACATCGCCGCGCCGGGGCTGGCTATCGAACATGGTTCGCCGCTTGACGGCATCGCCCGCGCCCGACTATCGACGGTCTACATGCCCGGCAACAAGATCACCATGTTGCCCGATGCCGTGGTCCAGAATTACACACTGGCCGGCGGTGTCGATTGCCCGGCCGTCTCGCTCTACCTGACGGTCAATGACTCGCTCGAAATCCTCAGCCACGAATCGCGGCTGGAGATGGTGCACATCGCCGCCAACCTGCGCCACCACGAAATCGAACCGTGGTTCAATGCCGAAACGATCAATGGCCCGCTGCCCGACCAGCCGTTCAAGGACGAACTGGTCCATCTCTGGCATTTTGCCAACGCCTGCGAAGGTCGGCGTGGCAAGCCCTCAGCGATGCAGGGCATCAACGACTACAACTTCGAAATCGGCGGTGATCTGGCCGATCCGGATAGTTGCACCGTCGAAATTTCCGAACGCAAGCGCGGCAGCCCGCTCGACAAACTGGTCGCCGAGTTGATGATCGTCGCCAACTCGACCTGGGGTGGCCTGCTCGCCGAGAAGAACATCGCCTGCCTGTACCGCGCCCAGACGCAGGGCAAGGTCCGCATGACCACCTCGCCGCTGCCGCACGAAGGCCTCGGCGTACCGCAATACGCCTGGATGACCTCGCCGCTGCGTCGTTACTGCGATATGGTCAATCAATGGCAGCTGATTGCCTGTTTGAAAGGCGAAACGCCGGCATTTGCCCAAAAATCGGCCGAATTATTCGGCGCCATGCGCGATTTCGAACTGACTTACGCTGCCTACGCCGATTTCCAGCGCCAGATGGAACGTTACTGGTGTCTGCGCTGGATTCAGCAGCGCGGTTTGACTGAAATCGAGGCCACTGTCCGTCGCGAGCAGAGCGTCAAGCTCGACCATCTGCCCTTGTTGCTCCGCGTGCCTTCGCTGCCGGCTGATCTGGTGGCCGGGCAGCGTGTGCGTCTGGCCATCGAGAATCTTGATCTGCTGGCCCCGGAAGTCAGCTGTCGTTTCGTCAGCCTGCTTGGCGAGAACAATTTGGCCGACGCCACGGAGAGTGAGGAGCAGTGAAAAAGAAGAGACCGTCCCTGCGCGCCGCCCGCGCGGCGAAGCAAGATCGCCGCTTGTGGATCGCAGTGGGCATCTCGGTGCTTTTTCATGGCTTGTTGCTGTTCCTGAATTTCCAGTTTCCGGAGGCTTCACAGGCCTTCCGCGAAAAGGCCATGGACATCATTCTGGTCAACGCCAAATCTGCACGCAAGCCGACGGATGCTCAGGCGCTGGCTCAGGCCAATCTCGATGGCGGCGGCAATACCGATGAAAATCGGCGGGCCAAGACACCCTTGCCGCCCTCGCTGCAAAAGAACGATGGCGACTCCATTCAGCAGATGCAGCGTCGCGTTCAGGAACTCGAAACAGCCCAGCAAAGGCTGCTGGCGCAGGCGAAGAGTCTGCGCACCGTTGCCGCGGCAAATACGGCCACCGAACAGCCATCGCCGGTCGTGCCTGTGGTCAGTGGCTTGGACCTTGCCGAGTCGGCGCGGGCGATGGCCCGTCTCGAGGGTGAGATCAGCAAGTCGGCCGACGAATACAGCAAGCGGCCACGCAAGAAATTTGTCGGTGCGCGGACCGAGGAATACGGCCTGGCCGCCTACCTTGACGCCTGGAAGCAGAAAATCGAGCGCATCGGCACACTCAACTATCCGCCCGAAGCGCGCGGCAAGCTCTACGGCGCGGTGGTGATCTTCGTCGAATTGCGGGCCGAGGATGGCAGCCTGTACAGCGCCGAGATTTCGCGTTCGTCAGGGCACAAGATTCTCGATCAGGCGGCGCTGCGCATCCTCAGAATGTCAGCGCCGTTCGGCGCCATTCCGCAGCAGGCTTTGGGCGGGGCGACCGTTCTTTCGTTTGCCCGGACCTGGTATTTCACGCAGGGCGATGCCCTCAATACGGCCAGCAAATGAGCGATCTGTACTGCGTGTTCGGCAACCCGATTGCCCATTCGAAATCGCCGGCCATCCATGCTGCCTTCGCCGCGGTTAGCGGGCAGGATCTGGTCTATGAAGCGCGTCTTGCTGCGGTCGACGGCTTTAAACAGGCGATTTCCGAATTCGTTGCGGCGGGTGGCAAGGGTGCGAATGTCACCGTGCCTTTCAAAGAGGAGGCGTTTCGTCTGGCGACGCGCCTTTCCGAGCGCGCGGCGCGAGCCGGAGCGGTCAATACGCTGGCCTTCAACGGTGCCGAGATATTCGGCGACAACACCGATGGCGCCGGGCTGGTTCGCGACATTACGCACAACCTTGGCTTTTCGCTGGCCGGCAAACGCATCTTGCTGCTCGGTGCCGGCGGTGCTTCGCGCGGCGTGATCGCGCCGCTGCTGGCTGAACAGCCGGTGTCACTGTTCATCGCCAATCGGAGCGCTGACAAGGCCCTTTTGCTGGCAGAGGCGTTTTCGGACATGGCTCCGGTCGATGCCGGAAGTTTTGCAAAAACTGCAGGTAAAAGCTTCGATCTGGTCATCAACGCTACTTCTGCCAGCCTTTCCGGCGAAAGCCTGCCCTTGCCGCCGGGAATCTTTGCGTCGGGCAGTCTGGCCTACGACATGATGTACGGCAAAGGCGAAACGCTTTTTCTGGCGCTGGCCCGCGAGCAGGGTGCAGCGCAGCGGGCGGATGGCCTGGGCATGCTGGTCGAGCAGGCAGCCGAAGCGTTTTTCGTCTGGCGCTCTGTGCGCCCGGCAACCGCTCAGGTGCTGGCTGACCTGAGAGCCAAACTGGCCGCATGAAAGTCGTCGGCCGCTGGTTGAAATGGGCCGTCCTTGGCCTGCTCGGGTTGTTCCTGATCTGGCAGTTGTGGCTGCTTTGCTGGGTTTTGCTTTGGAGTTGGATGAACCCCGGCGAAACCCGTTTCATGGAAATTCGTCTGGCCGAAATTCGCCAGAAGGCGCCCGACGCGCAGCTCAAAAAGCAGTGGGTGCCCTATGAGCGGATTTCGATTCATCTCAAGCGCGCCATCATCTCGGCCGAGGATGCCAAGTTCGTCGATCATGAAGGCTTCGACTGGGAAGGGATGCAGAAGGCGCTGGAAAAGAACCAGAAGCGGGGTCGTTTGGCGGCTGGCGGTTCGACCATCAGTCAGCAGCTGGCGAAGAACCTGTTCCTGACACCGACGAAGTCCTACTTTCGCAAGGCCGAAGAGGCGATCATCACGTTGATGCTGGAAAACCTGTGGAGCAAGCGGCGCATTCTTGAGGTTTACCTCAACGTGATCGAGTGGGGCAACGGTGTCTTCGGGGCCGAAGCCGCCGCTCGCCATTACTACAACACCAGCGCCGCCCAACTCGGGCCGGAACAAGCTGCCCGACTGGCCGGCATGGTGCCGAATCCGCGCTTTTACGACCGCAATCGCAACGCGCCCGGTTTGGGGCGCAAGACTTCGATCATCCTCGGGCGGATGGCTGGTGCTGACGTGCCGTGAAATATCACCGGAATAGGGGTTTTCCGCAGTAATTTTGTCGGAACCCGGTCCTTCGCCCGGTGCTAAAATGCCCCACCTTTTGCGGCGCCGCACCATGAGCGAAGAAGCCCAGCTGACCGATACCGAAGACTTGCAGGAGCGCCTCGCCGAGGTGCAGACCCTGCTCGCCCGGCACAAGCTGGTGGAGGAACTGGTGCACCGGCAGGAAGGGCCGCGCCACGATCTGGTCGAAGACATGGTGCACAAGCAGCATCTGAATGCGCTGCAGGCCCGCCTCGAGCCGATGCACCCGGCCGACATTGCCTACGTTCTCGAAGCCTTGCCGCAGGACGATCGCCTGATTGCCTGGGGGTTGGTCAATCCGGAGCTCGAAGGCGAAATCCTGCTCGAAGTATCGGACGCCGTTCGGGAAACCCTGATCGACTCGATGGAGCGCACCGAGCTGGTCGCCGCCGCCGAAACACTCGACGCCGACGAACTGGCCGACCTCGCACCCGACTTGCCGCAAGGTGTTATCGATGACGTCTTTCGGGGTTTGCCGATCGAAGAGCGCGAGCAGTTGCGCGCCGCGATGTCTTATCCCGAAGAGTCGGTCGGTTCGATCATGGACTTTGACATGGTGACCGTCCGCGAGGATGTGTCGCTGGAAGTGGTGCTGCGGTATCTGCGCCGTTTCGACGAACTTCCCGATCATACCGACCAGCTTTTTGTCGTTGATCGTGACGAGCACCTCAAAGGTGTGTTGCCGCTCAATATCCTGCTCGTCAATGAGGTCGATGTCGAAGTCGGTACGCTGATGCAGACCGATTTCGTCGAGTTCGAACCCGACGACCTTGCTGAAGAGGCGGCCAAGGCCTTCGAACGTTACGACCTCGTCTCGGCACCGGTACTCGATCCGGATGGCAAGCTGGTCGGCCGCGTGACAGTCAATGAGGTGGTGGACTACATCCGCGAAGAAGCCGAGCACGAACAACTGGCCCAGGCCGGTCTACGCGAGGAAGAAGATATTTTCGCCTCGGTCTGGGACTCTGTGAAAAACCGCTGGGCCTGGCTGGCGGTCAATCTGGTGACGGCCTTCATCGCCTCACGGGTGATCGGCGCGTTCGAGGATTCGATTGAAAAGCTGGTGGCGCTGGCGGCCCTGATGCCGATTGTTGCCGGGATCGGTGGCAATTCCGGCAACCAGACGATCACCATGATCGTCCGTGCCATCGCCATGGGGCAGGTCCAGCCCGATGCCATGCGCCGACTGCTGCGCAAGGAACTCGGCGTGGCGACGATCAACGGCTTGATCTGGGGCAGCTTGCTCGGCATCGCCGCGTGGTGGCTCTACGGCAGCGTCAAACTCGGCCTGGTTATGACCTCGGCAATGACGCTGAACCTGCTGCTGGCGGCGTCGGCCGGCGTCGGCATTCCGCTGCTGCGCCAGAAATTCGGCGCCGATCCGGCGGTCGGCGGCTCGGTGATGATCACCGCACTGACCGACTCCGGTGGTTTCTTCATTTTCCTCGGGCTGGCTACGCTGCTCCTGATGTAAGGCTGCTACCGCCCAGGCGATGCAGCATGCGACTGGCGGAGAGCACCATCAGGATGCGGCGCTCGACGTCGTCGGCATGCGGCTTGACCAGACTTTCGATTGGCGAATTACCCTCGCTCAACATGCCGGGCAGTGTTTCGATGCGAACTGCCGGAATTTCGCTGACGGCGCCCAGGTGGTCGACCAGGATGCCGAAGCGGGCCTGCTGTTCCGGCACCTGGAGAACGACGATCTGCTGCTTGCCGCCCCTGTTCGCCCGGCGACGCTCGGTCGCTGGCTGGCGCGAGGACAATATGGCCGACAGGTCGAACACGCTGATCGCCTGGTCACGATACATCAGGCAGCCGCAGAGAGCCTCCGAGACGCCGGGCAACGGAGTCAGGCGGTCGGTGTCGACGGCTTCGACGACATGGCTGGAGCGCACGCCGTACCAGTTGCTGCCGACATAAAAACAGGCGACATCGACGCTGTCGACGGTAGCCGCCAGCGGCCGCCGGGCGTAGGTGTCGACCAGCGTATCGCGGCGCACTGCCAACTGTTCGGCGTCGACGATTCGATCCGACAGCGGCGAGAAGACCAGTGCTACGACCCCGCCACGCTGACCGTCGCCAGCTCCCTGGTATTCGCGGTAGCCGGCGCTCATCGACGAGCCGACGGCGTAGTAGCAACCGTTGTAGATGACTACATTGGTGCAGCTGTCGCCCGCTTGCAGCTTGAAAAACTCGTAGCCGATCATCAGCCGGCTGCCTGGCGGCAAATCGGGGTCGGTTGCGGCGATGACCCGGCCGTCGCGTCCGGCAAACACGGCAAAGGCGCCGGCTACCGGCTGGCCGTCGGTCCGGCGCGGCAACGCGTCGTGCAGCATGGCGCGAAACTGCGGCGTGGCATCGAAGACGATAGCGATGCCGCCGACCGGCTCGTTATCGGCAGCGCGCACCCCGGCCGCATAGATGTAGGTGGACTGATTGTCGTACAGCGCGCTCGGCTCGAAGCCTGACACGTTATAGCTCTGGGCATCAGCCAAGCCGAGGGCCGGCCGCACCCAGCTTTCGCTGAGTATTTTGCCCAGCCAGTCCTGGTAGGCTGGATTGGAGACGGCCAGCACGCGGCCACTCTGGTCGAACAGGATCAGGTTGCTGTAAACGGTGTAGAGGCCGTTGATCCGGCGCAGCACTTCGCTCAGTCGCTGGCGCTGTGCCTTGTCGTGCGGGTCGGCCTGGGCCAGTTCCTCGCGGAAACTGCGGGTCAGCGCCCACCAGCGGCAGTCATTGGCCCGTTCGTAAAGGTTGCGGTCCATCAGTTCAATGGCCAGTGCTGCCTGTCGCGTGCATGTGGAAAGCGCTGATGACACCACGGTCTTGTACAGACTGTCGGTCGATTCGCTGAACACCTGGTGGGTGCGCACGCCGGTGCTGCCGATTTCGCGCAGCAGTACCTTGGCGAAGTCGGCATTCTGGGCGGCCAGCGCATCGCGCACCAGCCAGACATAACCGTTCCAGACGGCGCGGTTCAACTCGCGCTGGATGCTCGTGGCACGCAGCGGAATATCGCGCAGTTCCGGGCTGAACAGGATGCTGGTCTCCAACACACCATCGAGAAAGTCTTCCGGCACCTGCTCCAGTTCGTGCGCCTCGGCCATCTCGAAGGCATGGTTGAGCGGGGCCAGCGCGTGACCGACCCAGCCTGGCCCGGCGTAGCCTTGGTAGCCTTGGGTTGGCCGGCTGGTTGCCAGGTATTCGCGGCCGGCGAAACGGACCACCCGGCAGGCAGCATCGTCCACGATTTCGAGCTGGACCCCGGCCGGAAACTGGTAGGGGTCACTGCTCGCAATAACTCGCCCCTGCGCGTCAAGCAGGGTGATCACCGTCCACTCGTCTTCGCCAATCAGGCTGTCGAAAATCCGCCGGCACTCGTCCTGGAAGCGGAAGCAGAGGCACAGCACGCCGAGCGGCCGACTACCGTCGGCAGCCATGACGCGATAGGCATAGACCAAAGGGCTGGTTTCGCCGGGCAGCAGATCGGTCGGGCGGAATACTTCGACATAGGCCTGTTCGGTCGTGAGCGCTTCATGGAGCAAGGGATCGGCCGAGTGGGCGACGGGATTGCCTTCATTAAGCTGGGCTAGCACATCGCCGGTTGGCGAGAGCAGGATGATGTTGTGGTAGACGGAGTATTTGCGCACATATTCGGCGAAGTGCGCCTGCAAGGCTTGGCGTTCGGCAGCCAAGCCGGCTGCCGGCACGGCTTCGGTTGCCTCGGCGAAGGCGCGGATTTCGGCATCGCTGGCCAGGAAGCCGATATCGGCTGTGCGCTCGAATAGGTTGCGGGTCAGGATGTCGATGGCCACCCGGGCGCAGGAGTCGAGGTTGAGAGCGGCTTTCTGGTAGTGCTCGCGGGCCAGTTGGTCGAGCAACTGGCTGGCCAGCTTGTTGAAATCCTCGCGCATGCGGGAAATATCGGTACCGGAGCAGAGCAGTTGGCCGAGCAGGCTCAGGTTGTCGTAGGTGGCCTGGATTTCGGTCAGGCGCTTCTGGTCGGCGCGCAGCCCTCCCATGAAACCGGACAGATAATCGAGGGTGTTTTTCGAACGTGATCCGATGCGCTTGCTCATGCTGGCTCTCCCTGTTTGCAATGTACGGCGACCATCCTGGAGGATGTTGCAGTACAGCAAAAAGGGTGCCGGCCAGCTAAAGGCCGAATTTCACCGGGTGGGGCCAAACTGGGGCACCAAATGGGTGCTCTTGGTATTCAGGCATCATGGCGGGCACCGCGGCAGTGCGCCAACTCAGGGAGTGCCCGGCGTCACCAGTTTGAGGCCGACAATCCCGGCGACGATCAGGCCGATGCAAACGAAGCGCAGGACCTCGCGCGACTCGCCGAACAGGAAAATGCCGAGGATCGCCGTGCCGACGGCGCCGATGCCGGTCCACACGGCGTAGGCGGTGCCCAGCGGCAGCACCTTTAGCGACCAACCGAGCAGGACGACGCTGGCGATCATCGCCACCAGCGTTGCGGCCGAGGGCCACAGGCGACTGAAACCTTCGGTGTATTTGAGGCCGACCGCCCAGCCAACCTCGCAGAGGCCGGCGATGAAGAGGATCAGCCAGGCGGAGCCGGTGTTCACTTGAGTGTGGCGAACCAGGCGTCGGCGGCGGCGATGGTTGCCGCGATGTCGGCGTCGGAGTGAGCAGCCGAGACGAAGCCGGCTTCGAAGGCCGACGGCGCGAAGTAGTGGCCGGCGTCGAGCATGGCGTGGAAGAAGCGGTTGAAGGCTTCCTTGTCGCAGGCCAGTACTTCGTCGTAGGTGCCTGGGCACTTCTCGGCGAAATAGAGGCCGAACATGCCGCCAATGTTCTGGGCGGAGAATGCAACGCCGTGTTTTTTCGCGGCGGCAACCAGTCCGTCGCACAGAGCCTTGGTCTTGGCGGTCAGGTTTTCGTAGAAACCGGGCGCCTGAATGAGCTTCAAAGTGGCCAGACCGGCGGCCGTGGCAATCGGGTTGCCGGACAGCGTGCCGGCCTGGTAGACCGGACCGAGCGGGGCGATCTGTTCCATGATTTCGCGCTTGCCGCCAAAGGCGCCGAGCGGCATGCCGCCGCCAACCACCTTGCCGAAAGTGGACAGGTCGGGCGTGATGCCAAACAGTCCCTGCGCGCTCTTCAGGCCGACGCGGAAACCGGTCATCACTTCGTCGAAAATCAGCACCGAGCCGTTTTTCGTACACAGCTCGCGCATGGCGTTGAGGAAGGCTTGGGTCGGGGCGATCAGGTTCATGTTGCCGACCACCGGCTCGACGATCACAGCGGCGATTTTGTCGCCGTGCTTGGCAAACGCCTCGGCCAGTTCCTGCGGATCGTTGTAGGTGAGCACCATGGTGTTTTCGGCAACGCCGGCCGGGACGCCGCTCGACGAAGGATTGCCGAAGGTCAGCAGGCCGGATCCGGCTTTGACCAGCAGGCCGTCGGAGTGGCCGTGGTAGCAGCCTTCAAACTTGATCAGGATGTCGCGACCGGTGTAGCCGCGGGCCAGCCGGATGGCGCTCATCGTCGCTTCGGTGCCCGAGGAAACCAGACGCACCATGTCCATCGACGGGACCAGTTCGCAGAGCAGGTCGGCGATGTCGACTTCCTTCTCGGTCGGCGCGCCGAAGGACAGGCCGTCGACGACAGCGGCCTGCACGGCAGCGATGACGTCAGGGTGAGCGTGACCAAGGATCATCGGGCCCCACGAGCCAACATAGTCGGTGTACCACTTGCCATCCGCATCCTGCACCTTCGGGCCAATGCCCTTCTGGAAGAAACAGGGCGTACCGCCGACCGAACGGAAGGCGCGGACGGGCGAATTGACGCCGCCTGGGATGTGGCGCTGGGCGCGCTCGAACAGTTGCTGGTTGCGTGAGGTCATGACTGGGCTTCCTCGAAAAGACGTTGATAGGCAGCAGCGCGGGCCGCGATGTCGGGGGCGCTGAACAGGTCGGTGATGACGGCGAGCAGGTCGGCGCCGGCGGCGATCAGTGGCGGGGCGTTGGCGAGCGTGATGCCGCCGATGGCGCAGGTTGCCACGGTCAACCGGGTTTTTGCCGCAAAAAACAAATCGGTTCCGGCGAGCGGGGCATTCGGTTTGGTTGGTGACGGATAGACGGCGCCGAAGGCGACGTAGTCGGCCCCGGCTGCCTCGGCGGCCTGTGCGGCTGCGAAGTCGGCGTAGCACGAGGCGCCGAGTATGCGGTTCGGCCCGAGTATGGCGCGGGCGGCCATGAGGTTGCCATCGTCCTTGCCCAGGTGCACGCCGTCAGCTTCGACCAGAAAGGACAGGGCAAGATCGTCGTTGATCAGTAACTTTGCATTGTGATGGCGGGTCAGTTCGCGCAGCGCCCGGGCGCGAGCGACGCATTCGGGCATCGCACTGGTTTTGTCGCGGTATTGAACGATGCGGCAACCGCCGACCAGCGCGGCTTCAACCTCGCTGAGCAGCCGGGCGCCATCAGCGTGCTCCGGCGTGATGGCATAAAGGCCACGCAATTCAGGCCTCATCTGATTAGACATCGGGCTTCTCATCCTTGTATTTTGCTGCCTCGTCGTCTTCTCCGCGCGCCCAGAAAAAGCGGTCCGGAATGAACTGGCCCATGCCGGCCCGGAAGCCGGCGGCCAAGGTTTGCCACGTGTAATCCTGGGCATCGTGCACAGCATCCTCCATGCTGGCCCCGCCGGCGATGCAGCCAGCAACGGCCGAGGCCAGCGTGCAGCCGGAACCGTGGTAGCTGCCCGGCAGGCGTTCCCACTGGTCGCGCCGAATGACCCCGTCGGCGCCGTACAGCGTGTTGACCACTTGCGGGGTGTTTTCATGCGTGCCGGTAATCAGCACATACTGCGCGCCCATTTCAATCAGGCGCTGGGCGCACACGTCGATCGACGGCTCGCCTTCGTCCTCATCGCTTTCGGCCAGTCGCCGCGCTTCCGGCGCATTCGGTGTGAGCAGCGTGGTCTGTGGCAGCAGCATTTCACGAATTGCGGAAATGACATCCTCGCTCGACAGCTCATCGCCCCGCCCGGAAGCCAGCACCGGATCGAAAATTACCGGGATTTCCGGGTAGTCCGAAATGATTTCGGCCACTGCGATGACGTTCTCGACGCTACCCAGCATGCCGATCTTGAAGGCAGCGACCGGCATGTCCTCCAGAACGGTTCGTGCCTGCTGTTCAAGCAATTCGGCGCTAACCGGCTGAACGCTCTGCACGCCCACCGTGTCCTGCACCGTCAGTGCCGTCAAAGCGCTGAGCGGATGGCAGCCAAGACTGACCAAAGTGAGGATGTCGGCCTGCATGCCGGCACCGGCTGACGGGTCGCTGGCGGAAAAGACCAGCACCATCGGTGGGCAGGGCGGCGTTGGTGCGGTGGTATTCATCATTTTTCGCACCCTTGGCGGGAGCGAAGGGAATTGGGTAAGATGGCCGCGATTTTATCCGAATCTCGAGGCGGTCGAAGTAGTCATCAAAATGCTGTAACACTGTTGTTGGCATTGCCTCGCGGTAATACTTCCGTAGTATGATGCACCGATAGAGCCTCCATCAGAGGCACAGGGGACAGGGAAAGTGGCTGATTTATCCAGACTGCGCGGCGTCAGGGTCATGGTCATTGACGACAGCAATACGATACGGCGCAGCGCCGAGATTTTTCTCGTGCAGGCAGGGTGTCAGGTCGTCCTCGCCGAAGATGGCTTCGATGCGCTGGCCAAGATCGCCGACCACCAGCCGAGCGTCATCTTCTGCGACATCATGATGCCGCGCCTTGATGGCTATCAAACCTGTTCGCTGATCAAGAAAAACCCGAAATTCAAGGCTACGCCGGTCATCATGCTCTCGTCCAAGGACGGGCTGTTCGACCGGGCGCGTGGCCGCATGGTCGGCTCCGACCAGTACCTGACCAAACCATTTACAAAAGACAGCCTGCTGCAAACGGTTGCTACGTTTGCCTTGCCGGCCGAGACAGAATCCAACACGTAGCTCAGGGAGAGCACATGCCCGTAAAGAATATTCTCGTTGTCGACGATTCGCCCACTGAGCGTTTTTTTACCGTCGATGTGCTGACCAAGGCCGGTTATCAGGTAACCACAGCGGAAAATGGCGAAGAGGGGATCGCCAAGGCCAAGGCCAACAAGCCTGACCTGATCCTGATGGATGTCGTGATGCCTGGGTTGAACGGCTATCAGGCAACGCGCACCCTGACTCGCGATGAAGAAACGAAAAACATTCCGATCATTGTCTGTACCTCCAAAGGGCAGGAAACCGACAAGATCTGGGGCTTGCGTCAGGGCGCGGTGGACTACCTCGTCAAGCCGTTGATTCCGGAAGAGTTGCTGCAACGAGTCGCTGCGCTGCCGTAATCCAGATGGCCCGGAAAACCAGCCTTCGTGATTTTCAGGAATATCTGGCGACGCGTCTGAGCAATGCGGCCAAGGGTAAGGGATCGTCGTCCTGGCTTGGTGTTGAGGCCGGCGGCGAATCTTGGCTGGTTGATCTTTCCGATGGCGGAGAAATTGTCCAGGCCTCGCTTCTTGCGCCTGTTCCGATGACCCGGCCATGGTTCGCCGGGATCGCCAATATTCGCGGCAACCTGCACGCTGTCAGCGATTTTTCGCTCTTTCGCGGTGGCCCGCCCATCGTCCAGAACGCCAACGCGCGCTTGCTGTTGATCGGTGCCCGTCACGGCGTCAATGCCGCCCTGCTTGTATCGCGCATGCTCGGCCTGAAAAACCCTGACGATTTCACTGTCGAACCGGCCGATGTTTCGATGCCGGCCTGGGGCAGGCAGCGTTTTGCCGATACGCAGGGAAAAATCTGGCACAAACTTTCGGTGCGCGAACTGCTCGCCGATCAGGATTTCATGAATATCGGGGTTTGACAGAGGGCTTTCGCCCCTACCCCAAGTGGAGGATTTCCATGGCTTTCAGCTTCAAGCTTCCCAAGATTGCTGGTCTCGGCAACGGTGGTTCATCGGGGCAGATGACCGTTTCGGCAGATATGCCTCCCGGCAAAATGCCGTTGCCCGGGTTCCTCGCGGGGCAGCCTGTTGTACAACAGATGAAGACACTGGGTGGTATTTTTATCGCCCTTCTGTTGCTGATTGCCGGCCTGGTTTTCCACGACAACCGCGAATCAACCCACAACACTGCCTACATCGCTGCTTCCGGAGAAATGCGCATGCTGTCGCAGCGGCTGGCCAAGGCTTCATCGCTGGCGCTGCAGGGCAACGTGGTTGCCTTCGGTCAGTTGAAGGAATCGCGCGACACATTCGGAAAGCTGTTCGATCAGCTTTCGAACGGTGGCGAAATTGGTAGCGTCAGCGTCCCAGCCTCGCCTGACAGCGTTCGGCCGCAGCTCGAAGCCTTGGGGCAGCGCTGGGCAACCACCGACAAGGACGCGGAAACGGTTATCGCGCAGGAAGCGAATCTGGTCGCACTGGGCAAGAACGTTGCCACCATCGACAACAAGAATTCCGCGATGCTTGAACTGACTGAACAGTTGGCAACCCTAAAGCTGCAGGGTGGGGCGGCTTCCCGAGAGATTGCGTCGTCCAGCCAGTTGGTCATGTTGACCCAGCGGATTGCCAAGAATGCATCGGCGCTGCTCGTCGGTGACGAAATCAATCCGGAAGTGGCGTTCCTGCTCGGCAAGGATACCAATGCCTTCCGCGACATCCTGAGCGCTTTGAGCAAGGGCGGCAACGATGCCGAAAGCCGTACCAAGCTCGATAGTCTTGAAGTCGCGTTCAAGGAATACCAAGGTGCCATTTCCAGCATTCTTGGCAACATGCAACCGCTGGTTCTTTCCAAACAGGCTGGATCCCGGATTTTCCGCGAGAGCGAAGACCTCCTGAAGGCAACTGACGAACTGGCTTTGGGTTATCAGCAGGGACTGGCTGAACGCGGCATGTATATCGTGTTGCTGATCGCGCTGAGTCTGATCGCGCTGGCCACGCTGGCCCTGTTGGCCAAGATCTATCTTGACGATACCGGTCGTCGTGCTGCAGATGCAGAAGAGCAGCGCCACGCATCGGAACAGACCAACCGTGAAAACCAGGACGCGATTTTGCGTCTGATGAATGAACTCGGCGATCTGGCCGATGGAGATCTGACTGTTACCGCCACGGTTAGTGAAAACATTACCGGCGCCATCGCCGACTCGATCAACTACACCATTGAAGAACTGCGCGTGCTGGTCGGTCGTATCAACGATGCGGCAAACCGCGTGACCGCGGCAACCGAAATCGCCCGCCAGACGTCGGCCGAACTGCTCAACGCAGCCGAGCGGCAATCTTCCGAAATTCAGGAGGCGGGTCAGTCGGCTCTGGAAATGGCCCGTTCCATGTCCGAAGTTTCCGGCAACGCGACAGAGTCGGCCCAAGTCGCCCGGCAGTCGCTGCAGGCTGCCGAAAAAGGTACGCTGGCCGTGCAGGATTCGATCAAGGGCATGAACGAAATTCGCAACCAGATTCAGGAAACCTCGAAGCGCATCAAGCGTCTGGGCGAAAGCTCGCAGGAAATTGGCGAAATCGTGGAGCTGATTTCCGACATTACCGAACAGACCAACGTGCTGGCGCTGAACGCCGCCATTCAGGCCGCGTCTGCCGGCGACGCAGGGCGCGGTTTTACGGTGGTTGCCGAGGAAGTGCAGCGACTGGCAGAACGCTCCGGCGAGGCAACGAAACAGATCGCGGCCATTGTGAAGACCATTCAGACCGACACGCAGGATGCGGTGTCCGCCATGGAACAGTCGACCCGCGGTGTGGTCGAGGGAGCCAAGTTGTCAGATGCGGCCGGTCAGGCACTGTCCGAGATCGGCGACGTGTCGCGCAATCTGGCCGACCTGATTCAGAGCATTTCCACCTCAACCCAGAACCAGGCGGATTCGGCTACCCAGGTGGCGCGCCTGATGCAGGATATTCTGCACGTCACGGAACAGACAACAGCAGGTACGCAGCGTACAGCGCAGGCGGTCGATGAACTGACTGCGCTGGCTTCCGAACTGAAGGGCTCGGTCGCCGGCTTCAAGGTCGACTGACGATAATCGCGAGAAATCATGAACGCGGCAACGGAATTTGATTTGGGCCCGCTGACGTGGGTCAAGGGCGAAATTGACCTGGCTTTGCAACGCGCCGAACAGGCGCTCGACGAATACGTTGCGAGTGCCGACCGGACGCAACTCAAGTTCTGCCGGACCCACGTTCACCAGGTGCATGGCGCACTGGCCATGGTTGGTCTGGATGGCGTAACCCTGCTGACGGAATCGACCGAGGCCTTGCTCGCCGGCATGGAAGACGAGCGACTGCCTTCCGGTGATGCTGCTGTCGCCGTTCTGCGCCAGACAATGAGCGCCTTGCGCCAGTATCTTGATGACCTGATGGCGGGTGAACCCAACCATCCGCTCGTGCTGCTGCCTGTTTATCAGGCGCTGGAGAAGGCCCGCGGCCTGCCCGGGGCGCATCCATGCGATTTGTTTTATCCCGATCTCTCGCGTCGTCCGCCAAAGCGTGAGACGGAAGCGCCTGTGCTGGATGCTGAAGAGCTGTTGCGCACCCTCAAGGTCAAGCGCATGCAGTTCCAGAAGGGGCTGCTGCGCTGGCTGAAAGACCCGGCTGATGCCGAAACAGGTCGCCGCATGATGCGCGAAGCCATCGCCGAAATCGAGGCGGTTCAGCCAACGCCGGCAACTCGTTCGTTCTGGTGGATTTCACTCGGTGTGCTTGAAGCTCTGGCTGATCCGGTGCTCGGCACCGATCCTTCGTCGCGCCAGCTTTGTTCCCGTATCGATGCCCAGATCCGGCGTCTGGTCGGGGGATCGAACAACGTCGCCGAACGCGTTCTGCGTGAGTCGCTTTATTACATTGCCCAGGCGCCGGCCGATTTGAATCCCGGCATTGCCGAGGTACAGTCGGTTTTTGGCCTGGCTGATCTGTTGCCCAGCGCGGCACCGCAAGCAGCGTCGTTGCCGCACCACGGCGAATTGCGCAAGTTGCGCGAGGTGCTGACGGCGGTTGAAGAGTTATGGAGCCGGTTTTGTACCGGCAATACGGGCAGCCTGGCCGGGTTTGTTGACAACGCGCGCCACTGTGCCCAGCTGACAGAGGAAATCGGCCAGACTGATCTCAAGCGTCTTGGCCAGGGCCTTGGTGCCGTCGCCAACTGGCTGTCCGAAGACTCGTCGCGCTTCAATGACGCGGTGGCGATGGAAGTGGCCACCACCATCCTGCTGCTCGAGAATGCGCAGGAGAATTTCCGGCGTCTGGGTACCGATTTTGCCCAGCAGGTCGATCTGATGGTCGCCCGCCTCTACGCTTGCATTGCCGGTCGACCTGCGGCTAACGAGGGGATACCGCTACTAGACGAGATGACGCGGCGGGCACAGGAGAAGCTGCTGATCGGTCAGGTGGGTCGGGAAATACAGAACAATCTGGCCCAGATCGAGCAGGCGCTTGACGGATTCTTCCGCGATCCGAGCAAGGCACACGATCTCCTTCAGCTTGATAATCCGATCAAGCAGATCAGCGGAGCGCTGGCCATGCTTGGCCATTTTGGGGCGGTCAACAGCCTCAAGGAATGCGCGGCCAGTATCCAAAAATTTGCGCAGCCCGATTATCAGCCGGCCAATGAGGATTTCGAGGCGGTTGCCGACCAGTTGTCGCTGCTCGGCTTCTTTGTGGACTCGTTGCAGAACGGCGAAGCTGATTTCGATGCCTTTGTTCATCGCATGAGTGGCGAGGTGTCGGATGAGCCAGAGCCGGAACCGGAGGCTCCTTCGGCACCGACGGTCGAAGCGCTGCTGGCCCAGCAGGCGCGGGACATGCAGGTTCTTGCCGACGCGCTCAAGGAAGCGCCGCAAGACGCTCGCCTGCAGGACGAGCTCAAGCAAAACTTGCAGGATATCCAGAAGGATGCCGACCTTGTCGCCAATCGCGAACTGGGCGAGTCGGCCAAGGCCGCGCTGGCCGCCTTGCAGTCAGGCGTCGAGGTCGATGCCGCCCTGTCCGGGCTCAAGCCGTTGGCGCCTGAAGCACCGGCGCCTTCTGCAGAAACGCTCCAATTGGCTGAGTCCAGCCACGAAGAGATAGATGCCGAACTGCTGTCGATCTTCCTCGAGGAGGCCAACGAAGTTTTGGCCACTATCGCTGAGCAGAAGGCCTTGCTGGCGGCCGCTCCGGATAACGTCGAGGCGTTGACGACGGTTCGTCGCTCAATGCACACCTTGAAGGGTAGCGGCCGGATGGTTGGCCTCAAGGATCTTGGCGAGGCGGCGTGGGAGTTTGAACAGACCCTGAACCTGTGGTTACGTCAGGACACGGCGGTAACGCCGGACCTTCAGCGCCTGATCGAGGAGGCGCATGCCTTGTTTGCCGACTGGGTCGTGTATCTCGAGTCCGGCCACGGTCGAGCCCCCGATCCGGCAGCATTGGTTGCCCTTGCTGCACGGTTGCGCGGCGTCGAAGTTCCCGTCGCTCCACCGATAGAGGCTGCGCCGGTGGCGGCTGAAGAGACGGTGATTCTCATCGAGGAGCCTGTCGAGGCGGTGGTGCCTGAATTGTCCGAAGAGCCGCTTGAGCCGGTCGAAAAGGCGTTTGAATTGGCGGACGTCCCGGCCGAAGTTGTTGAAGAGACGCTTGCTGAGATCGAAGACGAGCTTCCGATTGTCGAAGAGACAGTTGCGCAGGCCGAAGAAGTGTTTGAATTAACGGAAGTTCCGCCTGCGCCGTTTGAAGTGCCGACTGCCATTGTCGGCGAACTTCAGGAGGTGGAAACGCCCTCCGAAATGGTCGGTCAGTCAACTCAGGAAGTCGAAGAAATAGAAGCGCTGGCCTTGCCTGAAGAACCGGAAGCGCTGGTCGAGCCGGAAGAGGTGATGCTGTCGGCAACGCTGGAAAGTGAGCAGCCAGTGCTTGTTTCGCCGGAGCCGGTTGGCGAGTCGCCAACGCTTTACGACATATTCCGCGAAGAGGCCCGTGGTCACCTGCAGACGCTGGTCGACAGCTATGCGGTCATTGACGCTGATCCATCAGCTCCGACTACTTTTGAAATGACCCGTGCCGCGCATACCCTTGGCGGCATTGCCGCAACGGTTGGCCTGATGCCGCTCAACCGGCTCGCTGTGGCGCTCGAGCACGCCTTGTTGCGGCGCGATGGCTCGGGGCAGGCGGAAAGTATCGAGGGCATTGAAACAGTTCGCCAGGCCATCATTACACTGGAAGAAATGTTTGCCGGCCTCGCCATGCAGCGTTCGCCGGACGAGCAGACGCAGTTGATCGCGGCGCTGGAGGATGTATTCCATGCCGCCCTGCCCGGCGAGGAGAGATTGCCGGCAGGGGCCGAGATCATCGCAATGCCAGGCCAGGCGGAGGCTCCCGAAGTTGTCGCTGAGGCGCTTCACGTCGCGCCAGCACCAGCTTTGCCGTTGCTCAACGACGAGCTCGACGAGCAACTGTTGCCGATCTTCCTTGAGGAAGCCGTCGATCTGACACGCGACCTGACCACCCAGGTCCGTGCCTGGCGCGGCGATCTGGCGGGTGATGCGGCGCCGCATGCGATTGCCCGACTGTTGCATACCTTCAAGGGCAGCGCGCGCATGGCTGGGGCGATGAATCTCGGCGAAGCGACGCACCAGCTTGAGGCTCGGGTTGAAGAAGCCCTGCGCGCCGGACACGTGACGCCGGCATTCATCGATGAAATTGAAAACGGTTGTGATGCGCTGGATCAGGTTGTCGAGCGTTTGCGGGCAGGCCCTCAGGAGCCCGTCGCTCCGGAAGTCCAGCATACGGCTGCCGAGATGCCGGCTGTTGCGGGGCCGTTGCCGCCGGTGGAAACCGAAGCGGATGCCGAGGCCGAGGCCGCCGGTCAGCGGCCTACGCTGCGTGTCCGCGCCGATCTCATTGATCGTCTGGTCAGCGAGGCCGGCGAATTGTCGATCGCCCGCACGCGGATTGAGGGCGAGATGCGCAGCCTCAAAGGGTCGCTGCTTGAACTGACCGAAAACGTCATTCGTCTGCGCCGCCAGTTGCGCGAAATCGAAATCCAGGCCGAGTCGCAGATCCAGGCGCGTGTAGCCCAGACGCCAGACAGCGAGGTTGATTTCGATCCGCTCGAACTCGACCGTTTTACCCGTTTCCAGGAACTGACCCGTTTCATGGCCGAGTCGGTGAACGACGTGGCAACCGTCCAGCAGAGTCTGCTCAAGAACCTCGACGACGCCAACGCGGCGATTCTTGCCCAGTCGCGCCTCAATCGCAGCCTGCAGCAGGAACTCATGGGCGTGCGCATGGTGCCGTTCGCCAGCCAGACTGAGCGCCTCTACCGTATTGTCCGGCAGACCGCCAAGGAAGTCGGCAAGCGGGCCAATCTTGATATCGTCGGCGGTCAGGTCGATATCGACCGTTCGGTACTCGACAAGATGCTGGCGCCGATCGAACACATGCTGCGCAATGCTGTCACGCACGGCGTCGAGAGCCGCGAGGAGCGGCTTGCCGCCGGCAAGCCGGAGGCCGGCGAAATCGTCATCAAGCTGTCGCAGGAAGGCAATGAAATCATTCTGGCCATGAGCGACGACGGCAAGGGCCTCGATCTTGCCCGCATCCGCGCTCGCGCCGAGGCCATGGGCCTGCTCCAGCCGGGGCAGGCGGCCGATGAAAAAACGCTGTACGACTTCATCTTCCAGCCCGGATTTTCGACGGCCACCGAAGTGACCCAGCTGTCCGGCCGCGGTGTCGGCATGGACGTCGTGAAAACCGAGGTCGGCGAAATCGGCGGGCGCATCGAAATCCAGTCGCAGCTCGGTCAGGGCACCACTTTCCGTCTCTACCTGCCGCTCACGCTGGCAGTGACGCAGACTTTGCTCGTTCGTGTCGGCACCCATCTCTATGCGGTGCCATCGACGATGATCGAGCAGGTCAAGGAAATGAAGGAAAAGGTACTCGCCTCCGTTCGCGAAAAGGGCGAGGTGGAGTGGCAGGGCATTCGCTATCCCTTCCATTTCCTGCCGCACTTGCTCGGTGACATGGAAGCCGTTCCGGAGGCGCATCGTCAGTACTGGGTGCTGTTGTTGCGTTCCGGTTCGCAGCGGGTTGGCGTTCTCGTCGATGAGCTCAAGGGCAACCAGGAAGTCGTCGTCAAGAATATCGGCGCCCAGCTCGCCCGCGTCGTCGGTATTGCCGGTGCTACGGTACTTGGTGACGGCAAGGTCGTGCTGATCCTCAACCCGGTCGCTCTGGCCAGCCGGACGACGGTTTCCAGCGTGCACACCGCTGTCCCGTCGATGTTGCCGCCTGTAATTACGGAAGTGGCCCGCCTGCCGACCGTCATGGTCGTCGACGATTCGCTGACGGTGCGCAAGATCACCAGCCGCCTGCTCATGCGCGAGGGTTATCAGGTCATTCTGGCCAAGGACGGCGTCGATGCGCTGGAGCAACTGGTCGAGGTGACACCGGATGTCATCCTGTCCGACATTGAAATGCCGCGCATGGATGGCTTTGATCTGGTCCGTAACATGCGTGCAGACGCCCGTCTGCGCTCGTTGCCGGTGGTCATGATCACCTCGCGGACGGCTGACAAGCACCGCAATTACGCGCTCGAAATCGGTGCCAACCACTACCTCGGCAAGCCGTACGACGAAGCCGAGTTGCTGGGCATCGTGGCTGGTTATTGCAAAAAATAGCCCTGGTTTCCGGTTGACCGTGGCCTTCCACGGTCAACCGGAAATAATGCCTAATTTTTGAGTATGGCGTAGCGCGCCAAGGTCTTTTCCCTGGCAGTAGCGTGATCGACGATCGGCGCCGGGTAGTCCCGCCCGATCACCACCCCAATGCTTTCCTGCTCGATCCGCCCCATTTGCCACGGCGCGTGGATGTATTTGTTGGCGATTTTGGCCAGTTCGGGGACGTAGCGGCGGATGAACTTGCCCTCCGGGTCGAAGCGCTCGGACTGCGTCACCGGGTTGAAAATGCGGAAATACGGTTGCGCGTCGCAGCCGGTCGAGGCTGCCCATTGCCAGCCGCCATTGTTGGCCGACAGGTCGAAATCGTTGAGCTGATCGGCAAAGTATTGTTCGCCGAGCCGCCAGTCGATGCCCAGATCCTTGCTCAGGAAGGAAGCGACAATCATGCGCAGCCGATTGTGCATCCAGCCGCTGTGATTGAGCTGGCGCATGGCGGCATCGACGAGTGGATAGCCGGTGCGGCCTTCCTTCCAGGCGGCAAAGGCGTCCGGCCAGTTATCCCACTGCACGGCGTCGTAGGCCGGCTTGAAAGCGCTGCCGACGACGTGCGGGAAATGGTCGAGGATCATGAAATAGAAGTCGCGCCAGATCAGTTCGTTGAGCCAGGTCGTGTCCCTTGAGTTGAGTGCCGTGCGGACCAGTTCGCGAATGCCGATGGTGCCGAAGCGCAGATGTACTGACAGGTAGGAAACGCCCTTGACCGCCGGGAAGTCGCGCAGGGCGCCGTAGCGCTCGATACGTCCCTGACGGAACTCGTCCCACAAGGCGCGGGCGCCTGACGTGCCGGGGCGAATGCCCAGAGCGTCCAGGTCGCTGGTTTCGAAGCCGATTTCGGTCAGGGTTGGGATGCCCGTAAACTCGCCACCGGCCAGTTTTCCATGACATGGCCACTCGGCATAGTCTGCTGCGGTCAACCGCTTCAACCAGGCGTTTTTGTATGGCGTGAACACCGAAAAAGGCTTGCCTGCCTGCGTCAACACTTCATTGCCATCGAAGATCGCCTGATCCTTGAAAGCGTGGAACGCGATGCCATCGGACTGCAGTGATCCGGTGACGAGGGCATCGCGCTGCTTGGCCGATGGTTCGTAATCGCGGTTGGCAAACACCGCCGATACGCCGAGTTCTTTGGCCAACGCGGGGATTTCCTCGGTGGCCCGGCCGTGACGGACGATCAGTCCGCCACCCTTGGCGTGCAGGGCGGCATCGAGTTCGACCAGCGATTCGCGAATGAAATGAACGCGCCGGTCACATCGGGCGGGCAGTGCATCGAGAATTTCCGAGTCGAAAACAAAGGCGCAATAAACCTGTTGCGCCCCGGCCAGTGCCGCGCTCAGGGCGGCGTGGTCATGGTCACGCAGGTCACGGCGAAACCAGACAAGGGCTTTTTCTTTTTTCATGGTTGGTTTGTACCCTCCCGGCGATTAAAATTCCAGTCATGGACAACGTCAACCTGACCGACAACTTCCTCATCGCCATGCCGACGCTGGAAGACCCGTATTTCTCGAACGCCCTGATCTACATTTGCGAACACAATGAGAACGGGGCGCTGGGGATCATCGTCAATCGCCCGATTGACCTGAATCTGGCTGGTCTGTTCGACAAGATCGACATCAAGCTGGCGGCCGAAAATCTGGCCAACCTGCCCGTCTATTTCGGTGGCCCGGTTCAGCTTGACCGCGGCTTCGTCCTCCATCGTCCGATCGGCAAATGGCAGTCCACGCTGGCCGTCAACAGCGAGGTCGGCCTGACCAGTTCGCGCGATGTGCTCAATTCGGTGGGCAGCGAAGGCCTGCCGGCCGAAATCATCGTCACGCTGGGTTACTCCGGCTGGGATGCCGGGCAGCTTGAAAATGAGCTGGCGCAAAATTCCTGGCTGACCGTGCCGGCCAAGGCCGAAATTCTTTTCGACCTGCCGCCGGAAGAGCGCCTGCCGGCCGCCATGCAGAAACTCGGCATCAGCTTCACCCAACTTTCCGACGTGGCCGGACACGCATGAGACGGCCAGCTCGTTGATGGGCACTGTCCTCGCATTCGATTTTGGCGAAAAGCGCATCGGAGTCGCCACCGGCGAAACGATGCTCGGCACGGCCCACCCGTTGACCACCATTCACGCCGAATCGAACGACGACCGTTTTGCCGCCATCGGCAAACTCGTCGCCGAATGGCAGCCGGTGCAGCTGGTTGTCGGTCTGCCCATGCACGCCGACGGTACGCCGCATGAAATGACCCGGCTGGCCACCAAGTTCGCCGAGCGCCTCAAACGCCGTTACAACCTGCCGGTCGGCTTTGCCGACGAGCGCCTGACCTCCGTCGATGCCGAATTCCGCCTTCGTGAAACCGGTCGCAACAGCAAATCTGCCAAGCCGCTACTCGATGCCGTGGCCGCCCAACTCATCCTTCAAACCTGGTTCGAAAGCCCGCACCATGTCACCCCAGCCTGAAGTATTACCCGATGCCGAGGCGCAGTGTCGCCAACTGGCCGACCTGATTCGTCCTCAACTGTCGCGCAAGCCCGCGCTGGTTGGCATCTACAGCGGCGGCGCCTGGATTGCCGAACGCCTGCGCGAATTGCTCGATCTGCCGGAAGAGATCGGCCTGATCGATGTTTCCTTCTATCGCGACGACTTCGCCGAGAAGGGTCTGCACCCGCAATGCAAGCCGACGGTCATTCCCTTCGACGTCGAAGGCCGCCACCTGATCCTAGTCGATGACGTGCTGTACACCGGCCGCACGACGCGGGCGGCGATCAACGAGCTGTTCGACTACGGTCGCCCGGCCTCCATCGAACTGGCCGTGCTGGCCGACCGCGGCGGCCGCGAATTGCCGGTGGCCGCAACCTACGGGGCGTGGGTCGTGGAGCTCAATGACCACCAGAATCTGGTGCTGGGCAAGCAGGACGACGGTCGACTGGTTTGGAGGATGGAAAATGCATAACCCGCAGTTGAACAAGGACGGCGAACTGACCCACCTGCTGTCGATCGAAGGTCTGCCGCAGCGCATCCTGACGCAGATTCTCGACACCGCCGAGTCGTTCATGGAGGTCTCTGCCCGCGACGTCAAGAAGGTACCGCTGCTGCGTGGCAAGAGCGTCTTCAATCTGTTCTTCGAAAACTCGACGCGCACCCGGACGACCTTCGAGATTGCCGCCAAGCGTCTCTCCGCCGACGTCATCAACCTCGACATCAACAAGTCGTCGACGGCCAAGGGCGAGACCCTGCTCGACACCATCGACAACCTCGTCGCCATGCACGCCAACCTGTTCGTCGTGCGTCATGCCTCGAGCGGTGCCCCCTACTTGATCGCCGAGCACCTGCAGCGTATCGGCCGCGACGACGTCCATGTCGTCAATGCTGGTGACGGTCGCCATGCCCACCCGACGCAGGGCTTGCTCGACATGTACACGATCCGTCACTACAAGAAGGATTTCACGCAACTGCGCGTCGCTATCGTCGGCGACATCCTGCATTCGCGCGTGGCCCGTTCCGACATCCACGCCCTGACCACGCTGGGCGTCCCGGAAGTCCGCGCCATCGGGCCGGAAACCTTGCTGCCCAAGCATCTCGACAAGCTCGGCGTGCATGTCTTCCACGACATGAACGAAGGTTTGAAAGACGTCGACGTCGTCATCATGCTGCGCCTGCAGAACGAGCGGATGACCGGCGCCCTGCTGCCCTCGGCTGGCGAATATTTCCGCCACTACGGCCTGACGCCGCAAAAGCTCGCGCTGGCCAAGCCGGACGCCATTGTGATGCACCCGGGGCCGATGAATCGTGGCGTCGAAATCCATTCGGCAGTGGCCGACGGCGCGCAGGCCGTGATCCTGCCGCAGGTCACGTTCGGTATCGCGGTCCGCATGGCCGTCATGAGCATCGTTGCGGGGAATTGATCAAATGAACATCGAAATCAAGAACGGTCGCGTAATTGACCCGAAAAACGGCGTTGACCGCAGCACTTCGCTCTACATCGCCGACGGCAAGGTCGTCGGGCTGGGCGAAGCACCGGCCGGCTTCGTCGCCGGCAAAAGCATCGACGCCGCTGGTTGCGTGGTCTGTCCGGGCCTGATCGACCTCGGCGCCCGCCTCAACTCCATCGAAGCCGAACTGGCCGCTGCCGTCGCCGGGGGCGTGACTTCGGTTGTCGTTCCGCCCGATGCCGATCCGCCGCTTGACGAGCCCGAACTGGCTGACCGTCTGGTCCATCGCGGTGCCGAAATCGGCAAGGCGCGCGTCCTGCCGCTTGGCGCCTTGACCCTCGGCCTCAATGGCGAGCGTCTGGCCGAGCTAGCCGGCCTCAAGAAAGCCGGCTGCGTTGCCTTCTCGCAGGCCAACCGGCCGGTCACCGACACCGAAGCCCTGCTCCGCGCCATGGAATACGCCGCCACCTTCGGCTTCGCCATCTGGCTGCAGCCGCAGGATTACTGGCTGTCGCGCAACGGCATCGCGCACGAAGGCGAAGTCTCCAGCCGTCTTGGCCTGGCCGGCATTCCGGTCGCCGCCGAAACCATTGCCGTCGGCACCATCGTCCAGCTCGTGCGCGATACCGGCTGCCGGGTGCATCTGACCCGCCTGTCGTCGGCCGCCGGTGTGGCGCTCGTCCAGCGGGCACAACACGAAGGCCTGCCGGTCACTTTCGACATCGGCGTCCATCACCTGCTGCTCACCGAAAACGACATCGGCTACTTCAATCCGCACGCCCGTTTCAGCCCGCCGCTGCGCGCCCAGAGTGATCGTCAGGCCTTGTCGAAAGCAGCCGCTACCGGGCTGGCTGCCATCTGTTCCGACCACACGCCGGTCGGTGCTGACGACAAGTTGCTGCCTTTCGGCGAAGCCAAGCCGGGGGCGACCGGGCTTGAGGTCTTGCTGCCGCTGACCCTGAAATGGGCCGAAGAAGCCGGTGTTAGCCTGCCTGACGCGCTGGCCCGAATAACCTCGGCGCCGGCTGCTGTCCTCGGCCTGCCCAGTGGTCAGCTCGGCGTCGGTGCTGCAGCCGACATCTGCATCTTCGACCCGGAAGCAACCTGGCAATTGACGCCGGAAGCCCTCAAGAGTCGTGGCAAGAATTCGCCATGGACGGGCTACATGATGACCGGCAAGGTGAAGTCCACGCTGGTTGGCGGACGCGTTGTTTATCAGGCTTGAGGTGGTTGCACGGGGCGTTCAGCAGTAATTCGCCTGCCCGTCCGAGCTGTCTATTCATGGTTTAATCGCCGCATGGATCCACAGCTCACGACGGCCACCCAGCGCATCATCAAAATCCGGCGCGACTACAACACCTGGGTTGCCAACGAAACCCTGGAAGACTACGCGCTGCGGTTTACCCCGCGCAGCTTTCGCAAATGGTCGGAACTGCGCGTCGCCAATACGGCCTTTGGCGCGGCCTCGTTTCTCGTGCTCGAAGCGGTCGGTGCGACGATGCTCGTCCAGGCCGGTTTTCT
>VIKE01000023.1:0-50463 GCA_008080565.1 Rhodocyclaceae bacterium | reverse complement strand
AGCGTCATGGCGGCGCGGCACGGGCTGGACATGGACCTGCTGACGCGCGGCGCCGGTTTCGGCTACATCGGCTCGACGATCACCTCGCTGATTTACGCCAGTTTCACCTTTATTTTCTTCGCCCTCGAAGCGGCGATCATGGCCTACGCGCTCGAACTCGCCTTCAAGATTCCGCCGGTATGGGGCTATCTGATCTGCGCGCTGGTCGTCATTCCACTCGTCACCCATGGTGTCACGGCGATCAGCAAACTGCAGGCATGGACCCAGCCGCTGTGGATTTTCCTGCTCGTCCTGCCCTATGCTTTCCTCTTCCTTGAAGACCCGCAGGCGCTGTCCGGCCTCTGGCAATACGGTGGCGAGCGGGGGGGAGATGCCAGTTTCAATCCGCATCTGTTCGCAGCGGCGCTGACCGTCGGCATCGCGCTGGTCACGCAGATGGCCGAGCAGGTCGATTACCTGCGTTTCATGCCGGAAAAAACGCCGGCCAACACCCGGCGCTGGTGGCTCGCCGTCATCATCGGCGGGCCGGGCTGGGTGGTTCCCGGCGTCCTCAAGATGCTCGGCGGGGCGCTGCTCGCCTGGCTCGTGCTGCGCAACGGCATCCCGGCCGAGAAGGCCGTCGACCCGAACCAGATGTACCTGATCGGTTTCTCGCACGTCTTCGACAACACGACGCTGGCGATTGCCGCGACGGCGCTGTTCGTCGTTATTTCGCAGCTCAAGATCAATGTCACCAACGCCTACGCGGGCTCACTGGCCTGGTCGAATTTCTTTTCCCGGCTGACCCACAGCCACCCCGGTCGCGTGGTGTGGGTCGTCTTCAATACCCTGATCGCGCTGTTGCTCATGGAACTGGATGTTTTCCAGGCGCTCGGTCAGGTGCTCGGCCTCTACTCGAACATCGCCATTTCATGGATGGCCGCCGTGGTCGCCGACCTCGTCATCAACAAGCCGCTCGGCCTGTCGCCGCCGGGGCTGGAGTTCAAGCGGAGCCATCTTTACGACATCAATCCGGTCGGCGTGGGCGCCATGGCCATCGCCTCGGCGCTGTCGGTCGGCACCTTCGTCGGGCTGTTCGGCGAGGCGTTGCAGCCTTATGCCCCCTTCGTCGCGCTGGCCGCCGCCTTCCTTGTTTCGCCGCTGATCGCATGGGGAACGGGCGGTCGCTACTACCTGGTCCGCCCGAAAGAGATTCCCACGGTCAACCGGAAAAAATGCTCAATTTGCGAACGTGACTACGAGGGCGAGGACATGGCTTACTGCCCCGCCTATCAGGGCGCGATCTGCTCGCTGTGCTGCACGCTCGATGCCCGCTGCCACGACTTGTGCAAGCCACAAGCCAGTCTTGGCGCGCAATGGAACGCCGTGCTCCGGCGCATCCTGCCCAAGGCTGCGCTGCCTTATCTTGAGACCGGTCTCGGCCATTACCTGCTGCTGATGACGGGCATCGTGCCGATTCTGGCGCTCATCCTCGGGGTGCTCTACACCCACGAACTACTCGCGCTGGGCGCGCCGGACTCAGCCGTCATTGCCCGCCTGCAGGACAGCTTCATCAAGACCTTCGCCGCACTGCTCATGCTCAGCGGCGTCATCGCCTGGTGGATGGTCTTGACCCAGGAAAGCCGGCGTGTTGCGCAGGAGGAATCGAACCGCCAGACGCAGCTACTCATGCAGGAAATCGAATCGCACCAACGCACCGACGAGGCGCTGCAAAAAGCCCGTGTCGTCGCTGAACACGCCAACCAGGCGAAAAGCCGCTACATCACCGCGATCAGCCATGAACTGCGCACGCCGCTCAACAGCATCCTCGGCTACGCCCAGATCCTCGCAGCCGACGAGGACGTGCCGCCCAATCGCGCCCAGGCGGTCAGCGTCATCCGCAAATCCGGCGATCACCTGCTGTCGGTCATCGAAGGCACGCTCGACATCGCCCGTATCGAAGGCGGCAAGCTGACGCTCGACGTCAAGGCCATGGACTTTCCGGAACTCATGCAGCAGATCGTCGGCATGTTCGAACTGCAGGCGCGCAACAAGGGCTTGTCGTTCGAATACCGCCCGCTCGGCGAAGTGCCGGCCGTCGTTCGTGCCGACGAAAAACGCCTGCGCCAGATCCTGATCAATGTATTGGGTAACGCCGTCAAATTTACGGTGCGTGGCGGCGTCACCTTCAGCGTCGAATGCCGGCGCGACATGGCGATCTTCGAAATCCGGGATACCGGCCCCGGCATCCCGGCCGCCGACATGGAGCGCATCTTCGAGCCCTTCACGCGTGGCAGCAGCGTGCAGGCAGGGGGCAGCGGCGTCGGCCTGACCATCGCCCGCATGCTGACCGACCTCATGGGCGGCGAGATGCAGGTCTCCAGCACGCCGGGCGAGGGCACGCTGTTCCGCATCCGGCTCTTCCTGCCCTCCGTCCATTCGGCACAGGCGGCGAAGGAGTTGCCGAAACTCAACCGCATCGGCTACGTCGGCGTGCGCCGGCGAATCCTCGTCGTCGATAACGAAAAGGTCGATCGCGACCTGCTGCAGAACGTCCTCGAACCGCTCGGCTTCGTCGTCGAGCAAGCCGCCAGTGGCTATGAATGCCTCGCCGCCGTGCCGCGTTTCGCGCCGCACCTCATTTTCATGGACCTCGGCATGCCCGGCATCGACGGCTGGGAAACCATCCGCCGCCTGCGCCAGCAGGGCCACAACGAGGCGGCTATCGCCATCCTCTCGGCCAATGCCTACGACAAGGGGCTGGACAATGATGTCGGCGTGACGCCTGAGGATTTCATCGTCAAGCCGCTCAAGGTCGATGAACTGCTCACCTGGCTGGGCCGCAAGCTCGACCTCGAATGGGTGACGGCCGACGCCCCCGCCGCAGTGGCACAGCCCACGCCGGCCGAACCCCTGCCGCTGCTGCCGCCCGATGAAACCGAACTGGCCGCGCTCGATGAACTGATCACCCTCGGCTACCTGCGCGGCATCCTCAATAAACTCGCCGAAATCGAGCGCCTCGACGCCAGTCACGGCGAATTCGTCCGCGTCCTGCGCGATCTTGCGCGACAATTCCAGTTCGATGCGATGAAGGAAATTCTCAGGAAAATGCGCGATGCCAGCCGTTGACCGCAGCATTTCGGACATCGTCCTGATCGTGGACGATGTGCCGGAAAACCTCTCCCTGCTGCACGATGCGCTCGACGAAGCCGGCTACACCGTGCTCGTCGCGACGCACGGCGAAGCGGCGTTGCAGCGGGCCCGCCAAAGCCTGCCCGACGTCATCCTGCTCGACGCGCTGATGCCCGGCATGGACGGCTTCGAGGTGGCCCGCCGGCTGAAGGCCGACTTCACAACCCAGCACATCCCCATCGTCTTCATGACCGGCCTGACCGAAACCGAGCACGTCGTCGCCGCCTTCGCGGCCGGTGGCGCCGATTACGTCACCAAGCCGATCCGCCCGGCCGAAGTGCTGGCCCGCATCGCCGCCCACATGGCCAACGCCCGGCAGATGAAACAGGCGCGCAGCGCCCTCGACGCCTTCGGCCAGGCCACCGTCGCCGTGCGCGCCGCCGACAGCAAGGTCGTCTGGCAAACGCCGCTCGCCCGCAGCCTGCTCAACGCCTACTTCGCCAACCCCGAAACCGTCGCCCCGGAAGAGTTGCTGAGCTGGATCGCCGCCGCTCTGCGCGCCCGCGCCGACGGCCGCGATGCGCCGGCCCTGCTCATCGCCGAAGGCAACAAGCGCCTGCTCGCCTCCTTCCACGACCAGACCGGCGACGACGAATGGCTCGTCGTGCTGCGCGAAGAAAACGACGCCTCAGCCGTCGAATCCCTGATCGCCGCCTTCCGCCTGACCCAGCGCGAGGCCGAAGTGCTTTATTGGGTGGCGCAGGGGAAGACGAGCAACGACATCGGCGAAATCCTCGGCAACAGCCCGCGCACGGTCAACAAGCACCTCGAACACGTTTTCGAGAAACTCGGCGTCGAGACCCGTACGGCCGCGGCCAATCTCGCCATGAGCAAGATGCGCGGTAGCTGAGCGATTTCAATTTTGGCCGTTTTTTCCGGTTGACCGTGGATGGCTGTTGTTTGCCTATTCTGTTGAAAAACTCGCTTATTGGCGAAAAGGGAGGTCGGGCTAAAAAGCTCGACGTTCACAATCGCTCTATATTCGACGATTTCGTCCTCGGGAATGTCTCGACATACCCTGGAAAAACCAGGTTTTGAGTTTTTCAACAGAATATGCCCTAAGCGGTAGTTGCCTGCCTGAGAAAGCGGACGTTACTCGGGGAATGTGAGCGTGGCCCCTTTAGCTCTCTCAGAGAATGATTCGTCACTTCATCACTTTTTCAAGCCGGAAGAAGTAATCACCGCCAATCATTTCTTCTGAGGTTCCTGGATCTTTGTGGTGAGGGTTGTAGAACTCCACTGCGGAGAAACCGCAACGATTAATGTAAAAGTGAATATTCCTCTTCTCGAAATATGGCGTAACTGTTTCCCATACCTTTGTACCAGCGTGGAGCTTCTCCACTTGTTCCCATATCTTCTTGCCGATTCCACGAGATTGAATCCCGTGCTTCACGTACAGAAAGTCCAAATGATTGTGTTGTGTGAAATTGTCGATGACAACAATTACGCCACCGACGATCTGCCCATCCTCTATGGCTTTGTAGGCAACAGAACCCTTGGCATTGAGTGATGAGTCAATATCCTGTTCTGGTAACACTTGCACATCCAAGTCCGAAAACTCCGATGCAGCGCCCATCTGAAATGCGATCTGCATATCCCGCTTGAACAACGGAATATCCTCAGGCTTTAGGGGGGAAAGTTCAAAGCTCACCTACACTCCTCCAGAGTTCAATTTGCTGAACTGCGGTATGTTCTCATGGTTGCTTCAAAGTGGAGGGCACCATACCAATTTCTGGACGTTCTCCGCTGTCTTTTAGCTCTATTCAGATTGCAGTTCCGAAGCTCGCTGCGGCAGCTTTGCGGCAGCAGGCATGAGCAGCCCGCTTCTGGCCGATTGCCGCTTATCACAAGCTCCACGGCATTCGATGGCTAATACCGGCCACCTTCTCTCCTCTGCGTGTCGACATGTCCATTTTGGTCAATTTTTCGGGTTGACCGTAGCAAAGCGGTCGCTGCGTATCCCTACGCAATCTAACGTATTTCTCGCGAACCACCCCGGTCGTAATCTGGCGCTGCACTGCAACAACGCAGTTTGACCAGATTTCCATTCCGAGGAGCTTCCATGAGCAATCGTCGCAACTTCATCAAGGCAACCGTTCTCGCCGCCGCCCTGTCGTCCATCGGCATGGCCGCCCAAGCAGCAGACACCATCAAGGTTGGCGTGCTGCATTCCCTGTCCGGCACCATGGCCATTTCCGAGACCGCGCTCAAGGAAACCGTGCTGATGACCATCGACGAAATCAACAAGGCCGGCGGTGTGATGGGCAAGAAGCTCGAGCCGGTCGTCGTCGATCCGGCTTCCAACTGGCCGCTGTTCGCCGAAAAGGCCCGCCAGCTGCTGACCAAGGACAAGGTCGCCGTCACCTTCGGCTGCTGGACGTCCGTTTCCCGCAAGTCGGTGCTGCCGGTTTACAAGGAACTCAACGGCCTGCTCTTCTATCCCGTTCAGTACGAAGGCGAAGAACTCGAAAAGAACGTTTTCTACACCGGCGCTGCGCCCAACCAGCAAGCCATTCCGGCCGTCGAATACCTGATGTCCAAGGACGGCGGCGAAGCCAAGCGCTTCGTGCTGCTCGGCACCGACTACGTCTATCCGCGCACCACCAACAAGATTCTGCGCGCCTTCCTGAAGTCCAAGGGTGTGGCTGACGCCGACATCATGGAAGACTACACGCCGTTCGGCCACAGCGATTACCAGACCATCATCGCCAAGATCAAGAAGTTCGCCTCGGAAGGCAAGAAGACCGCTGTCGTGTCGACCATCAACGGCGACTCCAACGTGCCGTTCTACAAGGAACTCGGCAACGCCGGCCTCAAGGCCACCGATGTGCCGGTCGTCGCCTTCTCGGTCGGCGAAGAGGAACTGCGCGGCGTCGATACCAAGCCGCTGGTCGGCCACCTGGCGTCGTGGAACTACTTCATGTCGCTCAAGAACCCGGAAAACGACAAGTTCGTGAAGATGTACCGCGACTGGGCCAAAAAGGCCAAGCTGCCGAACGCCGACAAGGTCGTCACCAACGACCCGATGGAAGCCACCTACATCGGCATCCACATGTGGAAGCAGGCCGTCGAGAAGGCCAAGTCGACCGACACCGACAAGGTCATCGCCGCCATGGCCGGCCAGACCTTCAAGGCGCCGAGCGGCATCATGTCGAAGATGGACGAAAAGAACCACCACCTGCACAAGTCGGTATTCATCGGCGAAGTGAAGGCCGACGGCCAGTTCAACGTCGTCTGGAAGACGCCCGGCCCGGTCAAGGCCCAGCCGTGGAGCCCGTTCATCGCCGGCAACGACAAGAAGAAGGACGAGCCGGAAATGAAGTAATCCGGATCGACTGTCAGTCGCAGAAACGGGGGCCTCGGCCCCCGTTTTTCATTTTGGGCAAATTTTCCGGTTGACCGTGGGAGTGGCGGCGGGGGCTGGGTTTGGGCCCCACTTTTGGCATCGAAAGTGCTTACTCCCTGCCGGAGGCGACGATGACCGCAGTTTTGTCTGTCATTTGTCGCACATTCATCCTGTCCTTGTTGCATTCGATACTACGGAGAGCATCGTGCCCGTACTGACTGAAAATACCACCCTGATCGCACTCAAATCGGCCAAACCCACCGGCCTGGGCATGACCCAGCTCGGTATTCCCGTGCTCGACAGCACTCAGGTGAAGAAGGGCAAGCTGCATGAGTTTCTGCAGTCCACCGAGGACGGCAAGGTTGGCCGCCGTTACCAGAACATCCGGGTGACCGCGGTCAGGACAGCCGAAGGCGGCGTCGAGTCGGCCAAGGTCTTCCTGCAGTTCGAGGTCTTCGGCGACGACAACGTGCCGGAAGGCGCCTGTGGCGGCTACACGGTGGCGTTGCTGAGCGGTGCCGACGCTCTGCTGACCCTGCCGGCGAGCAGTCTCTTCCTGCCTTATGGCCGCGCCTGGTACGAGAACCAGGTGGTCTTTGATGTGCCGCTGACCATCTTCGACAAGGCAGAGCAACTGCAACTCACCGTCGCGGCCGATCGGGTGCGGGCAATCTGAGCGCTGACGACGGTTCAGGCGGGCGGTGCGATGCCACTGGCCGCCAGCTGTCGTTCCAGCGTGTCGGCGGCGGCCGCGATATCCAGCACGCGCCGGCGCATCAGCGCCAGCATTTCGCCGAGCAGCACGGCCGGTGGCGCTTCGATGACGCCCAGGCCAACCAGCCAGCTGGCCAGGGCCGCCTCGTTGCGGTCAAGGGCGCGCGCGGTTTCGCGTTGCCAGTCGCTGCCGTAGAGCAGGCGCGCGTTGTCGCGAAAGAGCTGGCGTGCAGTTTCATCGGTAGCCATGGCGTCAAGCGGCAGGGTCGTGCTGCCGTCTACCTCGGCGGCCATCGGCTGCGCTTGCATAGCCTCGGCCAGACGGCTCAGTTCGGGCAGGATGGAGCGCACCAGTTCCAGGCCGCTCAGCGGCACGATCCAGCAACGGTGCCTGGCACTCCAGCGCGTCTTCGGCGCCCAGCGCAGCAGGCGCTCGATGGTGTCCGTGTACTCGGCCTTGATGATGATGGCGCGGTCGGTGGCATAAACCCACGGGTTGGCTGGCAACGGATGGGTGGCGAGGCGGGAAAGGGCTTCTTCGTCGGTCAGCATGGCAGGTGGCGTGCCGGATTAGTCCGGAGGCACAGCCGCAACAGCACTACGACTTGCCAGTTGGGGAGACGGAGGCCTTGGCCGCCGATTTTGATTTTGGCCATTATTTCCGGTTGACCGTGGAATCGTCGTTTTGGCTGCTACAGCGACCCACGGCCTCCGGGCGGTGCCTCAGACGCGCAGCAGGGCCTTGACCAGGCGTTCCGACAGCTGGTCTTCGGTGAATTGCGGCTCATTCGGCGGGTACAGGGAGTTTTCCTCGATCTCAAAACCCTCGGCGGCGGACAGGGCACGGAGTTCCTTGATTTTCAGGCAGGCCTTCAACTGGGCGCCCAGTTCGGGATTGGCTCTGGCTTTTTCAGAAAAGGCCTTGATCGGTGCAACGGACATGATTTCTCCTTGGGTTAAAACAAAATGGGCATTGCTTTGGCAGCCTGCTCAGGCCGGGTAGTCGAGCGTTTCCGGATCGTCCCCGGCGTTCTGAATCACGGCCTGGGCCAGCCTGCCATCCGAGTGATAGTGGTAATCGTGACAAACCTCGATCTCGCCATAAACCACCTTCTCGCAGCGCGTCAGCAAGCCGCCAGCGTCGAACGCCCCACGGTAGAAAGTGTTGCGGTTGCGCATGTCGTCAGCGGCGAGTTCGCCCACCAGGTTGAGTGGCAGGCGAGCCCCGCTGTAGCTCGTGAAGTAGCGGATCGTCAGATCGGAGGAGTTCATGGCTGGTTCAGGATTGTCGGATAGACCACAAAAACCCGCCAAAAAAGCAGGTCAGGGACTGAACTAGCAAATTCAGGACCAAGCGCCTCCGGCGGCGCCAAAGCCGCGCCGGCACACCCTACGCAATTCATCGTATTCCTGATCGCCGGCCCGCCCCGTAACCTGTCGTTGCACTGCACAAATTGCGGACGGGAATTTGATGAAAAAAACGCTAATAACACTATTGCTCAGCCTCGGCAGCCTGTCGGCGCAAGCCGCGCTCGACCCGGCGCAGGTGCGCCAGCTGGCGGCCGAGGATTCGACGGACAAGGTGGCGGCCATTCGCCAGCTGACGCAGACGGCTGACCCGGATGCCGTGCGGGTCCTCAAGGCAATGTCGGAAGACAGCTTGTTCCTGGCTGGCGACAAGGTGGTGATCATCGACGGCGACAAGGCTTTCAACGGGGCGACTGGCGAGGCGATCAAGATGCCGGCCAATCCTGAGAGTCCTACGGTCAACAACCGAATCCGGGGTGAATTGGCCAGTGCGCTGGCCGCGCTTAAATTGTTCGACGCCGACGCCACCGTTCGCCTCGCCTCGGCCCAGAAACTGCAAAGCCAGGTGACGCCGGAAATGGCGCCGCTGCTGGCGCGGGCGCTGGACAAGGAAAGCGATGCCGAAATCAAGGCATTGCTCACCCTGGCCTACGCCCAGGCCAACCTGGGCAACACCGACCCCGCCGCCCGTCTCGCTGCCGTCAAGGCGCTGGCCGAAACCTCGTCGCCGACGATCAAGAGCGTCCTGCTACCGCTCACCGAAAAGGCCGGCGAACCCGACGACAAGGTGCGCTACGAAGCCATCGCCGCCGTAAAGGCGATCGACAGCCGGCTGGCCATCGCCGAGAACGTCGGCCGCGCCTTCTCCGGTCTGTCGCTGGGCAGCATCCTGCTCCTCGGGGCGCTCGGGCTGGCCATCACCTACGGCGTCATGGGCATCATCAACATGGCCCACGGCGAGCTGCTGATGGTCGGCGCCTACGCCACCTACGGCATGCAAACGCTGTTCCGCGCCTACTTCCCGGAGGCCATCGACTGGTACCTGCCGGCCGCCATTCCGGTCGCCTTCTTCGCCGCCGCAATGGTCGGCGTGATCATGGAACGCACGGTGATTCGCTGGCTCTACGGCCGCACGCTGGAAACCCTGCTCGCTACCTGGGGCCTGTCGCTGGTCCTGATCCAGTCGGCGCGCGTGCTGTTCGGCGCGCAGAACGTCGAAGTGTCGAACCCGAGCTGGATGTCGGGCGGCATCGAAGTCATGCCCAACCTGATCCTGCCGTGGAACCGCATCATCATCGTCGGCTTCGCGATGTTCGTGCTCTTTCTCGTCTGGGTGCTGATGAACAAGACGCGCCTCGGCATGTTCGTCCGCGCCGTGACGCAGAATCGACCGATGGCCGGCTGTGTCGGCGTGCCGACGTCGCGCATCGATACCATGGCCTTCGCGCTCGGCGCTGGCATCGCCGGGCTGGGCGGCGTCGCGCTGTCGCAGATCTCGAACGTCGGGCCGGACATGGGCCAGGGCTACATCGTCGATTCCTTCATGGTCGTCGTCGTCGGCGGCGTCGGGCAACTCGCCGGCGCGGTCTGGGCGGCGCTCGGCCTGGGCATCTTCAGCAAGCTGCTCGAAGGCTGGGCCGGGGCGGTCATCGCCAAGATCAGCATCCTCGTCTGCATCATCATCTTCATCCAGAAACGGCCGCAGGGCATCTTCGCCCTCAAGGGTCGGTTCGTCGAGTAAGGCTGAACCATGCGCAAACCTCTCACCATTCGCATCCTGTCCGCGCTGGACAAGAAAAGCTGGCTGGCGCTGGGCATCTTCCTCGCCCTCGCGCTGATCGTCGTCCCGGTGCTCCACCTCAATTTTCCGGAAGACAGCGCCCTGCACGTCTCGACCTACGCCATCACGCTGATCGGCAAGATCATGTGCTACGCGCTGGTCGCCGTGGCGATGGACCTGATCTGGGGCTACGGCGGCATCCTGTCGCTCGGCCACGGCCTGTTCTTCGCGCTCGGCGGCTACGCCTTTGGCATGTACCTGATGCGCCAGATCGGCCGCGACGGTTCCTACGGCGCCGACCTGCCCGACTTCATGGTTTTCCTCGACTGGAAGGAACTGCCGTGGTTCTGGGTCGGCAGCGACAGCTTCGGCTGGGTCGCCTTTCTGGTCATGGCCGTGCCGGCCATCGTCGCCTTCGTCTTCGGCTACTTCGCCTTCCGCTCGCGGATCAAGGGCGTCTATTTCTCGATCATCACTCAGGCCCTGACCTACGCCGCCATGCTGCTCTTCTTTCGCAACGAAACCGGCTTCGGCGGCAACAACGGCTTCACCGACTTCAAGCGCGTGCTCGGCTACACGATTACCTCGTCGGAAACCCGGCTCGTGCTTTTTGGCCTGACCGCCGTGATGCTCGCCGTGACGCTGGTTTTCTCTGCGTGGCTGGTCAAATCGAAGTTTGGCCGCGTGCTCACCGCCATCCGCGATGCCGAAAGCCGCGTCATGTTCATCGGCTACAACCCGCTCTGGTACAAGCTCACCATCTGGGTCATCTCGGCCGTGCTGTGCGGCATCGCCGGCGCGCTCTACGTGCCGCAGGTCGGCATCATCAACCCGTCCGAAATGAGCCCGGGCAACTCCATCGAAATCGCCATCTGGGTCGCCGTCGGCGGGCGCGGCACGCTGATCGGGCCGATCATCGGCGCCTTCGTCGTCAATCTCGCCAAGAGCTGGTTCACCGTCAGCTTCCCCGAATACTGGCTGTTCTTCCTCGGCCTGCTCTTCATCGTCGTGACGCTGATGCTGCCGCAAGGCCTGGTCGGCCTGTGGAAGAAACTGATGGCGAAGAAAGGAGACGCAGCATGCTGAATACCGTCAATATTTTCGAAGACGACCGCCCGGAAGGCAGCGACGGCGCCGACCAGATGGGCCACCTCGTCACCGGCGAACTCGATCTCTCGCACGGCGTCGCGCTCTACCTCGAAGACATCACCGTCAGCTTCGACGGCTTCAAGGCCCTGAACAACCTGAATCTCGAAATCAACGCCGGCGAACTGCGCTGCATCATCGGACCAAACGGCGCTGGCAAGACAACGATGATGGACGTCATCACCGGCAAGACCCGGCCCGATTCAGGCAAGGCCTACTTTGGCCAGTCGATCGACCTGACCCGCCTGACCGAACCGGAAATCGCCCACGTCGGCATCGGCCGCAAGTTCCAGAAACCGACCATCTTCGAGCAGCACACGGTATTCGAAAACCTTGAACTGGCCATGAAAACCGACAAGCGCGTCTGGAAAAGCCTGATGGCTTGGCTGGCCGGCGACGAACGCGACAAGATCGCCGAAACCCTGCGCCTGATCCGCCTCGATGGCGAAGCCGACCGCCAGGCCGGCCTGCTCTCGCACGGCCAGAAACAGTGGCTGGAAATCGGCATGTTGCTGATGCAGGAACCGAAGCTGCTGCTGCTCGACGAGCCGGTCGCCGGCATGACCGACGACGAAACGATGCGCACCGCCGAACTGTTCGTTTCGCTGGCCGGCAAGCATTCATTGGTCGTCGTCGAGCACGACATGGCTTTCGTTGAAAAGCTCGGCGGCCTCGTCACCGTGCTGCACGAAGGCTCGGTGCTGGCCGAGGGCGACCTGGCGACGGTGCAGAACGACCAGCGGGTGATTGAGGTTTACCCTTGTCAGGGGGGAGCTAGGTCAGCGCGGCACGACTCGCCCCTCCCCCTGACAAGGGGGAGGCCGGGAGGGGGTTTGCCCTTGCGCCCCGCAAATTCTGAAGGAAAAACATCATGTTGAAAGTCGATACCCTCAACCAGGCCTACGGCGGCAGCCACATCCTGCGCGGCCTCAGCTTCGAGGTCAAAACCGGCGAAGTCACCACCCTGCTCGGACGCAACGGCGTCGGCAAGACGACGCTGCTCAAGTCGCTGATGGGGCTGGTCAAAACGAAATCGGGCAGCATCACCTTTGACGGCAAGGACATCACGAACCTGCCACCGCACGAACGCGTCAAGGCCGGCATCGGCTTCGTCCCGCAAGGCCGCGAGATCTTCCCTCGCCTGACAGTCGAAGAAAACCTGCTCATGGGCCTCGCCACCAAATCCGGCAGCACGCCCATCCCGCAACGCATCTTCGACATGTTCCCGGTCTTGAAACAGATGATGCATCGCCGCGGCGGCGACCTCTCCGGTGGTCAGCAGCAACAGCTTGCCATCGGCCGCGCCCTGGCCATGGGGCCGAAGCTGCTCATCCTCGACGAGCCGACCGAAGGCATCCAGCCCTCGATCATCAAGGACATTGAACGCGCCATCCGCATGCTGGCCGAAACCGGCGAAATGGCGATTCTGTTGGTCGAGCAGTACTACGACTTCGCCGAATCCCTGGCCGACCAGTACCTGCTCATGGAACGCGGCGAATTCATCATGCGCGGCCGCGGCGAAACGATGCCGCAGGACGGGGTGAGGGAGGCGTTGGCGGTTTGATCACTGAAGTCGCCGTGCCCAAAGTGGCTGATCAGCCAGCGAGCCCTCGCCGCGTTCTCCACCGGATAAAGGCCGCTAGCGCTCGGGTTTTACGAGGTTGAGCGCTGTGAGGTGCATGCCAAGCATGTGATACGGCTCTGGTTGCTCAGATCCACAGCGACCCGAGTCACAGGTCCGCTTGCCAGAAAATTTCCAGCCCCCATTGACCTCATCAATGAATTGATCCTTGACCAGCTCTTGAGTTTGTTCATATCGGCGCCAAAGGTCACGACGGTTGCTGGTCGATGCTGCTACCAGCAGAGCTCGCATACCCTCCGCCTGTTGCCACCAATACTTGTCACGATCAATTGAGCCGTCAGGGTAGGCTCTGTTGTATACGCCGCCTTCGATTTCATCGTAACCGGCTTTTATCCCGTATTTCAGCAATCGTTCTGCCACCTCACCATACAGCACAGGTAGCCCTCGGCGCTCCGAGGTGGCAAGCAGATGGCTCCATTCGAATTGATGGCCGAAGTCAATGTAGCCGCCCTTTTCCTTGGTGGCAAGCGGCTTCCAGTGCTCGTCATACCACTCAGGAATGTAGGCTCCGCCATCATTTTGGCCCTCCAGCAATTTGTAGATCACGAAATTTCCAACACTTTGCGCGCCAGCCACTGCTCGTGCGTCGCCTGTTGCATCAATAAGCGCAAGCAAGGCTTCAAACATGTGCATGACCGGGTTTTGATTTCGCAAACTACTTGATGGTCCGAAGTCACGAGGGGCCCCAGGCCGAAACCCGCCATCGGAGTCCCTCAGGTGCTTGTTGATGTCGCTCCACGCAGTTAACGCGGCTGCGCGGAATTTTTCCTCCTTGGTTACCCGAGCAACGTGGGACAGAGCGAAAAGCGCAAAAGCATGACCATACGTATTTTTGCTCTCGTTGATTACTTTGCCATCAGCCGCAACGCTGGAAAAAAATCCCCCATGTTGAGGGTCGTAGAATCTATCTAGTAAAAACTCGGTGCCTCGAATGGCTGCTTCAAAATAGCGCTTGTCGCCAGTGGTTTCGTATCCAATGATCATCGTAAAAAGCAGGCGACTATGCGTAGTCAGATCGCCCCCCTGAGCGGGCATGGCTTTCCACTGACGATCAAATCCGCTTAACAGAAGACCGGATGGTGTTGGTGCAATGGTTATCCAACGAGCCAAATGGGCATCAAGATCTTGTTTGTGCCATTTGGCGACGATGAATTGACTGGTGCCTGCCGGTCCTTCACATCCGCTCAGAAAAAAGGAAGTAGCCAACAAGCTGCACACAAAGAACAGAGAGGCAAAGATTGAAATAATCGGGGACTTGCTTTTATTGTCCATGAGCTTATGTGTTTTGAGATTCCACTAGGTCGGTTTTACGGCTGCCTCAAGATTGGCGTCCAGAAGAATAGCATTTGTCATCACATTGAATTTTGTCCCAAGAACCCGAAATTTAGCTAAACATGGCCTGCGCATTCCTGCGTATTCCCCGCCGCCTTGGCTTTCCCGGATAATCCCGCCATGACCTCGCGCCTTCCCGTATCGCAGCCGGAGCATTCGCCCAGCTGGCATGCCGAGTTGCATCTTGGCTTCGTCCGCCAGGGCGAACGCACGGTGCTGCGCGAAAACCGGCATCGCGGGCCGTTACGCGTGCAGAGGGCGTTGTATCCGGAGGGCGATACAGTTTGTCAGGCCATCGTGCTGCATCCACCGTCGGGCATTGCTGGCGGCGATCATCTGGCGATTTCGGCTCAGGTCGGGGCCGGTGCCCATGCGCAACTGACCACGCCTGGGGCTGGCAAGTGGTATCGCAGCGGCGGTGCCGAGGCTTCGCAGTGCATCGCTTTCACGGTGGCCGAGGGCGCCACGCTGGAATGGCTGCCGCAGGAAACCATTGTTTTCGACGGTGCCCGGGCGCGCATGGAAACCCGAGTTTCGCTCGTCGCCGACAGCCGCTATATCGGCTGGGACATTCTGTGTCTCGGCCGGGCGGCGGCTGGCGAGCGTTTTGAAAATGGTCGATTTGACCTGTTTTTTCGGGTTGACCGTGGAGGCGCTCCGATCTGGATCGAACGTGGTGGCTTCGACGGCAGCGATCCAATGTTGAGCAGCCCGGCCGGCTGGGCCGGCGCCACGGTGTGCGGCACCTTGCTGTGCACCTTTCCCGAATTGCCGCAGCAGGCAGCGGCCCTGCTCGAAGCCTGTCGAAAAATCCCGCCCGTCGATGGCGCCAATCATGGCCTTTCTGCCTTGCCCGGCATGCTCGTCGCCCGTTACCTCGGCGACAGCAGCGAAGCCGCCCGTTCGTGGTTCGCCGAGCTCTGGGCCATCCTGCGCCCGGCCTGCTCCGGTCGACCGGCCGTTACCCCCCGAATCTGGAATACCTGAGGAGTCTTCATGGAACTGACACCCCGCGAAAAAGACAAGCTGCTGATCTTCACCGCCGGCCTGCTCGCCGAGCGGCGCATGGCCAAGGGCCTGAAGCTGAACTACCCGGAAGCCGTGGCTTTGATCACCTGCGCCATCATGGAAGGCGCCCGCGAAGGCAAAACCGTTGCCGAACTGATGCACGCCGGAACGCAGGTCCTGACCCGCGCCGACGTGATGGATGGCATTGCCGAGCTGATCCCGGAAATCCAGGTCGAGGCCACCTTCCCGGACGGCACCAAGCTGGTCACCGTGCACAACCCGATTGTTTGAGGAGCTGACATGATCCCCGGAGAACTCCTCGCCGAACCCGGCGAACTCGAACTCAACGCCGGCCGGCCGACGATCACGCTGGTCGTCGCCAACACCGGCGACCGGCCAATCCAGGTCGGCTCGCACTACCACTTTTACGAAACCAACGCCGGTCTGAGCTTCGATCGCGAAGCAGCGCGCGGCTTCCGCCTCGACATCGCCGCCGGCACCGCCGTGCGCTTCGAGCCGGGCCAGACGCGCACGGTGCAACTCGTCGCGCTGGCTGGCGACCGCAAGGTCTATGGCTTCCGTGGCCTGATTCAGGGGGCGCTATGAGCACAAAAATCACCCGTCAGGCCTATGCCGAGATGTTCGGCCCCACGACCGGCGACCGCCTGCGTCTGGCCGATACCGAGTTGATCATCGAGGTCGAAAGTGATCACACGATCTACGGCGAGGAAGTGAAATTCGGCGGTGGCAAGGTCATCCGCGACGGCATGGGCCAGGGCCAGCGCATCTCGGCGGAGACTGTCGATACGGTCATCACCAACGCCCTGATCGTCGACGCCGTGACCGGCATCATCAAGGCCGACATCAGCTTGAAGGACGGCCGCATCGCCGCCATCGGCAAGGCTGGCAACCCGGACATCCAGCCCGGCGTCACCATCGTTATCGGCCCCGGCACTGAAGTCATCGCCGGCGAAGGCATGATCGTCACCGCCGGCGGCATCGACAGCCATATCCATTTCATCTGCCCGCAGCAGATCGACGAGGCGCTCTACTCCGGCGTGACGACCATGATCGGCGGCGGCACCGGCCCGGCCACCGGCACCTTCGCCACGACCTGCACGCCGGGGCCGTGGCACATCCACCGCATGCTCGAAGCCGCCGACGCCTTCCCTATGAATCTCGGCTTTCTCGGCAAAGGCAACGCCAGCCTGCCGGAAGCCTTGCGCGAACAGGTTGAGGCAGGCGCCATGGGTTTGAAGCTGCACGAGGATTGGGGCACGACGCCGGCCGCCATCGACTGCTGCCTGACGGTGGCCGACGAAATGGACGTCCAGGTCGCCATCCACTCCGACACGCTCAACGAATCCGGCTTCGTCGAAGCGACGCTGGGCGCCTTCAAGGGCCGCACCATCCACACCTTCCACACCGAAGGCGCCGGCGGCGGCCACGCCCCGGACATCATCAAGGCGGCCGGGCTGCCCAATGTCCTGCCCAGCTCGACCAACCCGACCATGCCCTACACGGTGAATACCATCGACGAGCATCTCGACATGCTGATGGTTTGCCACCACCTCGACCCGAGCATTGCCGAGGACATCGCGTTTGCGGAGAGCCGCATCCGCCGCGAAACCATCGCCGCCGAAGACATCCTGCACGACCTTGGCGCCTTCTCGATGATGTCTTCCGACTCGCAGGCCATGGGCCGCGTTGGCGAGGTCATCATCCGCACCTGGCAAGCGGCGCACAAGATGAAACTACAGCGCGGCGCCCTGCCGGAAGACAACACGCGCAACGACAATTTCCGCGTCAAACGCTACATCGCCAAATACACCATCAACCCGGCACTGACCCACGGCATCGCGCACACGGTCGGTTCCATCGAGGTCGGCAAGCTGGCCGACTTGGTGCTGTGGAAGCCGGCTTTCTTCGGCGTAAAACCGAGCCTGATCCTGAAAGGCGGCATGATCGCCGCCGCCGCCATGGGCGACCCCAACGCCTCGATCCCGACGCCGCAGCCGGTGCATTACCGGCCGATGTTCGGCAGCTTCGGCAAGGCGCTGAAGACCTCGGTGACTTTCGTCTCGCAGGCGGCGCTGAACAATCCGGCCGTCGCCGTGCTCGGCCTGAGCAAGCCGCTGGTCGCTGTCTCCGGCACGCGCAAGCTGCAGAAATCCGACATGGTGCACAACGGCGCCACGCCGGAGATCACCGTCGATCCCGAAACCTACGTGGTCATGGCGGATGGCGTACATCTGGTTTGCGAGCCGGCGACCGAGTTGGCGCTGGCGCAACGCTACTTCCTGTTCTGAGGGCTTATGAAGCAAACAAACCCAAACCCCTCCCCGGCCCTCCCCTTGTCAGGGGAGGGAGTGGCAGCTCCGCACACGCCAACCGATCCCCACCCTGACAAGGGGGGGCTAGGGGGGGTTAGCCTTTCCCTGATTCTTAACAAAAGAACTACCGCTCCCGCCACCGACTCCGTAGCCCTCGCCTACGACGAGCGCAAACGCAGCCGCCTCAAGGTCACGCTCGCTTCCGGCCTGGAAGCCGGCATCTTCCTCGAACGCGGCGACCACCTACAGGGAGGCGACAAATTGCTGGCAGAGGAGGGCAGTACCGTCGTCGAAATCCTGGCCGCCCCGGAAAAGCTTATCGAGGCTATCGCCGATAGCCCGTTGCTCTTCGCCCGCGCGGCCTACCACCTCGGCAACCGCCACGTGCCGGTGCAGATTCTGCCCACCGATAACGGTGGCAAGCTCCGCTTTCAGGCCGACCACGTGCTCGCCGACATGGTGCGCGGCCTGGGCTGCACGGTGATCGAAAGCGAAGCGCCGTTCCAGCCGGAATCCGGTGCCTATGGTTCGCACGGCGGCCATCACCATCACGCTGAAGACGGGCCAACGCCCGACCTTCACAATCCCGGCCACGGCCCGCACCGTTCCGTGCCGAAAATCCACCAGTTCAAGCCGCGTTGAACACCAACCTGCAACTCGCCCGCCTGCTCCAACTGGCCAGCCCGGCGCTGCCGGTCGGTGCCTACACCTATTCGCAGGGGCTGGAATGGGCGGTTGAATCCGGCGTGATTCGCGACGAAGCGGGGGCGGGTCAATGGATCGCCGACCTGCTTCACCATGGCATCGGCAGTTACGAGGCGCCGCTGGTTGTTGCCTTGATGGCGGCGTGGTCGGCCGGCGACCTTGGCGAAATCGACTGCCTCAACGCCGAATTCCTGGCCAGCCGCGAATCGGCTGAACTACGGGCCGAAACGGCCCAGATGGGTTTCTCGATGGGCCGTCTGCTGCGTGATCTGCGCGACGATTCGCTCGGCAGCGTGATGGCCACGGTCGAAGTTCTGCCCGAAGTGGCGTTTCCGACGGTCTGGGCCGGCATCGCGGCCGCTTGGCAGATCGACCCGGAAGCCGCGCTCACCGCCTACCTCTGGTCGTGGGCCGAAAACCAGGTGATGGCTGCGCTGAAAGCAGTGCCACTCGGTCAGGCGGCCGGCCAGCGCCTGCTGGCCGATCTCGGTCGGCAAATCCCCGATGTCACGGTCAACCGGAAAAATTGGCCAAAAACGAAATGGTCCAATTTCACGCCGGCCTTTGCGATTGCTTGTGCCCGGCATGAAACGCAATATTCGAGGTTGTTTCGGTCTTGAGATGTCGGCTAAACCGCTAACCCCCCCTAGCCCCCCCTTGTCAGGGGGGGAACCCGTCACTCCCTCCCCTGACAAGGGGAGGGCCGGGGAGGGGTTGGGTTATCTGCCCTACGAAAAACGCCTGACCTCCTTCGCCCGCGCCAACCGCAAAGCCCCCACCCCCGCCGAAAACCTGCTCTGGCAGAAAGTCCTGCGCAGCCGCCAGTTCCTCGGCCACAAATTCCACCGCCAGAAACCAATCGGTCCCTACGTCGTAGATTTCTACTGCGCTGAACTGAACCTGGTCATCGAAGTCGACGGCGACAGCCATGCAGAACAGCCGGGCTACGACGCCCAGCGCACAGCCTTCCTTGAAAGCCACGGCCTGCACGTCCTGCGCTACGCCAATCGCGACATTCTGAACAATCTCCCCAGTGTTTTCGAACACCTGCAAACTCAATTGGAAACACCATGAGCAAACAAGCCCTACGCGTTGGCATCGGCGGTCCCGTCGGTTCCGGCAAGACAGCATTGACCCTCGCCCTGTGCCAGGCCCTGCGCGAGCAGATCGACATGGCCGTCGTCACCAACGACATCTACACCGCCGAGGACGCCAAGTTCCTGGTCAATCACTCGGCGCTGGCGCCGGAACGCATCATCGGCGTTGAAACCGGCGGTTGCCCGCACACGGCCATACGCGAGGATGCCTCGATCAATCTCGAAGCCATCGACCGCCTGCAACGCGCGTTTCCCGATGTTGAGTTGATCCTCGTCGAATCGGGTGGCGACAACCTGGCGGCGACCTTTTCGCCAGAGCTTTCCGACCTGACGCTCTACGTCATCGACGTCGCCGCCGGCGAGAAAATCCCGCGCAAGGGTGGCCCGGGCATCACCAAATCCGACCTGCTGATCATCAACAAGATCGACCTCGCCCCGATGGTCGGCGCCTCGCTTGAGGTCATGGCGCACGACGCCAAGGTTCAGCGCGGCGAGCGGCCTTTTGTTTTTTCCAATCTGAAAACCGGCGAAGGCCTGGACAAGATAATCGCCTTCATCCGCGAGCGCGGGATGCTTTAAGCGCCCGAATTTACGCCGAGGCGAAAGCAGCAATGGCGCCAACCTCGGCGCCCTGAACTTCGAGCACCTTGCGCCGCGAGGTCTGGCCGCTTTTGAGGTTGACAGCCGACTTCGGCAGTTTCAGCGTTTCGGCAACGAACTTGACCAGTGCCTCGTTGGCCTTGCCGTCGACCGGCGGCGCGGCGAGCCGAATCTTGAGCGCATCGCCGTGCAGCCCGGCAAACTCGGTTTTCTTGGCGCCGGGCTGGATGTGCAGGGTCAGCGTGATGCGGCCATCAGCGGCCTGGCGGAACCAGTCGCTCACAGGAACATCAGCACCGCTTGCAGCAGAAGGATGGCGACCAGCGGCGACAGGTCGATACCGGAAATCGCCGGCAGGATGCGGCGAATCGGGTCGAGCAGCGGCCGGGTCAGCTGGTGGGCCGGGGCCGACAGCGGCGAGTAGGGATTGACCCACGACAGCACGGCCTGCAGGATCAGCGCGCCGATCATGATGTAAACCGAGAGGCGGAGCAGACCGCGCACAGCGAGCCAGAGAATCATTGGCGCCATGCTGGCTCCATCAACTTCGCTCAAGCCGACTGATGCGCCGACGATGATGCCGGTAAATAACAGTTGCAACGCCAGCGCGGCGACCAGGCTGGCCCAGTCGAAACCGCCGGCGCCGGGGATGACGCGGCGCAGCGGCTTGACCGCCCAGTTGGTCAGCTTGACGACAAAATCGCCGATCTGCCCGCCAAAGGAAACGCGCATCGCCTGCATCATGAAACGCAGCAGGAACAGTGTGCAGAAGAAGCTGACGACAGCGTCGAGCAGGAAAACGATGGCTTGCATCAATCAGCTCCGAGAATCTTGCCGAGTTCCTGGCCGCGCGCCGCAGCGGCCATGCAGCCGGCCACGATGCCTTCCTTGACGCCGCGTTCGGCCATGACGTTCAGGGCGGCGGCAGTTGTGCCGCCCTTCGAGGTGACACGTTCGCGCAGGATAGCCGCCGGCTCGCTCGACTGGGCTGCCAGCGCGGCAGCACCCTGCACGGTTTCGATGGCGAGCAGGCGACCCTGCTCGGGCGTAAAGCCGAGGTCAGCGGCGGCCTGTTGCAGCGCTTCGATGAACAGGAAAACATAGGCGGGGCCGCTCCCGGAAATGGCGGTAACGCCGTCGATCCTGGCTTCGTCCTCGATCCACACCGTGGTGCCGACTGCGCGCAGAACGCGGTCGGCAGCAGCACGCTGGTCAGCGCTTACTTCCGGCAGGGCGCACAGCCCGGTGATGCCGGCGCCGATCAGGGCCGGTGTGTTCGGCATGCAGCGGACGATCTGGCGATGGCCGCCGAGCCAGCGCGACAGGGCCGTCATGTCGAGGCCGGCGGCGATGCTGATGACGACCGCGTTGCCGAGTTTGCCGACGAGTGGCGCGACGGCTTCCTTCATCTGCTGCGGCTTGACGGCGAGCACCAGGATGTCCGGCGCGGCCGGGGCGCTGGCGGCGCCGTCATGGCAGGTGACGCCATACGAGGCGGCCAGCTTGGCGCGGGCGTCGGCACCCGGGTCGATGACATCGATGTCGCTGGCTGCGAAGCCCTGCTTGAGCATGCCGCCGATCAGCGCGTTGGCCATGTTGCCGCCGCCAAGGAAAACAATCTTCATCTGTAATTTCTTTCACCAAAAATTGCCGTGCCGATGCGGACGATGGTCGCGCCTTCGGCAACAGCTGCTTCAAGATCGTGGGACATGCCCATGGAAAGGGTATCGAGCGGTATGCCCGCCGCCCGGATATGGTCGTAAATTTCCCAAACATGATGGAACTGCGCGCGTTGGGCGGCGGGGTCGTCGGTTGGCTCGGGGATGGCCATCAGGCCGCGCAGCTGGAGGCCGGGCAGGGCGGCGACAGCCTGGCACAGGGCCAGCGTTTCATCCGGGGCGCAACCGCTCTTGCTGGCTTCGCCGGAGACGTTAACCTGGATGCAGACCTGCAAGGGCGCTAGGTTGGCCGGGCGCTGGGCTGACAAACGTTCGGCAATTTTCAGGCGCTCGATCGAGTGGACCCAGTCGAAGTGCTCGGCCACGGCACGCGACTTGTTGCTCTGCAACGGGCCGATGAAATGCCATTCGAGCTTGCGTTCGGCAGTCGCCGTCACCTTGTCAATACCTTCCTGCACGTAGTTTTCGCCGAAGGCGCGCTGACCTGCATCGGCGGCTTCAAGAACGCTGGCCAGCGGCCAGGTTTTGCTGACCGCCAGCAGGTGGATGCTTTCCGGTGAACGGCCGGCAAGCACCGCAGCATCGCTGATACGGGCCTGGACAGCTTGCAGGTTGTCGGCGATTGCGCTCATAATCCATTGGGAATTAACAACAAACCAAGTATACACGCGCTCCGAGGACGATCCGCATGGACATCACCGAACTGCTGGCTTTCAGCGTCAAGAACAAGGCATCCGACCTGCACCTCTCCGCCGGCCTGCCGCCGATGATCCGGGTGCATGGCGATGTCAGACGCATTAATCTGCCAGCCATGGAACACAAGGACGTTCATGGCATGGTGTACGACATCATGAATGACGGCCAGCGCAAGGTTTATGAAGAAACGCTGGAGTGCGATTTTTCCTTCGAAATCCCGAATCTGGCCCGTTTCCGGGTCAATGCTTTCAATCAACATCGGGGCGCCGGCGCTGTTTTCCGGACCATTCCGACCAAGGTGCTGACGCTTGAAGAGCTCAACTGCCCGAAGATTTTCAAGGAAATCTCCGAATATCCGCGCGGCATCGTGCTGTGTACCGGGCCGACCGGTTCCGGCAAGTCGACGACCTTGGCGGCGATGGTCAATCACGTCAATGAAAACGATTACGGCCACATCCTGACGGTCGAGGATCCGATTGAATTTGTCCATGACTCGAAGAAGTGCCTGATCAACCAGCGTGAAGTCGGGCCGCATACGCTGTCCTTCGCCAACGCCCTGCGGGCGGCTCTGCGTGAGGATCCGGACGTTATCCTGGTCGGTGAAATGCGCGATCTGGAAACCATTCGTCTCGCCCTCTCGGCGGCGGAAACCGGCCACCTGGTGTTTGGCACGCTGCACACCTCGTCGGCGGCCAAGACGGTTGACCGTATCGTCGACGTCTTCCCGGCGGCGGAAAAGGAAATGGTCCGTTCGATGCTCTCGGAATCGCTGCGCGCGGTCATCTCGCAGACACTGTTGAAGACCAAGGATGGCACCGGCCGGGTCGCGGCGCACGAGATCATGATCGGCACGCCGGCCATCCGCAACCTGATCCGTGAGAACAAGGTTGCCCAGATGTATTCGGCGATCCAGACCGGCCAGAATTTTGGCATGCAGACGCTCGATCAGAACCTGATCGACCTGGTCCGGCGCAACGTCGTATCGAGCGCCGAAGCGCGCTTCCGCGCTGCCAACAAGGATGCTTTCCCGGCTTGATCGGGCATCTGACAGAACAGACAAGGGGAAACCATGGAACGCGATCAGGCAATGAAATTCATGCACGATCTTTTGCGTCTGATGTCGCAAAAGAAAGGCTCCGATCTCTTCATCACTGCCGGTTTTCCGCCGGCCATCAAGATTGACGGCAAGATCACGCCGGTCTCGAACCAGATTCTGACGCCGCAGCACACCGCCGAACTGGCCCGCTCGATCATGAACGATCGTCAGGCGGCCGAGTTCGAAGCGACCAAGGAGTGCAATTTCGCCATTTCGCCGGCCAGCATTGGACGTTTCCGGGTCAATGCGCTGGTTCAGCAGGGTCGTGTCGGCGTTGTTTGCCGGACGATCAACATGACTATCCCGACGCTGGACGAACTGCTGTTGCCGCCCGTGCTCAAGGATCTGGCGATGACCAAGCGCGGCCTGATCATCTTTGTCGGCGGCACGGGTACCGGCAAGACGACCTCGCTGGCGGCGCTGGTCGATTATCGCAACGAGAATTCCTACGGTCACATCATCACCATCGAAGACCCGATCGAGTACGTCCACGAGCACAAGAACTGCATCGTTACCCAGCGCGAAGTTGGCGTCGATACCGACGACTGGGGCCCGGCGCTCAAGAACACGCTGCGCCAGGCACCGGACGTCATCCTGATGGGCGAAATCCGTGACCGCAATACCATGGACTACGCCATTGCCTTCGCCGAAACCGGTCACCTGGCCTTGGCTACGCTGCACGCCAACAGCGCCAACCAGGCCATTGACCGGATCATCAACTTCTTTCCGGAAGAGCGTCGTCAGCAACTGCTCATGGATCTCTCGCTGAACTTGCGCGCCCTCGTTTCGCAGCGCCTGATTCCGAAAAAAGACGGCCGGGGCCGCATGGCAGCGATCGAGGTCATGCTCAACTCGCCGCTGATTTCGGACCTGATCTTCAAGGGCGAAGTGCATGAGATCAAGGAGATCATGAAGAAGTCGCGCGAACTTGGTATGCAGACTTTCGACCAGGCGCTGTTCGACCTCTACGAAGCCGGCAAGATCACCTACGAAGATGCGCTGCGCAACGCCGACTCGCTCAACGACCTGCGCCTGCAGATCAAGCTGCACGGCAAGGAATCGAAGGACCGCGATCTATCGACCGGCATCGGTCACCTCGACATCGTCTGATCCAAAGGAGCCTCTTATGCACGCCTTGAAACATTCCGTTTTTGCCCTTTTTTTCGGGTTGACCGTGGGATTCGCCCAGGCCGGGGCACTTGATGCCATTTCCAGCGGCGACGCCAGTGCCGGTGTCAAGGAAGCACTGGCCAAGGGCGCTGATTACGCCGTTGCGTCGCTCGGCAAGAATGGCGGTTTCCTCGGCAACGACAAGGTCAAGATCAAGCTGCCCGGCTATCTGGAAAAGGCCGATTCGGCGCTGCGCATGTTCGGCATGGGCAAGCAGGCTGACCAACTGGTCGAAACGATGAACCATGCGGCCGAAAATGCGGTGGCCGAAGCCAAGCCGATCCTGACCGAATCGATCAAGAAGATGAGCGTCAAGGACGCCAAGGACATCCTGACCGGCGGCGAGGACAGCGTGACGCAGTATTTCAAGCGCACTTCCACTGATCAGCTGACCGCCAAGTTCAAGCCCATCGTCAAGAAGGAAACTGCCAAGCTTCAACTGGCCGACCAGTACAACAAGTTTGCCGGCAAGGCGGCGAGCGCCGGGCTGGTCGACAAGCAGAATGCCGACGTCGATAGCTACGTGACGCAGAAGGCCATGGACGGCCTGTTCCTGATGATCGCCGAAGAGGAAAAGAAGCTGCGCGCCAACCCGATGGGCGCTGGTAGCGATCTGCTGAAAAACGTCTTTGGCGCGCTGAATTAAAGCTATCGGCTTTAACTGCCGTAATTGGGGGCAAGGAGCCCCCAATGAAACTCACCCGTTTGTCGAGCACCACGCAACGCGCCACTCGTGAATCGAGCGAGCGGGTGCGTCCGGCCGACAACGAACAGATTCGGCGGGTCGAAGTCATGGAAGGCATCGAAGGCGATCGCCAGCGCACGCTGCAACAGGAGATCGCCGAAGTTGACCCTGGCGCCGTCGGCGACTTTCACGGTCAGGAGCGCGTGCTGCAAGGGGCGCGCGACGTTGCGGCGCAACTGCTCGAAATGGATTTCGGCACGGACAGCCTGATCAAGCCCGGTGTGCCGCTGGATCGTCTGATCGGTATCGACGATACCGTTTGAGGCGGCTTCCACGGTCAACCCGGTTTACTACGTGAAACGTAAAAATGGTCGATTTTCAGCATTGAGTCGGTAGGTTAGAATCAAGGCAACCTATCCAGCGCGCCCCGCCTCGTCGGGGCGCCGTCATTTGCACAGTCATGTCCGGCCTCAATCAACCGCAACGCGAAGCGATCCACTACCTCGACGGCCCCCTGCTGGTGCTGGCGGGCGCCGGCTCGGGCAAAACGCGGGTGATCACGCAGAAAATCGCCTACCTGGTGCAAAACTGCGGCTTCAATCCGCGCAACATCGCCGCCATCACCTTCACCAACAAGGCCGCGAAGGAAATGCAGGAGCGCATCGGCAAGCTGCTCTCCAAGCAACAAGCCGACGAATTGCAGATTTCGACTTTCCACTCGTTGGGCGTCCGCATTCTGCGCGAGGAGGCCAAGGCGCTTGGCTACAAGCCGCGTTTCTCGATTTTCGATTCGGCCGATTGCGCCGGCATCATCAGCGAAACGGCCGGCACCGTCGACAAGGCAACGCTGCGCATCGTCCAGTCCACCATTTCCAACTGGAAAAATGGCCTGATCACCCCCGAAGCAGCGCGCCATCTGGCCACCGACGAGCACCAAAAGCTGGCCGCCCACGCCTTCCTTTCCTACGAAGCGACGCTCAAGGCCTATCAGGCGGTCGATTTCGACGACCTGATCGGCCTGCCGGTCAAACTGTTCACCGAGCACCCGGAAATTGCCGACAAGTGGCAGAACCGCCTGCGTTACCTGCTGGTCGATGAATATCAGGACACCAACGCCTGCCAGTACCAGCTACTCAAGCTGCTGACCGGCGTCCGCGCCCAGTTCACGGCCGTCGGCGATGACGACCAGGCCATCTACGGCTGGCGCGGCGCCGACATCGAGAATCTCAAGAAACTGCCGACCGAGTTTCCTGCCCTCAAAGTCATCAAACTGGAGCAAAATTACCGGTCGACCGTAAGAATCCTCAAGGCCGCCAACAACGTCATCTCGCACAACGAAAAACTGTTCGACAAGAAGCTGTGGTCCGACCTCGGCCACGGCGAACAGATTTCCGTCACCGCCTGCCGCGACAATGACGCCGAGGCCGAAGGCGTGGTCATGAAACTGCAGGCGCACAAGTTCGAGCATCGCGCCAAGTTCAAGGATTACGCCATCCTCTACCGCTCCAACCATCAGGCGCGGATTTTCGAAGAATATTTGCGCGACCACCGCATTCCCTACCTGCTCTCCGGCGGCAAATCCTTCTTCGACAAGGCCGAGATCAAGGACATCACGGCCTATTTGCGCCTGCTCGCCAACGAAGACGACGACCCGGCCTTCATCCGCGCCGCCACCACGCCCAAGCGCGGCATTGGCGCCGCGACCCTGCAGGTGCTCGGCATCTATGCCGGCGAGCGTCATGTCTCGCTGTTCCAGGCCGCCTTTGAAGAAGGCTTCGCGCACCGCGTCCAGCCCCGTCAGCTCGATCCCCTGCTCGAGTTCTGCAACTTCATCAATCGCACCCAGTCGCGGGCCAGCAAAGAGCCGGCGCATCAGGTCCTGCCCGATCTGCTCAAGGCCATCGATTACGAAACCTTCCTCTACGACCACGAAGAGGAACGCACGGCGCAAACGCGCTGGGCCAACGTCTGCGAATTTGCCAACTGGCTCAACAAAAAAGGCGAGCTCGATGGCAAGACGCTGGTCGATCTGACCCAGAGCATTGCGCTGATCAACATGCTCGACAAGCAGAACGACGACGATTACGACGCCGTCCAGCTGTCGACCCTGCACGCCGCCAAGGGGCTGGAATACAAGAATGTCTTCCTGGTCGGCGTCGAGGAAGGCATCCTGCCGCACCGGGAATCGGTCGATCCGGTCAAACTGGAAGAAGAGCGCCGCCTGATGTACGTCGGTATCACCCGCGCCCAGCACACCCTGAATATTTCCTACTGCGAACGCCGCAAACAGGCGCGCGAATTCGTGCCCTGCGAGCCATCGCGCTTCATCGACGAAATGGGGAAGGAGGATGTCCGGTTCTCCGGTGGCAAACAGGATGTCCCGCCCGACAAGGCCACCGGCAGTGCCCGGCTCGACGCCATGAAGGCCATGCTGGCCGGAAACAAGCGCTAACCGCTTGGTGACACCCCGTTACAACGGGTTACTCTGCTCATGACATCCGGGCTGTAACCAGTCGCGTTATTCGGCACAAGGCAGCGCAATTTTGCAAAGCCGGATCAAAAACCGAACCAACAACACTGGAGAATCAAAAATGACCAAACAACTCGTCGCCATCATCCTTGCTACCGCTTTTGGTGTTGCCCACGCCGCTGATGTCAAACCAGCCGCCGCTGAAGTGAAGGCTGCTGCTCCGGTCGCTGCCACCGTCAAGGCCGAAGGTCCGAAGGCTGCTGAAGCCGTCAAGGCGCCGGAAGCCAAGCCGGCCGTCGCAGCCGCCACGGAAGTGAAAAAGGAAGAAGCCAAGCCGGTTGCCAAGGTCAAGAAGGCGAAGAAGGCCGCTGAGCCGGCCGCCGCCCCTGCTGCCGCTCCGGAAGCCGCGAAGGCTGCTGAACCGGCCAAGAAGTAAGGAATCCGCAGGACGTCAGTCGCAGCCCTCCAAAAGCTGTGCTGGCCGGGGCGCTCACGAGGCGCCCTTTTTTACGTGCACGAAAATTATGTCCATGAAAAAGGGAGGCCGCAGCCTCCCTTGATGTGGGTGATGAAGTCTTATTTTGCTTTGCCCATCACGTATTCGACCGCACCCTTTATTTCGTCATCGGACAGCGTGGCGCCGCCCTTCGGGGGCATGGCACCCTTGCCATTGGTGACGCTCTTGATCAGCGCATCCTTGCCGGTAGCCAGACGCGGCGCCCAAGCAGCCTTGTCGTCGATCTTCGGAGCGCCGGCAGCGCCAGTGTTGTGGCAGGCACCGCAGACCGTGTTGTAAATCGTTGCGCCATCGCGGGGGCCGCTGGCGGCAGGTGCTTCGGCCTTGGCCAGTTCAAACCGGGCAACCGGCTGAATGCGAATATCTGCTTCGTCGGCTGCGCTGCTGGTGGTTGCCGTCGAGCCGCTCTTGTTGGCGGTCAGCGGGTAAATGACAGCAATCAGAATGGCGGTGACGATGATCGTTGCCCACATGATGCTCTTGGAAGAATGTTGCTCGGCCATGCTCAAGACCCCAGTGCAATGTTTAAAAACACCATTATAACGGCCCGGTGCGGTGACTGAGCAAAAAAAACCCCGCCAGTGGCGGGGTCGAAATTCTCGAAAGGGGGAGTTTCGAGAGGAGGGGTTCAATGCACAACTGCAGTGTAAGTTCCCGTGCTCCCAAAGTCTGTCGTACTTTCGTAGCCTTCTGTAACAAAATGTGGTTGTTCTAAAATTGTGCGACGCACAACGTCAGTGTGCAGTCGTGAAAAAGGCACGGAGACGCCCTTTCTGGCGTGCCGTGCCGATCATTTGGTGTGGGGGCCGTCGGGGTGGTTCAGCTCTCGATGCGGCAGATCTGGACAGCGCTTTTCGGGACCTGATAATCGGTCGCCAGCTGATGGGTTGCGGTGTCTTCGATTGCTTCGCCTTCGCTTACTACAAAGTGGCGGGCGCCGGTGTAGTCCTGCGGGATGCCGGCGCGGTCCTGGGTTATGCGGTAATGGATCTTGACGTTCATGGCTGTTCTCGATTTATGGACAATTATTGTTCCTGCGCATCGAGTATAGCTTGAATATGTTGCGGTGCAATATCGGTTTTCCACAGGTTCTTGGCGAACTCAGCTTCTGGTCAGGTCGCCCAGGGTGTTGAAATTGTCGAAGGCTTGGCACTGGTCCGAAAAATCGACTTCGATGGCGCCCATGTCGGCGCACCATGCCGCAACCTTGCGCCCGCCGCCCAGCAGATAGGCTTCGAGTTGTGCCAATAGCGAGCGGCGGCACAGGCAGAAAACCGGGTGAAGACGGCCGCCCGCCGTGGCGATGGCCAGGTTTGCATGACTGCTCTGCTGCGCGTCGTGCAAACGACCGACCAGATCAAGCGGCAATCCGGGTGAATCGCAGGGCACGGTGAGCACCAGTGGCGTGCTGGCAGCACTCAGGGCGGCATGAAGTCCGGCCAGCGGCCCGGCGAAGCCGGTTATCCGATCGGCAAACACCGGATAGCCAAAGGCCGTATAGGCTGCTTCGTTGCGGTTGGCATTGATCATGAGCTGATCAACCTGGGGGGCCAGTCTTTCGGCGACGTGCCTGACCAGCGCTTTCCCAGCGTGCAACTGCAGGCCTTTGTCGACGCCGCCCATGCGTGTTCCTTGGCCCCCGGCGAGGATCACACCGGTGATCAGCGCTTCGGGTTGTATGGTGGCAATGGTCGGCATTCGTTTCGGGGCGCGTGCTAGGATTGAGCATTATGTCCGAACTGGAAAAACTTGCCGAAGGTCTGGGTCGTCTGCTCCTCGAGCGTGGCGAATGGCTGGCGGCAGCCGAATCCTGTACTGGCGGCTGGCTCGCCCAGTCGGTAACGGCCATCGCCGGCAGTTCGGCGTGGTTCGACCGCGGTTTCGTGACTTACTCGAACGCCGCCAAAGTCGATATGCTTGGCGTTCCTGAAAGCACTCTGGAGCGCCATGGCGCTGTTTCTGAGGCGGTGGCGAGGGCCATGGCTCAGGGAGTTCTGGCAAACAGTCGAGCCGACTGGTCGGTGGCGATTACCGGCATTGCCGGGCCGGGAGGCGGTTCACCAGAAAAGCCAGTGGGGATGGTTTGTTTCGCCTGGGCCCGTAAAGACGGGGGGTGCGAGGCTCAGACCTGTCATTTCAGCGGCGACCGGGCCATGGTTCGCGAGCAATCCGTCCGCCACGCACTTGCCGGCCTGATCGACCGCCTGACCGCGGCTGTCTATATCGCTTGAGGCGGTCGGGGTTTTCCGGGATACTCGTAAACAATACAAAAATTCAAAAAATGCACCATGGAAAGTCGGCCGGGTGAGATCAATGCGCTACGTTGAACTGAATCGCGAATCCATCGAGCAGGCGCTGAACGAATGGTCTCCGAGGCAAGCCGGGGCGGGGGTTGTCGCCTTGTTGCCGGAAGCGGAAAAAGACCACCTGCCTGTATTGCAGGCTGCCTGCCGGCAGCATGGGGTGGCGTTGGTCGGCGGGATTTTTCCCGCGCTGATTCGGCAAGAAGCTTTTCTGACCCATGGCGTCTGGCTGCTTTGCTTTGATCAGATGCCGCCGCATTTCTTGTTGCCTGCGGTGAACGCCACGGGTAATGCAGCCAGCGCTGTAGTCGCAGCAGCGCGTGAGGGCTTGAAGTGCTGCTTACCCGGTGCGCCAAAACCGACATTGTTCCTGCTCTTTGATGGCATGGTGCCGAACGTGGCCAGCATTCTTGACGACATCTACCTTGAGCTCTCGAATCGTGTCGAATATGGCGGGGTCAACGCGGGGAGCGAGACTTTTCAGCCGATGCCTTGTCTGTTCGACGAAACGCAGGTGGTTGGCGATGGCGTGCTTGGCCTGTTGTTGCCCGGCAACATGGCGCCTACCCTGGAGCATGGCTTCGCGCAGCCGGAGCAGGCGATGTGCGCGACGTCGACCGAAGGCAACCGGATCGCGATGATTGACTGGCGGCCGGCATTCGACGTTTACCAGGAAATTATCAAGGCGCAATATGGCATCGACCTGAGGCGTGACAATTTCTACGAATACGCCGTACATTTTCCCTTCGGTATCCTGCGTGCCAATGGCGACGTCGTGGTGCGTATCCCCGTGGCGTTGGCCGATGATGGTTCGCTGTACTGCGTCGGCGAAATTCCCGAGAACGCCATGCTGGTGCTGTTGCAGGCGCCGGCGGCAGGCGCGCACGGCTGCATTGAGCGGCTGGCCGATCATCTGCGTGGCGCCCATGGGCCGATGCTGGGAGCGCAGGTACTGACCTTTTATTGTGCCGGTCGACGCATGCATCTCGGTGAGGATGCCGAAAAAGAACTGGACGCACTGCGGACGGAAACGAGGGCTGGCGAGATGGGGGGCGCCCTGTCGCTGGGGGAGATCGGCAGCACGGTGCGCTGGGGCTACCCGATGTTCCACAATGCAACGCTGGTTTGTTCGCCCTGGCCGATGGTATGAACCGCGAGCAGATCCTCAGTGTTCTTTATGACCTTTCGCTGACGACAGGCGGCGAGCTAGGTCTTGATAGCCTGCTCAAAAAAACGCTGCAACGCCTGCTGTTTCACACATCCTTCCCGGCTGGTGTTGTCCTTTCTGCACCGAATGCGACTGAATTCGGGATATCGGCCATTCTGGAGAACTCCATCGGCGATTACCTGCTGGCCGAGCGTCACGGGACACGTTTCAACTTGCCGAGCGGACTATTGTCCGGAAAGGTCAGGTTGCTGGATGATCCCGCCTTGCTTCGTCCCTTGTCGATCGATCAGGCGTACACCCATTGCCTCCATCTGCCGGTCGACGAGCGCTACACCATCCTGCTCCTGTCGCCTGCTGCACCACCCTCCGACCTGCCGCTGACGCAGATATTCCAGCCGGTCCTGGCCAATCTGGCCAAGGCGATCATTCTTTGCCGCAATAATGAGCGCCTGACCCAGGCGCTGGCCGACGACCGCGATGACGCGCGGGCGGAACTGGCGGTGGCCCTAGCCCAAAGTGAACGTGAGCGGGCTTTTCTCGATTCGCTCTACGACGCGATTCCCGACCTGGCCTGGGTAAAGGATCCGAATGGCGTTTATCTGTCGTGTAATCCGGCCTTTTCCCGGCTTTACAATGCCAGCGAATATGACATTGTCGGCCGCACCGACGACGATTTCGTCAGCCATGAACTGGCCGAGTTTTTCCGTGCCAATGACCGTGCGGCTGCTGCGGCTGGTGGTCCGACGGTGAATGAGGAGTGGCTTACCTTCGCCGATAACGGCTATCGTGGGTTGTTTGAGACCATTAAAACGCCGATGCGCGACAAGGATGGCGAATTGATTGGCGTGCTCGGCGTATCGCGGGAGATTACCGAGCGGCGCCGCGTCGAGGAGGCTTTGCGCAAAAGCGAGGCGGAACTGGACCAGCATCGACGCCATCTTGAAACAATGGTTGCCGAACGCACCCGCGATCTGGCGCAAGCCAATGCCAGACTTGAACAAACCCAGTTTGCGATGGACCGGGTCGGGCTGGGTATTCATTGGGTCGATGCTGACGGGCATTTTGTTTACGTCAATCATGTCGCGGCCGAAATGCTCGGGTATTCGGTCGACGAACTGCTTCACCTCAGCGTGCCCGATATCGACCCGACCATCCGGCCCGGCGGCTTTGCCGAGGCGACGACGGAAATGCGGCGAACCGGCGGGGCCAGCATGGATACGACGAACCAGCATCGCGACGGCCATCTGATCCCGGTGCACATCAACATCTATTACCGGCCGGAAAGTGCAACTGAACCAGCGCGCTACATCACCTTTGTCAGCGACATCAGTGAACGCAAGCGGGGCGAGCAGGAGTTGCGCGAGGCGAAGAGCGCCTTCCTGGCCAACATGAGCCATGAAATCCGGACGCCGATGAACGCCATCCTCGGCTCGGTGTACCTGATGCGTCGTGGCGGGGTGGATGACGCCTTGAGCGTGCCCTTGAATCGCATCGAAGCCTCGGGCCAGCATTTGCTGGCGATCATCGATGACATTCTTGATCTGTCGAAGATCGAAGCCGGGAAGCTGGTGCTCGAACAGGCGCCGCTTGTGCTGTCCCGCCTGATGAATGAAGTCGCCGAGATGCTGGCTGGGCGGGCGCGTGAGAAGAATCTGGCCTTGCGCGTCGAATCGGCGGTCTTGCCCGGCTGCCTGCTCGGTGACGCGACGCGGCTGCGCCAGGCGTTGCTCAACTATGCCAACAATGCGATCAAATTTACCGAGAGCGGCACGATCCGCCTGCGCAGCAAGGTGCTTGAGGAGAATGCCGACAGCGTGCTGATCCGGCTTGAGGTGTCGGATACCGGCATCGGTATCGAGCCGGACGCCTTGGTCCGGCTGTTTTCCCCGTTCGAGCAGGCCGATGCGTCGACCACCCGCAAGTACGGCGGCACTGGCCTTGGGCTGGCGATTACCCGGCATCTGGCCGTGTTGATGGGCGGCGAGGCAGGGGGCGAGAGCACACCCGGCAAGGGCAGTGTTTTCTGGATTACGGCGCGCCTGAAACGGCAGCTGGCCGAGGTCAGAAACCCGTCATCCCCGCTGCAGGGCGGCGATATCGAGGCCATGCTCAGCCGCAAATTTGCCGGGCGCCTGGTGCTGCTGGTCGAGGACGACCCGATCAATCTGGAAGTGGCGCAGATGCTGCTGGAAGATGTTGGCCTGGCGATCGATGTTGCCGAGGACGGGGCCAAAGCGGTCGCCAAGGTGGCCAGCAAGGAATATGCACTGGTCCTCATGGACATGCAGATGCCGCGTATGGACGGACTCGAGGCGACCAGGCGCATCCGCCAGCTGGCCAATCGCCAGGACTTGCCAATCCTGGCGATGACCGCCAATGCCTTTGCCGAGGACCGCGAACAATGTCTGCAGGCCGGCATGAATGACTTCGTCGCCAAACCGGTCAATCCGACTTTGCTCTATACGGCCCTTTACCACTGGCTCGGCGGCACACTGGTCGTCTGACCGAGTTTTTCCGGGCTTGCCACGGTCAACCGGAAAAAACCGCCAAATTTGAAGTCCTAAAGACCCGCTTCGGCGGCAATCGCCTGGAGCAGCGGGGCAACTATCTTGGCGGCGGGGCCTTTCGGTTGCCGATAGCTGACCCAGGTCGTGTTTTTCTCGCCGGGCAGCGTGTAGATCGAGATCGCAAATGGACAGAACACGATGTTGTGCGGGTCCATTTCCATCATTTTGCGCGACAGACCAGCCGAGCAGAATTCGATGATTTCCGCCTGCTCGAAGATCTGACGCGTTGCGCCGATGTCACTGCCGGTGCGGTTCAGCATGTCGGCAATATGCGAGGTGTAATTGATCACCAGCCCGCGGTTTTCGATGGCCATGACGACAGCGTCGCGGGTGTCGGCAAAATTGCTGGTCAGCTTTTTTTTGACCATCCACTCTTCGGCCTGGGCCACTGTAGCGGCCAGCGCGAAGCAAAGCAGAAATGTGAGGTGGCGCATGTTGGTTCCTGTATTAGCGATTACTGATGCGCTCATTGTAGGCGATGTCCCTCGCCTGCGGTCGACGCGAAAAAACGGCCCAAAACCTTATTCTGGCAGCGGCTCGAACAGCGCGGCGAGATCGTCCGTGCCGAACTTGACGTCGACGCGATAGTCGTCCGACAGGATACCGGCAGCCAGTTCCGCCTTGCGTTCCTGCAGGGCGAGGATCTTTTCCTCGATGCTGCCGCTGACGATCAGCTTGTAGACGAACACTGGCTTGTCCTGGCCGAGGCGGTGGGCACGGTCGGTGGCCTGGTTTTCGACGGCCGGATTCCACCACGGATCGTAGTGGATCACGGTGTCGGCCGCGGTCAGGTTAAGGCCGACGCCACCAGCCTTGAGGCTGATCAGGAAGATCGGCACTTCGCCATCCTGGAAGCGGCGGATCGGCACTTCGCGGTCTACCGTGTCACCGGTCAGCGTGACGTAGGCGATGCCCATCTTGTCGAGTTCGTGCTCGATCAGGGCCAGCATGCTGGTGAATTGCGAGAAAACCAGAACCTTGCGGCCTTCATCGACCAGTTCGGGCAGCATCGCCATGAGCAGGTCGAGCTTGGCCCGTTCCGGCACCTTGCGGGCCGCCGTGGCCTTAACCAGGCGCGGGTCGCAGCAGACCTGACGGAGCTTGAGCAGGGCATCGAGGATGACGATCTGGCCGCGCACCGTTTCGTACAGGTCGCGCTGCGAACCTTCAAGTTCGACGCTACGGATGATGATGGTTTTCGGCGGCAGTTCCTGCGCCACGTCTTCCTTCTTGCGGCGCAAGATGAAGGGCCGGATGCGGCGGGCCAGCAGGCTGCGGCGACGGAGATCGCCCTGCTTCTCGATCGGCGTCCGCCAGTGGCGCGTGAACTGCTTGCTGGTACCAAGAAAACCGGGCAGCAGGAAGTCGAACTGACTCCACAATTCACCGAGATGGTTTTCCAGCGGCGTACCGGTTAGGCACAGGCGATGCCGGGCATCGACCTTGCGCACGGCTTCGGCGCTCTGGCTCTGGGCGTTCTTGACCGTCTGCGCCTCGTCGAGAATGAGCAGGTGGTAACTGTGCTGCATCAATTCCTCAGCATCGCGCCAGAGCAGCGGATAGGTCGTTAGCACCACGTCGTGCTGCATGATTTGCGGGAACAGGACCTTGCGTTCCGGGCCGTGCAGTGACAGCACCTTGAGGCCGGGGGCGAAGCGCGCAGCCTCGTTCTTCCAGTTGAAGATCAGCGAGGTCGGCAGGATGATCAGCGCCGGCTTGTCGAGGCGCCCGGCTTCCTTTTCCATCAACAGATGGGCCAGCGTCTGGGCTGTTTTACCGAGACCCATGTCGTCGGCCAGGATGCCCGACAGATCGTGCTCGCGCAGGAACTGCAGCCAGGCCAGGCCTTCTTTCTGGTAGGGGCGCAGTTCGAGCTTGAAGCCGGCCGGCGGCTCGACGTCGCCGATACCCTGCGCCTTGAGCAGGCGCTCGGCCAGCGCCATGATGTCGCTCTGGCCGCGGAACTGCCAGCGGCTGATATCGGACAACTCGGCCAGGCGTGGTGCGTCGAAGCGCGACAGGCGTAGGGTATTGCCGCCGGTAAAGCCGTCGAACAGGTCGATCAGCGTCGCGGCCAGCGGCTTGAGACGACCGGCCGGGACGCGCAGGCGCTTGCCGCGGGCGGTGTAGAGATCAATGCCCTCGTCATCGGGGACGCGCTCGAGTTCGGCCGCTTCCAGCCAGCGCGGGTCGGTGCGGAACAGGTTGGCCAGCAAGGGCGCCAGCGGCAGACGCTCGCCCTCGACCATGACGCCCATGTCGAGGTTGAACCAGCCGTTGTCGGCCTCGTAAAGTTCGGCCTCCCAGCCATCGACCTCGATGACGTGGTGACGGAAATCCTCGGGGAATTCGACCTGCCAGCCAGCTTCCTTGAGACGCTGGGTACCATCCTGCATGAACGGCACCCAGCTGGCCTCTTCGGCCAGCCCGTAAATGCCTTCCGGCGGGCTGCCAAAAGTGTGCAGCGTGTGTCCGGGGATCTTTTGCAAGCCGCAGCCTTCAAGCGCCTGCAACGCCTTGGCCTCATCCTCGGGGCGGCGCATCAGGCGGATGGTCTCGCCTTCCGGCAGGGTGATGAACTCGCTCTTTTCTTCGGGGCGAACCTCGGCATCACCGTAGCGGAAAATAATCTTGGCGACATCAAAGGGGCCGCCGCCGAAGTTCTGAGGATAGCTGCGCCAGGCCCGGTGGCCGTGTGTGTGCAGGGTTTCCAGTTGCAGGATCGGAATCAGCGGAGCGTCAACCAGGCGCAGGCGGGCGCCGGCATCGGAGCCGGGCAGCGGCAGGTCGGGCGCCAGTTCGGACAGTGCTTCGGCGACCAGCGCGGCTTCGTTGGCCGAGAGCGGCGGCAGCGAGAACAGGCGGTTGATCACGTCCGGGTTGCCGGTCACTTCCAGCGGCCCGGCCTCGCCCTCGGCCAGATCGATGTACCACGGGGGATCGACGGCGACGATCATCTCGGCAGATGGATCTGGCTTCAAATGCGGTCGCTGAAAGCCCATGCCATCCACCTGCCAACCGATGCTGGCCGGTCGGGTCGGGCCGGCGTTGAGCGGCAGACCGAGGTCGTCCTCCGGGTAAAGCCGGTGGCTGGCCGCCATGCGCTGCAGGATTTCGGCGCCATGCTTGGGGCCCAGGCCAAAGGCACGCAAGCCGGTTTCGTGGCCACGGTCAGCCCAGATCAGGCGCAGGATGCCGAGGTCTTCTTCATTGACGAACTGCGGCGGCGTGACCAGCGCCCGGTCCACCTTCCACCATTCCTCGGCGCTCTCCGGATACTTGCCCTTGCGGATCTCAATGCCGAACTGACGCTTGTCGGCCGTCCATTTCAGGATGTAGAAAAGTTGCTGGCGGGCGCTGGCCGGCCGGGCTTTCTTTTTGGCGACAGCGACCGAGACGCGGCGCAGGTCTTCGAGCCAGGACAGGGCGCTGCCACTGACCGGTTCCTTCGGATTGCGTTCTTCGATGGCCCTGAGCAGCATGGCGGCAACGTGCTTGCAATGTTTGCCGGCTGAGCAGGTGCAGCGGCTGATTACCGTCATTTCGCCGCTCTGGGCCTGGCTCAGGTAAGCCTGTGCGACGTAAGGCTCGCTTGACGAACCGGGGACCAGGGCACGCATCTGGCTGCCTTCGATGGTCAGGTCGCGCACCAGGTCGACGTAGGGGCGGGCCTTGTTGATATCGCGTGTGGCGAACCACTCGGCGATGTTCTCTTCAGTGAAGGTGGTGAGGTTGACTACGGCCATCGGCGGTCAGGCAAGCAGCGCGCCGAGGAGCAGGGCGAGAAGCAAGGCGATAACGGCCAGCCAGCGGTTTTGCTGGTGCTGGGCAGCGATCAGGCGATCGATTTGCGGTTGCAGGTCAGGCCTGGCCGGCTGGGCCAGCGCCTGATGGACAAGGCGCGGCAGTTGCGGAATGGTGCGGGCCAGATAGGGAGCTTCCTGTTTGAAGCTGCGGATCAGTCCGCGCCAGCCAATCTGCTCACTCATCCAGCGCTCAAGGAAGGGCTTGGCGGTGGTCCACAGGTCGAGTTCCGGGTCGAGCTGGCGACCGAGGCCTTCGATGTTGAGCAAGGTTTTTTGCAGCATGACCAGTTGCGGCTGGATTTCGACGTTGAAACGGCGCGAAGTCTGGAACAGGCGGAGCAGCACCTTACCGAAGGAAATGTCCTTGAGCGGGCGATCAAATATTGGTTCGCAGACGGCGCGGATGGCGGCTTCGAACTCGTCGACCCGGGTGTCTTTTGGGGCCCAGCCGGATTCGATGTGGGCTTCGGCAACGCGTTTGTAGTCGCGGCGAAAGAAGGCCAGGAAGTTCTGCGCCAGGTAGTTCTTGTCGGAATCGGTCAGCGTGCCGACGATGCCGAAATCGAGCGCGATGTAGCGGCCATCCGGGGCGACGAAAATGTTGCCGGGATGCATGTCGGCATGAAAAAAGCCGTCGCGGAAAACCTGGGTGAAGAAAATTTCGACGCCGGCCGCAGACAGCTTGGAGAGGTCGATGCCATCGGCGCGCAGTTTGTCGATCTGCGAGATCGGCGTGCCCTTCATGCGCTCCATGACCATCACGGTCGACGTGCAGAAGTCCCAGTAAATCTCGGGGACGATCAGCAGCTTCGAATCGGTGAAGTTGCGGCGCAGTTGCGAGGCATTGGCTGCTTCGCGCATGAGGTCGAGCTCGTCGCGCAGGTACTTGGCAAATTCGGCGACCACTTCGCGTGGTTTCAGGCGCTTGCCATCGGCCCACAGCTTTTCTAGCAGCATGGCCAGGTTGTCCATGAGCGCCAGATCGTGCTCGATGACCGAAAGCATGTTGGGGCGCAATACCTTGACGGCTACTTCATGGCCGCCATCTTCGGCGTGCAGCTTGGCGAAATGGACTTGGGCGATCGACGCCGAGGCGATTGGCGTCGGGTCGAATTCGGCAAAGACCTCGCTGGCTGGTCGGCCATAGGCCTTCTCTATTTCGGCGAGGGCGAGATCGGAGGCGAAAGGCGGGACGCGATCCTGCAGTTTGGCCAGTTCGTCGGCAATGTCCATCGGCATCAAGTCGCGTCGCGTAGACAGTACCTGGCCGAACTTGACGAAAATGGGCCCGAGCGATTCGAGGGCAAGGCGCAGGCGAACGGCGCGTGGCGTGGACAGGTCGCGCCAGAATTGCAGGGCGTTGGCGAGGCGTACCAGGCGACCGCTCGGCTCGTGTTCGAGCACCATTTCGTCGAGGCCGAAACGGCTGGCGACTGAGGCGATCTTGAGCAAACGAAGGAGACGCATGTGGACTGTAAACGCCGGCCGGGCCGGGCAAAATCGCTAAACGAGCATGTTAACACGCCAACGGCGGTTACGCCCCCGTGATTTGTGACTGTTTGAGGCGGCAGGGTGGGGCACCAACAATCTTGCAAGTTGGTGTGGGCAATAGGATAAACTCAATAATGAAACCTGCCGGTGTCATGCTTAGCCACCATTAGTCATTCGAAGCGTCGATGAACGAACCGAAACACCCCTCCGTTATTGCTCGTGAGGCGCTCAAGCGTCTGGCGACCAGTCAATTGGCTCCGACGCCGGCCAATTATCAGGCTTGCTACAATGAAATCGCCAATCTACCCAATCTGCCGCCGTTTCCTGAGGGGCCGCTACGCGAGTTGCTGAGTGACTTGCCGGCCCGGAATGAAGAGCAGGAGAGGCAGTTGGACAGGCTCGCCAGCGCAATTTCCAAGCGTAGCTGGCAGGGGATCAAAGAGTCCTTGGTTGCCTTTGCTCTGGCTGGCGAGTCCCGCGTCCTTGAGGGGGGTGTGCAACACCTTGCGCAGCCCTTGCCCAGTGAGTTCGCTGGCAAGCTGGCGCGTTTTGTCGAATGCGTGCTGCCGGCACTTGGTGAGGAAGACTCCCGGGTTCTCAGTGTGGCCGGCGAATTACTCCTGTTGTTGCGGCAGCCGACGGTCGAGATTGGGCAGGTCCAGGCACTTTTTGGCAGCCTGACGCATCAGGCTGTCTTTGCGGCGGAGGAGCAGGTCGAGATCAAGGGCTCCCTGCTCAAGTTGCTGCATCTGATTATTGAAAATATCGGTGAATTAAGTACGGACGACAACTGGCTCAAGGGGCAGATCGACGGCCTGCTGGCCAGTGTGGCACCGCCGCTGACGCTGCGCCATCTTGATGAAATGGAGCGTCGCCTGCGCGACGTGATGGAAAAGCAGGGGCGTGCCAAGTCGCGTTCGGTCGAAGCGCAGGCAGAAATGCGCCAGATGCTTGCCGAGTTCATCGAGCGTTTGGGCGTGATGAACAAGTCGAGTACTGACTTCGAGGGGCGGATCGAAGCCAGCGCACGCCAGATCGAACAGATATCCAGCATCGGGGATCTGAAACCGCTGCTCGATGACGTCATCGCGGCGACGCATGCAATGGCCGAGGAGACGGCACACTCGCGTGAGCAATTGAAGAGCCTGCAGGACAAGGTGGTGGTTACCGAGGCAGAACTGATGCACCTGCACCAGGAGCTGGATAGTGCCAGCGCTCTTGCCCGCCACGATCCGCTGACCGATGCCCTGAATCGTAAGGGGCTGGATGAGGCCATGGAGCGTGAGGTTTCAAGCGTGCGGCGCAAGGAAACGCCGCTGTCGGTCAGTTTGCTCGATATCGACAATTTCAAGCGCTTGAACGATCGCCTCGGTCACGAGGCTGGCGACCGTGCCTTGGTTCATCTGGCCGATGTGGCACGTCGCAACATGCGGCCGAGCGATACGCTGGCCCGCTACGGCGGTGAAGAGTTCGTCGTGTTGATGCCGGAAACGACCCTTGATCAGGGCATCGAGGCAATGGCCCGCTTGCAGCGGGAGTTGACCAAGGCCATCTACATGGCGGGGAACGAGAAGATTCTGATTACCTTCAGTGCCGGGGTGGCCCAGCTGGCGGCCGACGAGTCGGGTACCGATGCCATCCGGCGGGCCGACCAGGCCATGTACCTGGCCAAGCGCGCCGGCAAGAACCGCGTGATGGGCGGCTGACAGCTGATTTTCGGGTGTCGCTGAGTCACTGTTTTCCACCGGTTGCCGACCCGTCGGCTCGGCTGCTCGTTCTTGGCAGCCTGCCGGGCAAGGCGTCGCTGGCGGCGCAGGAATATTATGCCTACCGGCAGAACGCCTTCTGGCGAATCATGGGTGATTTGATTGGCGCCGGACCCGCTTTGCCTTATCCCCAGCGGCTGGAAAAATTGCGGGCGGCGGGCATTGCGCTGTGGGATGTGATCGCGGCGGGTGAGCGCCCGGGTAGTCTCGATGCCGATATCGTCAAGGCCTCGGTTTGCGTTAACGATTTTTCAGCCTTTTTTGCCGTTCACCGTGGCATTCGTCGTGTTTTTTTCAATGGCGGTGCAGCTGAGGCGGCCTTTCGCCGTCATGTGCTGCCCGGGTTGCCGGGGGCGGATTTGCAATTGATTCGCTTGCCGTCGACCAGTCCGGCCCATGCCGCCAGCAGCTACGCCGACAAGCTTGCGGCATGGTCGGCGATTGTTGCTCCGGCCAAATAAGTCGAGATCGGCAGCGTATAATCGACGTTTTGCAAATTTTCGCCCCAAATCAATGCCCCTAGACGTCAAATCCCAGCTGACCGCCCTCCTCCAACAGGCGCTGGCCAGCGTTGCCCCGACCGCAACCGATACCCCCATTCATCTGGAGCGTCCGCGCGATCCGACGCACGGTGACTTCGCGACCAACCTGGCCATGCAGTTGGCCAAGGCGCTGAAGAAAAATCCGCGTGAGATTGCCCAGCAGTTGGTCAATGAACTGCCCGTCTCGGCGCTGGTCACCAAAGCCGATGTGGCCGGGGCCGGGTTCATCAATTTCACCCTCGATGCCGGCGCCAAGACCAGTGTCGTCAAGGCCGTGCTGGCCGAGGGAGAGAATTTCGGGCGGTCGACGCTGGGTGGCTGGCAGAAGGTGCAGGTCGAGTTCGTCTCGGCTAACCCGACCGGTCCGCTGCACGTTGGTCACGGCCGCGGCGCGGCTTATGGCGCCTCATTGTCCAACCTGCTGACTTTCGCCGGCTGGGATGTGACGCGCGAGTACTACGTCAACGACGCCGGCCGGCAGATGGACATCTTGGGCTTGTCGACCTGGCTGCGTTACCTGGCGCAGAATGGCGTCGATGTACCCTTCCTGCCCAATGCCTATCAGGGCGACTATGTGCGCGACATGGCCAAGCAGATGAGCGCGGCGCATGGCACCAAGTTCGTCCGTCCGGCGGCCGATGTTTTGGCCGGCACGCCCGGCTTGCCGGATGCCGAACGGGCCGACGACGAGGCCAAGCGCCAGCGCGACCAGCATCTCGATGCCTTGATCGCCAACGCCAAGACCTTGCTCGGTGCCGACTGGACCTACGTCCATCAGCATGCCTTGTCCGAGCAGTTGGCCGATTGCCGCGACGATCTTGAGCAATTCGGCGTCCATTTCGACGTCTGGTTCTCCGAGCAGGCCCTGTTCGATACCGGTCTGGTTGCCCGTTGCGTCGATCTGCTCGAAAAGAACGGCCATCTGTACGTACAGAACGGTGCCCGCTGGTTCAAATCGACCACCTTTGGCGACGAGAAGGACCGTGTCGTCCAGCGCGAGAACGGTCTCTACACCTATTTCGCTTCGGACATCGCCTACCACCTCAACAAGTTCGAACGTGGTTTCGACAAGGTCATCAATATCTGGGGCGCCGATCACCACGGCTACATTTCCCGCGTCAATGGCGCAATCACCGCCCTTGGTTTGGATGCCGGCAAGTTGCAGGTGGCGCTCGTCCAGTTTGCCGTGCTCTACCGCAATGGCCAGAAGGCGTCGATGTCGACGCGCTCAGGCGAGTTCGTCACCCTGCGCGAGCTGCGCGGCGAGGTCGGCAACGATGCCTGCCGTTTCTTCTACGCCCTGCGCAAGTCCGATCAGCACCTCGATTTCGACCTTGATCTGGCCAAGAGTCAGACCAACGAGAATCCGGTTTATTACATCCAGTACGCCCACGCCCGCATTTGTTCGGTGGTCAATCAGTGGGCCGGTGTCCAAGCGACGCTGGAAGATGCCAACCTATCGTTGCTGAGTAATCCGCGCGAACTGGCCATCGCCAGCAAGCTGACCGAATTCCGCGACCTGATCGACAGTGCAGCCCGCGAACTGGCGCCGCACCTGATCGCCTTCTACCTGAAGGATCTGGCCGGCGAGTTTCATGGCTGGTACAACGCCGAGCGCATGCTGGTTGACGATGCGGCGCTGCGCGATGCCCGCGTCGCCCTTGCTATCGCCGTCCGCCAGACGATACGCAACGGACTGACCATTCTGGGCGTCAGCTGTCCGGAATCCATGTAAGGAATTGCCATGAGTCGCGATATGAAGCCCCGCAAGAGCCAGCCGGCGAAAAAGAAGTCGGCCGGCGGCACGCTGGTCGGCATGTTTATCGGTCTGGTCATCGGTATCGGCTTGGCGGCAGGCGTCGTCTGGTATCTCAACAAGTCGCCGCTGCCTTTTGTCGAGAAGGCGCAGCCGCCGGCCCGGGCTGACGCGGCCAATGGCAAGAACGGGCAGCCGAGCCAGCCACTGGCGTTGCCCGGCAAACCGGGTGATCCGATCCCGGAAAAACGTTTCCAGTTCTACGACATCCTGCCCGGCAAGGCCGACGCGGTGCCCGACAAGGCGCCCAAGCCGGATGCCAAGACGGAAGAGCCGAAGAAGGACGAAACCAAGAAGGACGAGCCCAAGGAGTCGAAGACGCCGCTCTTCCTGCAGGCGGGTTCATTCAGTACGGCGCAGGACGCTGACAACCAAAAGGCCAAGTTGGCGTTTATGGGTATAGAGGCCGTTGTTCAGCAGGTGATGATTCAGGACAAGACCTTCTATCGGGTTCGTGTCGGTCCCTACACGAAGATAGATGAATTGAACAAAGTCCGTGCCGAGCTTGCCAAATCGGGTGTTGAAGCTCAACTAGCCAAATAGGAGTAGCGAATGAAGGATGCACGTCGTAGTTTCGTCGGTTCCATTTTTGCCCTTTTTTTCGGGTTGACCGTGGCAATGCCGTCTTTTGCTCAGGGCGCCGCGTTCACGCCGGTTAGTCCGGTCCAGCCGACCGAGGATCCGGCCAAGATCGAGGTGCTCGAGTTTTTCAGCTACGGCTGCCCGCATTGTGCCGATTTCAACCCGCTGTTGACCGCCTGGGCGGCCAAGCTGCCGTCCGACGTGGTCGTCAAGAAGGTGCCGATCACCTTCGGGCGCGCAGCCTGGGCCAACATCGCCAAGCTCTACTACGCGCTCGAAATCACCGGCGACCTGCATCGTCTTGAAGGCGACGTTTTCCGGGCGATTCATGGCGAGCGCATCAATCTGTTCGATGAAAGAACGCTGACCGAATGGGTCGTCAAGAAGGGTGTGGATGCCAAGAAATTTGGCGAAACCTTCAATTCCTTCGGTGTCATGAGCAAGGTCAAGCGTGCCGACCAGATGGCGCAGGCTTACAAGATCCAGGGCGTGCCGGCTTTGGCAGTCGATGGCAAGTTCCTGATCGGCGACATGGGTTTCAACGAGAAGCTGGCCGTGGCCGACAAGCTGATCGCTCAGGCGCGCAGCGAGAAATCCAAGGGCGCCGGCAAGAAATAATTGACGCTTAAAGTCTTCATCACGGGCGCCTCGTCGGGAATCGGCGAGGCGCTTGCCGTTTACTACGCCGCCGAGGGCGCCATCCTGGGCCTGGCGGCGCGGCGAAACGAGTTTCTCGAGGCATTGAACCAGCGTTTGGGCGGTCGGCATGCCTGTTACGCGCTTGATGTCAGTGATGCCCCTGCCCTGCATGCCGCTGCTACCGATTTCATTGCCCGCTTCGGCGCCCCGGACATCATCATCGCCAATGCTGGCGTTTCAGCCGGCACGCTGACCGAGTTCGAAGAGGATCTCGACGTCTTTCGTCGGGTCATGGATACCAATGTTTTCGGCATGGCGGCGACCTTCGCTCCCTTCATTCCGGCGATGAAGGCGGCTGGCGACGGCCGCAAAAGGCAGCGTCTGGTCGGCATCGCCTCGGTGGCTGGCATTCGTGGTTTGCCCGGCGCCGAGGCTTATTCGGCTTCGAAGGCGGCGGCCATCGCCTATCTGGAGAGCCTGCGTCTTGAAATGCGCCCGTACGGCATCAAGGTCGTCACCATTGCTCCGGGCTACATCGAATCCCCGATGACTGCGGTCAACCCCTACAAAATGCCGTTTTTGCTGCCGGTCGATCAGGCGGCATCCCGTTTCGCTACGGTGATCGCGCGGGGTACCAGCTATGCCGTCATTCCTTGGCCAATGGGCGTTGTCGCCAAAGTCCTGCGCGTCCTGCCTAACTGGCTATATGATCGCCTGTTCACAAGCGCCCCGCGCAAGCCGCGCGGCTTGTTAAAATAGCCCGATGCTAGAACTCAAGATCAATGGCGAAGCCCGCCAGTTTTCCGACACGCTGACCGTGACCGGCCTGATTGAGCAACTCGGCTACACCGGCAAGCGTATCGCTGTTGAACGCAACGGCGAAATTGTCCCCAAAAGCCAGCACGCCACGACGGCGCTGGTGTCGGGTGACCAACTTGAAATTGTCGTCGCCGTTGGCGGCGGTTAAGGAGCCTACCCCATGCATCAACTGACTATCGCCGGCAAGGCGTACCGTTCCCGTTTGCTGGTCGGCACCGGCAAGTACAAGGATTTCGCCGAAACGCGGGCGGCCATCGACGCCTCCGGTTCGGAGATCGTCACCGTGGCGATCCGCCGCATGAACATCGGCCAGGACCCGAGCCAGCCCAATTTGCTCGACGCCCTGCCACCCTCGCAATTCACCATCCTGCCCAATACCGCCGGCTGCTACACCGCCGACGATGCCGTGCGCACCCTGCGTCTGGCCCGCGAACTGCTCGACGGTCATCCGCTGTGCAAGCTCGAAGTTCTCGGCGATCCGACCAGCCTGTTTCCGAACATGCCGGAAACGTTGAAAGCGGCCGAGACCCTGGTCAAGGATGGCTTTCATGTCATGGTCTACTGCTCGGACGACCCCATTCAGGCCAAAATGCTCGAAGAAATCGGTTGCGTCGCGGTCATGCCGCTCGCCTCGCTGATCGGCTCCGGTATGGGCATCCTCAATCCATGGAACCTGCGCCTGATCATCGATAACGCCAAGGTGCCGGTCATCGTCGATGCCGGCGTCGGTACGGCATCCGACGCCGCGATTGCCATGGAACTTGGCTGTGACGGCGTGCTGATGAACACCGCCATTGCCCACGCCAAGAACCCCATTCTCATGGCCAGCGCCATGAAGAAGGGTGTTGAAGCGGGCCGCGAGGCTTTTCTGGCCGGCCGCATGCCGCGCAAACTTTACTCGGCCGACCCATCGTCGCCGACTTCCGGATTGATCGGCTCATGAGCGCTACCCCCCTGATTCAACCGGCTGCCGTCGGTGAAGGCGTCTACGAAGAAGGCCGCGAAGGCTACGGCCACATCAAAAGCTACGTCCGTCGCGCCGGCCGCATGTCCTCGGCCCAGGAAAACTACTACGCCGAGATGATGCCGAAGATCGGCGTCGTCTACGCCCCGCAGCCCATCGACCTGGCCACGGTCTACGGCCGAAATGCCCCGAAAATCCTCGAAATCGGCACCGGCATGGGTGAAACCACGGCCAGGATTGCCGATGCCAATCGCGACAACGATTACCTCGGCGTCGAAGTGCACGTGCCGGGCGTGGGCGCCCTGTGCAAGCAGATCGCCGAGCGCGAACTGACTAACCTGCGCATCTGCCAGCACGACGCCGTCGAAGTCGTCCGCGACATGCTGCCCGAAGCCTCGCTCGATGGCGTCCATGTCTTTTTCCCCGACCCGTGGCACAAGGCTCGCCACAACAAACGTCGGCTCATCCAGTCGCCCTTCGTCGCGCTGCTCGCCTCGCGCCTCAAGCCGGGCGGCTATTTTCACTGCGCCACCGACTGGGAAGAGTACGCCCACCAGATGCTGGAAGTCCTTTCGGCCGAACCGACTTTGGTCAACAGTGCCGACGGCTTTGCGCCGCGCCCCGACTACCGTCCGCTGACCAAATTCGAGAACCGCGGCATCCGCCTGGGTCATGGCGTTTGGGATGTGATTTTCCGGAAAAAATAGCTGCCTGATTGATGGCTCCTGAGTAGAATGAGAGTCGGTGTTTGTCAGAAAAAATGAGGAAATCATGAAAAAAATGAAAATTGCCGTCAGCGGTATATTGCTTCCCATCCTGGCCCTTGCGCTGTCTTCTGCCCCCGCACTTGCCGCCGATCGTTCTGGTAAGGAAGTCGTCGACACGGTCTGCGCTGCCTGCCATACGACTGGCAAGGATGGCGCCCCCAAAATCGGCGATCAGTCCGCCTGGGCAGAACGTGCCGCCAAAGGTCTGGACAAGTTGACGCAGAATGCCATTACCGGTGTTCGCAATATGCCGGCCCACGGCGGTCAAGCCGCCTTGACCGATCTCGAGATGACGCGCGCCGTTGGTTACATGGTTAGCGGCGGCAAGGCCGCCGATGCGAAGAAGGTCGCCAAGACCGCGAAGTCGCGCACTGGCGAACAGGTGGTCAAGGAGCGTTGCCAGGAATGCCACAGCAGTGGCAAACAGGGCGCGCCGAAGCTGGGTGATATGAACGACTGGAAACCGCGTTTGCAAAATGGCGTCGATCCTTTGGTCAAGTCCGCCATCAACGGCCACAACTCGATGCCGGCCCGTGGTGGTCTGGCCAATCTGAGCGATGCCGAAATGAAGGCGGCCGTCGAGTTCATGGTCAGCAAGACGGGCGGCGTTGCCGCCAGCAAGTAAACCCCGGCGGCCTGCCGGCCGCTTGATCGGCAAAATGCCGGCATCGCTCGATGTCGGCATTTTTATTTTTGCCGGGGCAAGACGGCCGCCTGTTCAGGCATCTGGCGATGCGTGTCCGGGCGGTAGTCGTCGGCTCGTCATGCGCCAACGATGGCGGGCTGTTAAACTCTCGCGCCTCAATGACAGCAAACCGGGAATGATTCATGTGGTTCCGTAATCTCCAGCTTTACCGCCTGCCGACGCCGTGGGCAGTCGATCTCGCCAAATTCGAAGAGCAACTGGCCCGTGGCCCGTTCGTGAAGTGCCCGAGCAACCAGCCGATGAGCCGGGGCTGGGTGTCGCCGCGCCGCGATGGCGCGCTGGTCTATTCGCTCGGCCAGCAGTGGATGATCGCCCTGAGCATCGAGCAGCGCCTGCTGCCATCGTCGGTGGTCAATGACGAGGTCAAGGAGCGCGCCGAACTGGTCGAAGCCCAGCAGGGCTACGCGCCAGGGCGCAAGCAGCTCAAGGAATTGCGCGAGCGCGTCACGGAAGAACTGATGCCGCGCGCCTTCACCCGCCGCCGCACGACCTACGTCTGGCTTGATCCGCAAAACGGCTGGTTCTGCGTCGATGCCGGCAGCCCGGCCAAGGCCGAAGAGGTCATCGAGCATCTGCGCCATTGCCTCGACGACTTCCCGCTGACCATGCTCCACACCCAGGTTTCACCGCAAGCCGCGATGGCCGACTGGCTGGCGGGCGGCGACGCGCCGGCCGGTTTCACCATCGACCGCGATTGCGAACTGAAGGCGGCCGGCGAGGAAAAGGCCGCAGTGCGTTACGTTCGTCACCCGCTCGACGGCGACGAGATCAGCGGCGAGATCAAGGCTCACCTGGCGGCCGGCAAGATGCCGACCAAGCTGGCGCTGACCTGGGACGACCGCATCTCCTTCGTCCTTGGCGAAAAGCTCGAAATCAAGCGCCTCGCCTTCCTCGACCTGCTCAAGGAAGAGGCCGAGAAATCGGCCGAACACGCCGACGAGCAATTCGACGCCGATTTCGCGCTGATGACCGGCGAGCTGTCGCGTTTCCTGCCGCAACTGCTCGAAGCGCTGGGCGGCGAGGTCGTTGAAGCGCAATGAAGGATATAGACGCCTGCCCCTGTGGCAGCGGCAGGCGTTATGCCGAATGCTGCGGTCAACTGCATTTTTCGGCCAAAAATGAAATGACGCCGGAGGCGCTGATGCGTTCGCGCTACAGCGCCTACGTGCTCAAGCTGGCCGATTACCTGCTGGCCAGCTGGCATCCCTCGACCCGGCCGGCCAGCATGGACCTGGCCGAGGACGACGGCACCAAATGGCTCGGGCTGGAAATCAAACGCTGTCAGCAGCAGGATGAAAATCACGCCACCGTCGAATTCGTCGCCCGCTATCGCATCGCCGGGCGCGGCCATCGCCTGCACGAACTGAGCCGTTTTGTCCGCGAGGACGGCCGCTGGTTTTACCTTGATGGCGACATTGACGCGCCCACCCTCTGAAGAAAACGAACACCCCATGATCATCCTCAAGAACGTCACCCTGCGCCGCAGCTCGAAAGTGCTGCTCGACAAGGCCTCCGTCACCATCAATCCCGGTGAGAAGGTCGGCCTGGTCGGTCGCAATGGTGCCGGCAAGTCGACGCTGTTCGCGCTGCTCAACGGCACGCTGCATGAGGATGGCGGCGATTATTCGATCCCCAAGCAATGGCAGATGGGCCAGGTGGCGCAGGACATGCCGGAAACCGAGCAATCGGCCACCGACTTCGTCATCGACGGCGACACCAAGCTGCTCGCCGCCCGCAACGAGGTGCACGACGCCGAAGCCAGCGACGATGGCATGCGCATGGCCGAGGCCTACATGGCCTTGAACGACGCCGGCGAGCACGATGCCGAAGCGCGCGCCCAGTCCTTGATCCTCGGCCTCGGCTTCAAGGTTTCCGAGCTGCACAACCCGGTCAACAGCTTCTCCGGCGGCTGGCGCATGCGTCTGCAACTGGCCCGCGCCCTGATGTGCCCGTCCGACATCCTGCTCCTCGACGAACCGACCAACCACCTCGACCTCGACGCCCTCGTCTGGTTGGAGGCGTGGCTCAAACG
>VIKE01000022.1 GCA_008080565.1 Rhodocyclaceae bacterium | reverse complement strand
TGTCGTATGGAAACGCATACGGTAGCGTATGGAAAACAAACCTGTCAAGCCCTTGATTAGATCCTCATCCGTCAAACCCCGCAAGCGGGCCGCCGTAACACGCACGCAACTCGACCCCGAACGCTGGGTTGATGAGGCTATCGACGTTCTGGCGAAAGAAGGTGTCACTGGTTTGCGCGTCGAGGTGCTGGCCAAACGTTGCGGCGTTACCAAAGGCAGTTTCTACTGGCATTTCAAGGATCGGCAGGCGCTGCTTGATGCCGTTCTCGAACAATGGAAAATCGGCCGCATTCGCGACATCGAAAAAACGACTTCAGTTACCGCCGGCAATGAGCGCCAGCAATTGCACTACGCCATCGAAGTGTACGGCGCCAGCCGAAACCGCAAGGGCATGTCGATCGAACTGGCCATTCGTGACTGGGCGCGCCACGACTCGCGGGCCGCGGCAGTCGTCGAGGCGGTAGACCTTTATCGACTGGAATGCACGCGTAAATTATTTGTTGAATCCGGCATGTCGGATGCCGAGGCCAAGAGCCGCAGCTTATTGCTCTATGCTTGCGTATTCGGACTGTCGCTGATGCATTACACGCACTTCGACGATAATCTGGCAGATCTCAAACAACGCATCGCCGACCGAATCATTGCCAGCTAGCCAGCGCAAATACCAGCACCTTGCGACGTTTCCCAAGCCAGCAGATCTGCGGCCAATTGCTCCACGGTAGCCGTCAAGGCGCTGACGCCACCGCGCGCATCGTGACTGACCGCCATTTTTTCGATTCTCAAATCCAGCGCGGCCAACTGGCGACGCGACTGGTCGAGCAAAACGACACGTCCTTGCAGCACGCCCTTGCTGCTTTCCGGACTGGCGAACAACTGGCTGAATTCGGTAATTTCCAGACGCACGAGGCAACGCGCCTGCCCTTGCCCGGAAATTGAATAATCGAGTTGCTGCATCAATCGCTGCTGAATCATTTGCGCCGGCGGTCCGGCCCAGCGCGCCCGGGCGTACTCGCGCAAACGCGCGACATCGACGTAGGCCAGCCGATAATCGATACCCAGCGAATCGAACCACAATGGCGCCCGCACCTCCAGCGCCATAGGCTGCTTGCGCGGCGCGGCCAGCAGGCTCATTGGCGCCGGACCAAAATCATAGACGGCCAGCGCGCTATCGCCGCCGCGCTTGCCAGCCGTGAAACAGGCTGACAGCAGGCCGCAAAGCAGCAGGGAAAGCAACCAGCGCATCTTATTTCTCCCCGCCCGGATTGAAGCCGGCTTCGCCCGGACCGGGCAACTGGGCTGGCGCGCCAAAGACCAGGCCTTGCGGCGTATCTTCGAGAACACGAAGAACGCGGCTCAACTGGCGCGAGGTCAGCGAAAAATCAGTGGCGAGTTCGTTTAGGCGCGGCATCAGGGCCGAGGTTCCACCAGCCGAGGCATCGCCGATAGCGACATCGAACTTGTCGGTGGCCACCTGCATTTTGCCGATCAGGACACGAGTATCGGCCAGCAGGGGCTGAACCACTCCAGCCGCCTGCGACAAATTCCGGATATTGCGGTCGTCGAGCAGCTTATTGACCTGCAACAGCGTCGTGTTGAGGTTTTCGAGAACCGGCTTCATGTTGCCGGAGGCTGCTTCAAGATTGGCCAGCGTCGCCTTGAGGAGAGCGCGATTTTCATCGTCCAGCGAGGCGTTGGCGCTCGCCATCAGTTGACGCGCCTGCTTGAGCGTAGCCATGCCGGTTTCACCCAATTCCTCGAGCAAGGACGGAATCATCGTGATGCGTGGCGGCTGCGCGTCGTTTGGCGCCAGCGGCTCGTTGTCCTTGCCGGTTTCCAGCAGGAGGATGTGAGCCAGGCCGGTGACCCCCTGATAGTTCAGTTTGGCGACGGTCCCTTTGGTCAGCGGCACATCGTCGTTGACCGAGATGGTCACCAGAATGTTGCTGTAATCCTCGGGATCGAGGCGGATGTCGCTGACCTTGCCGACGCGGATGCCACGATAGCGAACCTGCGCCTGCGGGTTCAGGCCGCCGATATTCTGCTTGGTAACGACGATGTATTCGTGCTCAGAGTCCTTGCTGTCGCTCAGCCAATACACGGCCAGCAGCGCAGCCACTCCGAGGAGTAGGGCAAAGAGACCGGCAGCGAAGGCGTATGACTTGTTTTCCATGGATGCCAATTAAAGCAGCTTCCGGCGGTCTGCGCCAAAAAAGCCGGTAACAAACGGATGATCGACTGTCATGACCTCGGCTTTCGGACCAAAGGCAATGATGTGCTGATCGGCCAGCACGGCGACATGGGTGGCCAGCCCGGCCAGGGTGTTGAGGTCGTGGGTGACCATGACAACGGTCAGGCCGAGTTCGCGCTGCAGATCGCCGACCAGTTCAACGAAATTCTGGCTACGGTCGGGATCGAGGCCGGCCGTCGGCTCATCGAGCAACAGCAGTTCGGGCTCGAGCGCCAGGGCGCGGGCGAGCGCAACGCGCTTGACCATGCCACCGGAGAGTTCGGCCGGCATCAGTTTGCCGTGGTCCGGCTCCAGCCCGACCATCGCCAGCTTGAGATGGACCAGGCGGCGAATCCAATCGGCGTCGAGACAACGCAGTTCGCGTAGCGGAAAGGCGATATTGTCGAAGACCGACAGGGCCGAAAACAGGGCGCCTTGCTGAAACAGCATACCGAGACGCCGACGCAGATTGCGCTGCATCAGGACATCCGGGTCATTGAGATCGATACCGAACAGGCGAACGCTGCCGGAATCCGGCCGCAACAGGCCGAGAATTTCGCGCAACAAGGTTGTCTTGCCGCTACCCGAACCGCCGAGCAAACCAACGATCTGCCCCTCCTCGACACGCAGCGAAAGATCGCGATGAACTGCTTTTCCGCGAAAACTCACGCCAACGCCGTTCAGTTCGATGACAGGTAACGGGCTCATGGCTAGGGCACACCAATGTTCCGTGTGAACACGGCGAAAACTGCATCGAAAAGAATGACCGTGGTAATCGCCGTCACCACGGCACTGGTCGTATTGGCCGACAGGCTCTCGGTATTGGGTTTGACGTGCAGGCCGAAGTGGCAGGCGACGACGGCGATGACGAAGCCGAAGACAACCCCCTTGCTCAGGCCGATGACGAGATTGGAGACCGGCACGGCGCGCGGCAGGTTGTCGAGAAAATAGACGAGGGACAGGTCAAGCTGAAGCAGCGCGGCCAGCATGCCTCCGAAGAGCGCCACGGCGGAGGTCCACAGCACAAGCAGAGGCATTGCCACGGTCAACCCGAAAATTTTGGGTAAAACGATACGGATGCTGCGCGAAATGCCCATCGTCGACAGCACGTCGATTTCCTCGGTTACCCGCATCACGCCGATTTGCGCCGTCATCGCCGAACCGGAACGACCGGCGACCAGCACGGCGACGAGCACCGGCCCCAACTCGCGAATGATCGAGATGCCGAGAATATTGACGATGAACAGATCGGCCCCAAAGCTCTTGAGCTGCAACGCCGACAGATAGCTGATCGTCACCCCGATCAGGAAGCCAACCAGCGCGGTGACAGCCAGCGCCTGCGCCCCCGACTTGTAGACATTGGCGGTAATTTCTTTCCAAGGCACATCCTGCGGATGGCGGAAGAGATAGGCCGTATCGAGCAGCAACTGGCCGAACATGGCGATCATGCCGCGCAGGTTGACGACAGCCTTGAGCACCAAGGCACCGACGAGTTCGGGGAACCGGGCTCGGGGTCTGGCCAGTGCCGGAATTTCCAGAGGCAATTCGGCCACCCGCTGAAGCACCTGCCGGTGGAGTTTCCCAGCGATCAGTCCAGGCGGCCACGTCGCCCCCCAGGTACGCCACAACAGGACGGCTGCAGCACTATCCAGCCGCGTTACCGGCGACAAATCCCAGTGTTCGATACCGCTTGAACAAGCTGCCAGATCGGCCTGCAAGGCCGGCATTTGAGGCAGCATTTCGGCTAGCGTCCAGCAACCGGACAGCACCACTCTCCCCGGCTCGACCAGCAAGCACGGGGATTCGCTCATGCAATTTTCCTCGTCGGCTTAGAGTGGAGGATGTAGTCCCGCCCAAGCTGTTTCCAGACGCTGGCCTCTTCGCCGAAAGCGGCAGCTGTCCACGGATTGGCGGCCAGCCAGTCAGCAGGGACTTCGATAACATAGCCGTTCGCCCCACGGCTGGCGCGCCAGGCAGGAATGGCCCGGTCATCGCGCGTACGGTGCAGCAGGACCGCCAGGCGCAGGCAGAAAATGAGGTCCCAGGCGCTGTCGACCGCGGGAATCGCCCCCAGTTTTTCGAGTTTGCCGCGATGGCCGAGTACCACCATGGCCAGCCGCGCCTGATCCTTCTTGGAGAAGCCTGGCATGTCGGCGTAGGTCAGGATGTAGGCGCCATGCTTGTGATAGGCGTTGTGCGCCACGGAAATGCCGATTTCATGCAGGCGGCAGGCCCACGACAGGAACTGGACATCAGCCTCGCCCGGCACGCCGTCAAACAACTGGGTCAGAGCCGAGAGCGCCGTCGCTTCGACCCGCTCGACCTGGTCGCCTTCGACCTGATAGCGCCGACGGAACTGGGCCACGGTCGAATCCCGCATATCGTGATGATGAAAGCGGCCGAGCAGGTCGTAGAGCACGCCCAGGCGCAAAGCCCCGTCGGCATAGGACATTTTTTCGATGTTGAGCTCTTCGAAAATCGCCGACATGATCGCCACGCCACCCGGGAATACCGGCAGGCGGTCGCCCTTGACCCCGGGCAGGTCGAGCGCTTCGGCCGAACCGGCCTTGATGAGCAGATTGCATAGCTTGTCCAGCCCGACCCGGGTGATGCCGCTTTCGTTGTTCGGATTCAGGCCGTTCAGTTCGAGCACATCGGCAATCGCCCGCGCCGAACCGGAGGAGCCAATGGCCTCCTTCCAGCCCAAGCGCTGATAATCGGCCGCAATCAGCTCGATTTCCTTGGCTGCCGCCACCTGCGCCTCGCGCAGGCGCTTGCGGTCGATCTTGCGATCGGGGAAAAAACGCAGCGTGTAGCTGACGCAGCCCATGTACAGCGACTCCATGAGCTGTGGCTCGTGACGCTTGCCGATAATGAATTCGGTGGACCCGCCGCCGATGTCGATGACCAAGCGCTTGTGCGCCGCCGATGGCAGTGAATGGGAGGCGCCGATGTAGATCAGGCGAGCCTCTTCGCGACCGGCGATGACTTCGATGGGGAAGCCGAGCGCCTCTTCGGCCAGCGGCAGGAACTCGAAGGCATTCTTGGCTACGCGCAGCGTATTGGTCGCCACGGCCCGCACCGCCCCTTTGTCCAGCCCACCCAAGCGTTCGCCAAAACGGCGCAGCGCGTCCAGGGCGCGAGCCTGGGCCGGCGCATCGAGGCGCTTGTCAGCCATCAATCCGGAGGCCAGGCGAACCGGCTCCTTCATGGAGTCCAGCGTGTAAATCTGGTTATCCACCACCCGCCCGACCTGCAGGCGGAAGCTGTTGGAGCCCAGATCGACGGCGGCAACGGTTTCGTAAATCATTTTTCAAAAACCACAGAAAGCTTCAGTTGGCGGGCATTCTACCACCCGACCCTCGGACGGATTGTGACGCCGAAGCAAACGCCGTCATTGCGCAGACTTCCACGGTCAACCGGAAAAAATGGCCAAAATTGAAATGGCGCACGTAAAAAAGCCCGCCGATTCGCATCGGCGGGCTTGATAAGACGAGAACGACGCTTAGCTGGCCAGCGCGTTCTTGATCTGCTCCAGCGTCGACGGATCGTCGATGGTCGTCAGATCGCCCGGATCACGGCCTTCGGCCAGCGCCTGCAGCGAACGGCGCAGCATCTTGCCGGAACGGGTCTTGGGCAGACCGGTCACGAAATGCACACGGGCCGGACGGCCAATGGCGCCGAGAATGCTGTCGACCGTACCGAAGACTTCCTTCTCCAGCGCCTTGATCAGTTCCGGCGATGAAAGCTTGGAGGCATCCTTAACGACAGCGAACGCCATCGGCACCTGGCCCTTGAGCTTGTCCTCGACACCGACCACGGCCACTTCGGCGATCGCCGGGTGGTTCTGGATGGCTTCTTCGATCTCACGGGTGCCCAGACGGTGACCGGCAACGTTGATCACGTCGTCAGTCCGGCCAAGGATGGTGAAGTAACCGTCTTCATCCTTGATCGCCCAGTCGTATGAGGAATAAACCAGCGGCTCCTTGAACAGGGTGAAGTAGGTGCTGACAAAACGGTCGTCCTGCCCCCAGACGGTGGACAGACAGCCTGGCGGCAGCGGCGGAATGACCGCGGCGATGCCCTTCTCGTTGGCACCGCAGACCGAGCCATCTTCGCGGAAAATCTGCAGGTTGTAGCCATAGACCGGGAAGGACGGCGAACCGTACTTGATCGGGGTCTGCTCAACGCCCGGCAGCGCGGCCAGCATCGGCCAGCCCGTTTCGGTCTGCCAGTAGTTGTCGATGACCGGCTTTTGCAGTTCGGTCATGAACCACTCGTGGGTCGGCTGGTCGAGCGGCTCGCCGGCCATGAAGATGTGCTTGAGCGACGACAGGTCGTACTTGTGCATGAAGGCCGGATCCTGCTTCTTCAGCACGCGAGCCGCGGTCGGCGCCGAGAACATCACGGTGACCTTGTACTTCTCGACGATCTTCCACCAGATGCCGGCATCCGGACGCAGCGGCGTGCCTTCGTACATCACGGTGGCCATGCCGGCGATCAGCGGGCCATAGATGATGTAGGAGTGACCGACCACCCAGCCAATGTCGGAGGTGGAGAAGAAGGTTTCGCCTTCGCCGCCGCAGTAGATGTGCTTCATCGACGAAGCCAGCGCCACGGCATAACCGCCGGTGTCGCGCTGGACGCCCTTCGGCTTGCCGGTCGTGCCGGAGGTGTAGAGGATGTAGGACGGCTCGGAAGACTCCAGCCATTCGCACGGCACCTTGGCATCCATGAACTTGGCGCGTTCGGTAGCGTAATCGACATCGCGACCGGCAACCTTGTTGAAAGCCTTGTCCAGACCACGATCGACCATCAGCACCTTGGCCGGCTTGTGTTCGGCCAGCTCGATGGCTTCGTCGAGCAGGTGCTTGTACGGAACCGCCTTGCCGCCACGCATGCCGGCGTCGGACGAAACGATCAGCACCGGCTTGGCGTCGTCGATGCGGGTGGCCAGCGAACCGGAGGCAAAGCCGCCGAAGACCACCGAGTGGATGGCGCCAATGCGCGTTGCGGCCAGGATGGCAAAGGTTGCCTGGGCGATCATCGGCATGTAGATCAGGACGCGGTCGCCCTTCTTGACACCGAGACTCTGGTATATCGCCGCCATGCGCTCGATTTCGCGCTGCAGTTCGGCAAAGCTGTAGACCGTTTCTTCATCGGTTTCGGTCGAAATGAAGATCAGCGCCCGGTCGTTCGGACGCTTGGCCGCGTGACGGTCAACCGCGTTGTGGCACAGATTGGTCTTGCCACCGACGAACCATTTGGCAAACGGCGGACGGGAATAGTCGCACACCTGGGTGAACGGCTCCTTCCAATCCACGAGTTGGGCCTGCTCGGTCCAGAACTCGTTCGGTTTTTCGATGGAATACTGATGAAACTCCTTGTACGTCGCCATAAAAATCCCTCTAGCTAAAATTCCTGCACAACAAAATACAGAACGGACTAATTATTTTGAGATTTCCGTTCACTCAAAAGACGTTCAATCTCTGCCACCGGCAAAGCCAAATCGAGTTCCTGATTCATCAGTTTCATCAACGGCAACAAGCGCTCGGCCAGCGACGGTAGATGCGGAATCACCGGCGCCAACCGATTGGCGGCAAGCAACTCCAGCGCGTGGTGAATGGAAATCGGCCTCGAGGCAGGCGAAACGCCGCCTGACTCTGTTCGGTTCCCCCCCGCCCGCATGGCGGCATGCATGCGCTCACCGGCCAGATCAAGCAGCGCCCCGGCCGAAGTCACCAAATCGGTCGGCACACTGGCCAGGCCGACACTGACCGTCAGCGCTACGGTCTGCCCCTGAACCGACAAACGCGCCACCTCGACCGCTTCGCGCACCCGTTCGGCAAAAGTCGCACAAAACGCCGGAGCAGTCCCCGGCGAAACAACTGAATACTGCCCGGCACCAAAATGGCCAAGACTGTCTTCCTGGCGCATCTTGGCACTCAGCATCTTGGCAAAGCGGTTACCGACTTCCTCGGCAACCAGACTCCCAAGCCGCTCGCACATCTTTTCGTAGCCATCGAAGCCAAGCACCATCACGCTGACATCGACGCCATGTCGGGTGGCATGCGACATCGCCTGAGCCGCCTGCAATTCCAGATATTTTCTGGTAAACAACCCGCTGGCCGGATCCTGAACCATATGCTCGCGACTGGCATCAAGATGTTCCTTGGCGTCAGTCAAGACCAGCAAGTTATTCAGACGGGTCAAAAGCTCCGTACACCCCGCGCCCTTGGTGACGAAATCGGAAACGCCAAGCGCCTTGGCCTTGGCCCGCTCCTCCTCAGTTTCCTCGCCGGAAACCAGAATGAACGGCAATTGCTGCAAGCGTCGCAGCTTCGACGTGCGGACGCGTTCCAGCAACTCGTAACCATTCAGTTTCGGCATCTGCAGATCGGATATCACAGCGCGAATGGAGTGATCGAGCACCAGCGTCTGCCACGCCGCTTCGCCGTCACCCTCCTCCCGAACCTCGTACTGCCCCTTCAAATGCTGAATGAGCGATATTCTGACCACCCGTGAGTCATCGACCACCAGAATGCGCGGCAACTCGGCCACGTCAGCCTCCGCCAATGTCCACCACCACTCGCCCCTTGGCCTGTCCGGCAATGTAATCACCGAAAGTGGCCGGCAGATCGTCAAACGGAATCCGGCGCGACATCGCGGCCAAATGTGGTGGACGCAAATCGCTGGCCAGACGTTGCCAGACACCGCTCCGATAAGGCTCCCGGATATAGCCCGAATCGACGCCGAGCAAGGAAACCCCACGCAGGATAAAAGGCGCCACCGTCGTGTTCAGCGACATGCTGGCCGCCAGCCCGATGCTGGCGATAGTGCCGCCCTGCTCCATGGTGCTGGCGATCCAGGCCAGAACATCCCCCCCGAGATTGTCCACGGCCCCCGCCCAGCGCGCCCGATCCAGCGGCCTGATTTTCGACAGGTCCAGACTCTGGCGCAGCATGACCTCGGCGGCCCCCAGGCCACGCAAGTAATCCGCTTCGCTCTCCTTGCCGGTCAGCGCCACCACGTGATAACCAATCCTGGCCAGCATATCGACCGCCAGGCTACCGACGCCGCCGGTGGCGCCGGTGACGATGACCGGCCCCTTGCTCGGTCGCAAACCGTTTTCTTCCATGCGGACAATGGCCAGCGCCGCGGTAAACCCGGCGGTGCCCAAGGCCATCGCATCATAGAGCGACAGGCCGGCCGGCAACGGCACCACCCAGTCACCCGGCACCCGGGCGAATTCGGCATAGCCGCCGTGATGCGCGACGCCGATATCAAAACTCGTGGCAATCACCGGATCGCCCGGCTTGAAGCGTGCATCGCCACTCTCGATCACCGTTCCGGAGAGGTCGATGCCCCCGACGCATGGAAAGCGCCGAATGATCTTGCCGGCCCCCGTTGCGGCCAGCGCATCCTTGTAATTGATGCTCGAATAGGCAACCTTGATCGTCACGTTCCCGGCATCAAGCCCGCTTTCGTCCATCTGGACAAAGCCACTGCTCACCTTGCCATCGCATTCTTCAATCAGCAGTGCCTTGAAGGAATCCATGTTTGCCTCGCGCCTTGGGAACGAAATTGTATTCATAATTACAGACTATGAACATAGTTGCAGATGCTGAATTTTCATCGCCTTTACAGCCGACTACTTTTCAAATATATTTCGCCGCTATGCATAAAGTACTGGTTTCGCTTCTGCTCGCCTCCTCGCTGCTCGTCGGCGGGATCAGTGCGCCATCGGCAGCAGAATCGATTCGCAAGCCAGAAGAACAACAGTCATTTTTTGAACGTTACACCAACGCCGCTCAGGATGTCATCCTGCAAGGTCTGAAGCTGGTTGGCGTTCGTTATCGCTGGGGCGGCAACGACGAAGACAGCGGTCTGGACTGCAGCGGTTTCGTCCGTCTGGTGTTCAAGGACAGCACCGGCACCTCGCTACCACGCACCGCCCGCGAAATGAGCGAAGTCGGCCAGCAGGTCGATGCCAACCAGTTGAAGCCAGGCGATCTGGTCTTTTTCAACACCATGCGCCGCACCTTTTCGCACGTCGGCATTTATCTCGGCGACAACCATTTCCTGCATGCTCCGCGCAAAGGCGCCGAAGTACGCGTTGAAAGCATGGAGAGCAACTACTGGATGACCCGCTACAACGGGGCGCGACGAATACTCGAAGGTAACTAGACGAAAGCGGCTTCGAGCCGCTTTTTTTACACCCAAAGAAGATAATCATTCTCATTTACATATTTTCCCGCAGCAAGTAAACTGAGGCCATTCTCATATCCTGCCGGAGTTCCTGCATGAAGCTGATGCCCGCCCTGATCGCCGCCGCAACTTTTACCGTTGCCTGCCCTGCGTTTGCGCAGGAAAAGATCCTCAACCTGTATTCCGCCCGCCACTATCAGACGGATGAGGCACTCTATGCCAACTTCACGCAACAGACCGGCATCAAGATCAACCGGATTGAAGGCAAGGAGGATGAACTTCTCGAGCGGATCAAGAACGAGGGTGCCAACAGCCCCGCCGACATTTTCCTGACCGTTGATGCAGCCCGCCTGGCCAAAGCGCATGAACTTGGCCTGTTTGCTCCGATTTCGTCTAAGCTGCTCGAATCACGCATCCCGGCCCACTTGCGCACCGAAGACTGGTTTTCGTTTTCGACACGGGCGCGGGTAATCGTTTACAACAAGCTCGCAGTCAAGCCGGAAGACGTGCAGAACTACGCCGACCTGGCCAATCCGAAGCTCAAAGGCAAATTCTGCTCGCGCTCCGGTTCGCACCCCTACAACCTGTCGCTGATGGCATCGATCATCGCTCACCAAGGCGAAGCCAAGGCTGAAGAACTGGCCCGTGGCATGGTCGCCAATTTCGCCCGCGCCCCGAAGGGCGGCGACACCGACCAGATCAAGGCGGTTGCAGCCGGCGAATGCGGCGTCGCCATTTCGAATACCTACTACGTGGCTCGCCTGCTCCGCTCGACCAAGGTGGAAGAACTGAAAATGATGGAGCGGGTCGGCATCGTCTGGCCGGACCAGAGCGGAAATGGCGCCCACATCAACGTTTCCGGCGGCGGCGTGCTGAAGACTGCGCCGCATCGCGAAGCGGCCATCCAGTTCCTCGAATACCTGGCCTCCGATCAGGCGCAGCGCTATTTCGCCGATGGCAACAACGAATGGCCTGCGGTCGACAGCGTAAAAGTGGCGAATCCGGCACTGGATGCCATGGGCAAGTTCAAGGCCGACAAACTGCCAGTCAAAGATCTGGCCATGTACCAGACCAAAGCCCAGATCATTTTTGACCGGGCCGGATTCAAATAACGCCAGTTCTCGCCAAAGCCCCGGCAATTCCCTACAATTCCCGGGGCCTATGGGATAACTGGAAAATGACGGTCAAAGGTCTTACAAGAAACAAACTGATTGACGCAATCCACTCAGGCAGCTTGAGTGGCGTGCTCAATGCGCTGGACAATGGCGGTGACATCGAACTGCCCGACATGCACGGCTACAGCGGCTTGCCGCTACGTACCGCCTGCTTTGAAGGGAACCTGGCGATCGTTCGTGAGCTGCTCAACCGAGGCGCCAATCCAGACGCCATCGCCAGCGATGGCCCGGGAGCGCCACTGCGCCTGGCTTTGAGAAAAGGGCATCGGGACATTACCGATCTGCTGCTGCAAAAGGGTGCCACACCTCCCGACGGCATGGTTCTTCCCGCTGTGATCCTGGATGCGCCGAGCGTCCCGTTGCCCGACGAAATCACCAAGTCCATCGAGACCAGGCCGGACAACGTCATCGAATTTACCCACTCCATCGCCCCTCCACCGTCCGGAGAAGCGATTTATCCGCCACTTCCCGACAGCAAACCTGGCAACCTCATCGAATTTTCGTCTTCCGACTTACCCCTCTCGGCCGACGAAGCGGAGGAGCCGAGCCACTTCGGGACCGATACCAGCCTGCTGAGCATGGACCTGCTTTTTCTCGAAGAAGACGACAATCCGGACGCTTCGCCGCAGCCGCCAGAGAAACACTAGCGATCTGCCTGGTTCTCAACCAAAAACGAAGAAAGCCGGCTAGTGCCGGCGCGCTGCCGTAATTTGCCGCGACAGGGCGATCAGCGGCAACAAACCCACGGCGACGATGGCCAGGGCGGCCGTCGATGCCTCGGCCAGCCGCTCATCCGAGGCCAGCGTATAGGCCTGCGTCGCCAGCGTATCGAAATTGAAGGGCCGCATGACCAGAGTGGCCGGCAATTCCTTCATCACATCGACAAAAACCAGCAAACCCGCCGTCAGCAGACTGCCGCGCAGCATCGGCACATGCACGCGGCGCAGGGTTTCGCCCTGCCCCAGGCCCAGGCTGCGAGCCGCGTCGTCCATGTTCGGCGTGATCTTGGCCAGGCTGGATTCAACCGTGTGGAGCGCCACCGCGAGGAAACGCACGAGATAGGCGTAGATCAGCGCGGCGATGCCGCCGGTCAGCAACAGTCCGGGGTTGTGGCCGAACCACAGCTCCCATTGCCCGGCCAGCCAGTTGTCGAGGCGCGTCACGGGAATCAGCACGCCGACCGCGATCACCGCCCCCGGCACCGCGTAGCCCAGACCGACAAGGCGGTTCAGGCCGTTGGCAAAGGTCGTTTTCGACAGGCGGGCGCCGTAGCCCATAAGCAGGGCGAGCATGACCGCGATGGCGGCCGTCACGCCGGCCAGCACGAAACTGTTGCGGGCGAGCACCAGGAAGCGTTCGCCGAACTGGGCGTCACCTTCGGTCAGGGCCATTTTGAGCAGCAGGATTGCTGGCAGCACGAAACCGAGCAGCAAGGGCACCGCACAAGCCAGCGTCGCCAGCCAGGCAGCCGGACCGCGCAACCGGGCGCCAGCCATCGGCCGGTTGCGGCCGGTCGTGTTGTGATAGCGCGCCCGGCCCCGCGAGGTGCGTTCGGCCATGAGCAGGAAGAGCACGAAGGCGAGCAGCATGGCAGCCAGTTGGGCGGCAGCGACGCGGTCGCCGAGCGAGAACCAGGCGCGGTAAATGCCGGTGGTAAAGGTGTTGACCGCGAAATAGGCCACCGTGCCGTAGTCGGCTAGCGTTTCCATAAGCGCCAGCGCGATGCCGGCGACGATAGCCGGACGAGCCAACGGCAGGGATACGGCGAAGAAGCCCCGCCATGGCCCCATGCCCAGCGTGCGTGCCGCTTCCAGCATGCCGCTGGCGCGTTCGAGAAAGGCCGTGCGGGCGAGCAGGTAAACGTAGGGATAGAGCACGCTGACGAACATCAGCATGGCGCCGGGCAAGGTGCGGATGTCCGGAAACCAGTAGTCGCCGTGTTCCCAGCCGAAGGTGTCGCGCAGGAAAGTCTGCACCGGGCCGACGAACTGCAGGAAATCGGTGTACACGTAAGCCATGACATAGGCCGGAACAGCCAGTGGCAGGACCATGGCCCATTCGAAGAAGCGCCGACCGGGGAATTCGTGCATGGCCGTCAGCCAGGCCGTCGCCACGCCGACGATGCCGACGCCGCAGCCAACGCCGAGGCACAGCCAGAGCGAATTGGCGATGTATTCGGAAAGTACGGTGTCGGCCAGATGCGTCCAGGTAGCGCTGGTGCCGCCAACAAAGAGATTGAGGCCGACGCTGGCCACCGGCAATCCAGCCAGCAGGGCGACGACGATTCCGACCGTCAGCAGGGGGGAATAAAGGGCGGTACGCATGTGTGTGAATGCGAATTATAATCGACCGCTATGGCCCAACTTGAACTAAATGGCGTCGTCCAGCGCTACGGCAACCACACCGTCGTCGACGGCGTGAACTTCTCGCTCGAAGCCGGCAGCATCGCCTGCCTGCTTGGTCCTTCCGGCTGCGGCAAGACGACTTTGCTGCGCTGCATTGCCGGCTTCGAGGACATCGCCGGTGGCGAAATCCGCCTGCATGGCAAAGTCGTCAGCCAGGCCGGCCAGCGAGTCTCCCCCGAGAAGCGGCGGATCGGCATGGTTTTTCAGGATTACGCGCTGTTTCCGCACCTTTCCATCGAAGCAAATGTCGCCTTCGGCCTCGGTCGCAATCCGGGCGAGGACGCCCATCTGCGTGTTCGTCAATTGCTGGCGACGGTCGGCCTGCATGGACAGGGCAGCAAGTTTCCGCATGAGCTTTCCGGCGGCCAACAGCAGCGCGTAGCGCTGGCCCGCGCCCTGGCGCCGCGGCCGGAACTGATCCTGCTCGACGAACCATTTTCCAACCTCGACGTCGGCCTGCGCGAGCGGCTGTCGGCCGAGGTGCGCGAAATTCTCAAGCGCGAAGGTTCGACGGCAGTCATGGTCACGCACGACCAGAACGAGGCGTTCGCCATGGCCGACGAGATCGGCATCATGTACGAAGGCCGCATCCAGCAGTGGGACGTCCCGTACAACCTGTATCACCGGCCGGCCAATCGTTTCGTCGCCGACTTCATCGGTCAGGGCGTGCTGGTGACTGGCACGGTCGGCGACAACAACAGTGTGCGTATGGAACTCGGCACGCTGACTTCCGACACCCCGGTCGAGTGCAACGAAACCTGCGCCGCCTGCGACAACGGCTGCAAAGTCGACGTGCTGTTGCGGCCGGACGATATCGTTCACGACGACACCAGCGCCGTCCAGGCCGAAGTGCTGAACAAGGCTTTCCGCGGCGCCGACATCCTGTATACGCTGCGTCTGGCCAGCGGCACGCAGGTCCTGTCGCTGGTTCCGTCGCACCACAATCATGCGCTCGGCGAAAAAATCGGCATCCGGCTCGATGCCGACCATGTCATCGCCTTCATGAAGCATGAGGAATGCGACGATCCGGCCTGCGAAATCAAGCTCGAACAGCAGGTCAAGCCGGTCACCTGGCACGCCACCAACAGCGCCCGCTAGTTTTTAACGATCACGCATGATCCCGTTTCTCGGCCCGCACGACCTTTTCCCACCGGTCGACATGGCCCGGGAAGAAATGGGCGGCCTGCTCGCCGTCGGTGGCGGCCTGCAGCCGGACCGTCTGCTCGACGCCTACCGGCGGGGCATTTTCCCGTGGGGAACGGTCGATAGCCTGCCCCTGTGGTATTCGCCCGATCCGCGCATGGTGCTGTTTCCCGAAGAGTTCCGGCTGACCCGTTCGCTGCGGAAAACGCTGCGCGCGGGGAAATTCGCGGTCCGCTTCGACACCAATTTTCCCGGTGTCATGGACGCCTGCGCGACGACGCCACGGGCCGGCCAGGATGGCACCTGGATCACGCCGGAAATGAAGGAAGCCTACTGCCGCCTGCATGAACTCGGCTGGGCGCACTCGGTCGAAAGCTATGAGGGAGATACGCTGGTCGGCGGCCTGTACGGGCTGGCGATCGGTCGCATGTTCTACGGCGAATCGATGTTCTCCCATCGCAGCGACGCATCGAAGGTCGCCTTTGCCTATCTCGTGAGTTATCTTGTGGCCAACCAATTCGGCATGATTGATTGTCAGATGCATACCGACCACCTCGCCTCGCTCGGCGGCCGCGAAATTCCGCGGGACTCGTTTTTGGCCCGGCTGTCGGCGTTGACCGCAGCCGAGTCGGCGCGCGTCCGCTGGTCGGCCAAGCAACTCGAACTCGCGTGGTAAGCCATGGCCCAGCCTGACGACGCCGAGCTCCCCTTCTCGCTGCTCCAGTACTACGCTACCTCGCCCTATCCGTGCAGCTATCTGGCCGACCGCGAGGCGCGCTCACAGGTGGCGACGCCGGCCCACCTGATCGACAGCCAAATCTACAGCACGCTGGTTCGTGCCGGCTTCCGCCGCAGCGGCATCTTCACCTACCGGCCGCATTGCGACAAATGCCAGGCCTGCATACCGGTGCGCCTGCCGGTCGCCGAGCTGCAGCCCAACCGCAGCCAGCGCCGGGCCACAAAGCACCACGCCAACCTGCGCGCCCGCGAACTGCCGCTGCTTTATTACGAAGAGCATTACCTGCTCTACAACCGTTATCAGCAGGCCCGCCACCCCGGCGGTGGCATGGACGAGGACAGCCACGACCAGTACGCCCAGTTCCTTCTGCAAAGCCGCGTCGACACGCGGCTGATCGAGTTCTCGGAAAACGGCATCGTGCGCATGGTGAGCCTGATCGACGTCCTCGACGACGGCCTGTCGTCGGTCTACACCTTTTACGACCCGGACATCCAGCACGCCAGTTTCGGCACCTACAACATCCTGTGGCAAGCTGCCCAGTGCGCCGCCCTCGGCCTACCTTACCTGTACCTCGGCTACTGGATTGCCGAAAGCCGCAAGATGGCCTACAAATCTGCCTTTCATCCCATCGAAGGTCTGCTCGACGGGCGCTGGATTCCTCTCCCAAAACCGGAAAACCCATGAACCTCTGCCCCCTGCTGGCGCTGCCGCTTGTACTGCTCCTCCCGCTCAGCGCCAGCGCCAGCGACGAACGCCTCGCCTACACCTGCGACAACGGAAGCCGCATCGACATTTCATTTTCAGCCGATATTTCCGGTCGACCGCAGGCGACACTGCACTTCGCCGACCAGGCCGTCGTTTTGCCGCAAGTGCCAGCCGCCTCCGGCGCCCTCTATCGCAGCGGCGACATCCGCCTGGCCACCAAGGGCGACGACGCGATTTTCGAGGATGGCAAGAACAACCTGCGCCGCTGTACGCGCGGCAGCGTGGCGCCGGTCATGCCCCAGGCCGCAACGCAGCCGGCGGCGGCCAGCAGCTTCATCGACATCGCCGGCACGGTCAGCTATCTCACCCGCATTGCCCTGCCGCCGAATGCCATCCTCAAGATCCGCATCCAGTCCGGCCAGCGCACGCTGGCCGATCAACGCTATGAACTAAATGGCGCCCAGGTGCCGATTCCCTTCAGCGCTACCGTCGACCGCGACCTGATGGGCAAGAAGGCCAACGCCACCGTCAGCGCCCGGATCGAGGCCGGCGGCAAACTGCTTTTTGCCAGCGCCAAACCGACTCCGGCGACCAAAAACGGCCAGCCGATTCCGGTCGACATCGTGCTCAAACCAGCGAACCGTGGCACTCCGCGCTAGAAGCCGGGCGCTGATCGGCGCCCTGCTCCTCGGCGCCGCAACGGCGCACGCCGGGGCGAGCGAGACAGTGGCCTGCCACGTCACCTACGGCGGCGAGACCAAAACCGTCGAAGCCCGACCGACTACCTCGCCCTACACCGTGGCGCCGATCAAATTCGGCTCCTACCTGCTGTTCCGCATCGTCTTTCGCAACGAACCGGCCGACCTCGCCAGCATCAAGCTCTACACCTACGCCCAGCACGCTGACGTCGACGGCCGCCCGCTCATCCACCAGGCGACCTACGCCTACCCGCCTGTCCCCGCCGGCGCCTACGGTTTCACCGGGCTCAACCATGCCTACGAGCCGCGCTACGGCCTCGTCCTCGAATACTGGTGCGAACTGCGCGAGGGCATTGCAAAATGAGCCGTTTTTTCCGGTTGACCGTAGCATTGGTATTTCTGGCCGCCCTTAATGCCCAAGCCGAGCCCATGACGCTCATTTTCGCTGGCGACGTCATGCTCGACGACGGCCCCGGCCGGCTCATCGCCAAAGGCGGCGACCCGCTCGCGCCCTTTGCCAAAACGCTCAAGGCCGCCGACTACCGCATCGCCAACCTCGAAACCTCCGTCGCCAGAAGCGGCAGGCGCCTCGCCGACAAGCCCTACACCTTCCGCGCCCACCCGCGCACCCTGCGCATCCTGCAAGGCCGCTTCGACGCCGTCACGCTGGCCAACAACCACGTCGGCGACTACGGCCACCAGGCCCTGCTCGAAACCATGCAGCGCCTCGACCACGCCGGCATCGCCCATTTCGGCGCCGGCCAGAACCTCGCCGAAGCCCACCAGCCGCTATGGATCGAACGCCATGGCCTCAAAATCGCCATCCTCGGCTACAACGAATTCGCCCCGCGCGCCTTCGAAGCCGGTGCCGACACGCCCGGCACGGCATGGAGCGAGGACGATCACGTGATCTCCGACATCCGCGCCGCCAAGGCCGCCGGCGCCGACCTGATCATTCCCTTCATGCACTGGGGCTGGGAATACGAGCCGGCAGCCAGCCCGCGCCTGCAAAGCTTCGCCCGGCGCATGATCGACGAAGGCGCCAGCATGGTCGTCGGCAGCCACCCGCACGTCACGCAAGGCGCCGACGTTTATCAGGGCAAACCGATCATCTACAGCCTCGGCAATTTCGTCTTCGACGGCTTCGACGCCCCGGAAGCCAAAGTCGGCTGGCTGCTCCGCCTCAAGCTCGACAAAACCGGCGTACTCGAATGGGACACCCTGGCCGCCCACATGGACAAGCACGGCACGCCGCACCCGATGCCCGGCACGCTGACACCCTGCGGCAAGGCCGGCGACACGCAGGTGGCGCAGTGCCGGAATCCGTAAGCCCCATACGATCAAAGGACTAACCGCCATGGACACCCGTTTTCTCGACGACCTCACCCCCGGCCAGCGCTTCACCTCGCCGGGACTGACGCTGACTGAAGCCGAGATCATCGACTTCGCCTGGCGCTATGACCCGCAGCCTTTCCATCTCGACGCCAATGCCGCTGCCGACTCGCCGTATGGCGGGCTGATCGCCAGCGGTTTCCAGAGTCTGGCCATCTGCTTTCGGTTGTTCATCCAGTCTGGCATCCTGGCCGAATCGAGCATGGGCTCGCCGGGCATCGACGAATTGCGCTGGCTGGCGCCGGTGCGGCCGGGCGATACGCTGCACAGCGAGATCGAAGTGCTGGAGGTGCGGCCATCGAACTCGAAGCCGGACCGCGGCATTGCGCGCCTCAAGTATCAGGCGGTCAACCAGCGTGGCGAGGCGGTGCTGAGTTTCATCGTCATGCATCTGCTGCGCCGCAAACCGGGCTGAGGCGGTCGCCCGACGATTTCAATTTTGGCCGCTTTTTCCGGTTGACCGTGGCATCCTGCTGGCCAAACCTGGCTTTGCCTGCTATGAAAAAATATCACGATGGTATGCTTCATCGCGAACCATTTTTCGGGAGCCACCTTCATGCGCATTCGTCTCTACTCCGTACTCGTCCTCATCGCCAGCCTGCTTTCCGGCTGCGGTTACAACCAGATCCAGATCAACGACGAAGGCGTCAACGCCGCGTGGTCAGAAGTGCTCAACCAGTACAAACGCCGGGCCGACCTGATTCCCAACCTGGTTTCCGTCGTCCAGGGCTATGCCGCGCATGAAAAGGAAGTACTGACCCGCGTCACCGAGGCGCGCGCCAACGTTGCCGGCATGAAGATCACGCCGGAACTGATCAACGACGAGGCCGCCTTCGCCAAATTCCAGAAGGCGCAGGGCGAGCTGTCCGGCGCCCTGTCTCGCCTGCTGGTGGTCGCCGAGAACTACCCGAACCTCAAGGCCGACGCCAATTTCCGTGACCTGCAGGCGCAGCTTGAAGGCACCGAAAACCGCATCACCGTGGCGCGCAACCGCTACATCGACAGCGTGCGCCAGTACAACATTTCGGTCCGTACCTTCCCGAACAACCTGACGGCGATGGTCATGGGCTACAAGCCCAAGGCCAACTTCACGGTCGAGGACGAGAAGGCCATTTCGACGCCGCCGGTCGTCAAATTCGACACTCCGGCACCAGCCAAATAAATCCCGATGCTCCGCTGGCTCGCCGCTCTCTGTTTCGCGCTGCTGCCGCTGCTCGGCTGGAGCGCCAACGAGGTGGCGCTGCCGGCGCTGACCGAGCGTGTCACCGACCTGACCGGCACGCTGTCGGCCGCGGATAAAGCCGGGCTGACGGCCAGCCTGGCCACACTGGAAAAGGACAAGGGCGCCCAGATTGCCATCGTGCTGCTGCCGACGACGCAGCCGGAAAGCATCGAGCAGTTCGGCATCCGCCTCGCCGAGGCCTGGAAAATCGGCCGCAAGGGCATCGATGACGGGGTGATCGTCATCGTTGCCAAGGACGACCGGCGCATGCGCATCGAAGTCGGCTACGGGCTGGAGGGCGCCATTCCCGACGCCATCGCCAAGCGCATCGTGGCCGAACAGATGGCGCCGCGTTTCCGCGAGGGCGACTTCGCCGGCGGCTTGCGGGCCACCGTGGCGACGCTCGACAAGGTCATTCGCGGTGAACCGTTGCCCGCCCCCGTCGTGCACACCGCCCCGGGCGGCACTGACACCGGCGACGCACTGACTTTCCTGCTCATCGTCTTCTTCATGGCCGGCGTCATCCGCTCAATGTTCGGCCTGCTCGGCTCGCTGGCCGTTTCCGGCATCGCCGGCTGGCTGGCATGGACCGTCTTCGCCTCGCTCGGCCTGGCCGGCGGCGCCGCGCTGGTCGCCTTCGTGCTCTCCTTCATCCGCCTTGGCCGCGGCGGCTGGTCCTCCGGTGGCAGGGGCGGCTTCCCCGGCGGATTTGGCGGCGGCTCGGGTGGCGGCGGATTTTCCGGCGGCGGTGGCGGCTTTGGTGGCGGCGGCGCCTCGGGGAACTGGTAAAACCATGCTGACACGCCTGCTCAAACACCTCTCATCGCCCGGCTGGTGGGCCAGAAGAGCCTTCCGCGCCAACGATCTGGCAGCCATCGGCGCGGCGGTAAAGGCTTCCGAAGCAAAGCAGCGCGGCGAAATCCGCATCGCCATCGAAGGCCCGCTACCGCTCCGCGCCCTGCTCCGCGAAGAATCCTGCCGCGACCGGGCGGCAGCACTCTTCCAGTCGCTCGGCGTGGCGGCGACACGCGAGGCCAACGGCATCCTCGTTTACGTTCAGCTGGTCGATCATCAGGTCGAAATCCTCGCCGACCGCGGCATTTCTGCCCTCGTCCCGCCAACCGAATGGGAAGCCGTCTGCCGCCGCATGGAGACAGCATTTGCCGCCGGTAACTACCAAACCGGCATGGTGGACGCCATCGAGCGCATCACGGCCCTGCTCGCCCACCACTTCCCGGCCACCGGCGACAACCCGAACGAACTGGACGACGCGCCAACGCTGCTTTGATTTTCAGGGTCGACATCGAACAGACAAGCTAGGCACGATCATCAGAGGTGCTCCCATGCAAGAACTGGAACTGAACAAGGCTTTCACCCTGATCGAATCAGGGCCCGTCATCCTCGTCACCACCCATGACGGCAAGAAAGACAATATCATGACCATCTCGTGGACCATGGTGATGGATTTCACCCCGATATTTGCCATCACCACAGGCGCATGGAACCACTCCTACGCGGCGCTGCGCAAGCATCGGGAATGCGTCATCGCCATTCCCACCGTCGACCTGCTCGACACGGTCGTCGGCATCGGGACATGCTCCGGGGCAGACACCGACAAATTCGCCCGCTTCAAGCTCACGCCAGTCCCGGCCAAACTCGTCAAGCCGCCCCTGATCAAGGAATGCCTCGCCAACATCGAATGCAAGGTCATCGACATCATCGAAAAGCACAACATCGTCGTGCTGAAAGCAGTCGCCGCCTACATCGACGGCGAACGCAAAGAAAAGCGCACGGTTCACGCCGTGGGCGACGGAACCTTCATCGTCGACGGACGCAAGATCGACCGGAAGAAGATGATGGCCGCCAAGCTTCCGCCGGGGGTTTAGGGGTTATTGGCTTGGCCACCGGCTCAAGTCGGCCAAGACCGGCCTCTCGCCCAATCTAGTAAACGGACGACCAAAAAGCTGCTTCACTTTGAAACCTGCCATACGAACTGCGTTAGCACCTCGACAAAAACGCGGATGGTAAGGTGCGTCGCGGCGAGGCGCAGCAACGTTGCGGTCCGCGGCGGTAGCCTTGCAAGTTGGTCTCTGTTCCCTTTTTCGCTTGCGCGACAGCCATTCCCCTCCTTAAAGATGTGTTCAGGTATTTCCCATACAGGTTATCAAAGAGGTCCGTTTGCCATCATGATGGCAGCGGTCGGTCATCAAGTCGCGCCGACCCAAGGCGTTATAATGACCCCCTTCCGGGCACTCCCCCCACCGGCATCAAGTCGGGAGAATACGCCGTCCTCGTCGCCCCAATCGAAAAGCGCTTCCGCATGATGTCCACATCCAGCGATCCGTCCATGCCATTGGTGTCATCGCACTTTCACTCATTGCAGATTCTGCGCGGCATCGCTGCCTGGATGGTGGTTTATCACCACGTAATGCAGTTCTATTTCTCATTTCACGCCGACTCCGCCATCGGGCACTTCTTTGCCAAATACGGAAACTTTGGCGTGGATATCTTCTTCGTGCTGAGCGGATTCGTCATGTATTTTTCCGCCCGCAACAAAAATCAGTCTGGGGTGGAATTTCTGGTAAATCGCGCCTTCCGCGTCATGCCGGTGTACTGGTTCTACACCGCAGCCACCATGCTGTGCTCCGTCGTTTTCGCGCGCACCTTCCGCTTTACTAATATTGACGCCAACAGCGTGCTAATGTCGCTGTTCTTTCTGCCACATCAAAACCCAGCCGGAATTGGTGTGTTTCCCTTGCTGCCGGTGGGATGGACCCTGAATTTCGAGATGTTTTTCTACCTAACGCTGGGCAGCTGCCTGATGCTGAATCGAAAACACGCGATATTCATCTGCATGGCCGCCATCTTGATTCTGCCGATCGTCTATCCGTCCAATATGTACTATGCCGAAATTGCTGGCAGAAAGTTACTTTATGAATTCGTCCTCGGGTTGAGCCTCGCTATGTTGTATTCCAACCCGCGGGCGCAACGCTTTCTCGACGCCCGCGCGCTGCCCACGCAACTCATCGTCTTGCCTATATTGCTGGCGATGTGCTTCATGCTGCCCCGGTTTCCGGACCTGAAATTTCCCTTGGCGATGACCGTTGTCTTCCAGTTCCTGCTTCTCGAAAAGTTCGTCAATCCCGACTCGGCTGTACTCAAGACGCTTATACGGTTGGGTGACGAATCATATTCGACCTATCTAGCCCATATGCTGACCATCAATGTGCTTCTGTACTTTACCGGCAACTCGCTCGATACCCTGCTGATCCTAGTCCTAGTCACCGTCTGCACATGGCTGGTATCGCGCTGGAGCCATCGCCACATAGAACAAAACCAACTCTTGAACAACGCTAAGAAGCGCTTGGTTGTTCGCTATGTTCCAGCGTAAGGAAGATTCCGGCGCAAGCCGCGCATTATCCGTTCCACCTAGCTAGCTGCTTCAATGTGTTGGCGTCCATATTTACCCTCTGATCCCATGCTTCCAGGCGACATCTTTGTCCAGCGAGTTGCTGGCCAATCCTGACAACCGAACCAATGGCGTTAAGTCCGAGGAGTACCAGCTCGCAAAGGAACCGAAATGACTGTTGCGTTCAACCACCTGCCGTTGGGTGATCATGGTGATGAATGACAGCAATGGGCACGAAGCGGAAGAGGCTGCAGACTCAGAGCCCCCACTGAGCCAGCCCATTCATATCCGGAAACGAACACCGGAATCAGCTTTTATCCCAGCTCCAATGAACTCAGCTGGCCCGCAAATCGATGATTGACATCGCGATGCGTCGCCTCATCGCCACGGACTGTGATGATGAAGGCATTCATTGTTTATTGCATTCAGCATTGCTGTCTCCTGAAGCCGCTTGAGTCCGGTTCGCTGATTATTTCAGCGAGTCCGTTGCGGCTCAGTTCGATTGGACACAGAGCAATACCGTTGATGGTGCGGTAACAACTTGCGGTTTTATGTGCGCTCGCGCACCGAGTCGTCACCTTGGTTGCGGGCAATATGAAGCCATGACTCTTCTCGGCAACTTGCCTCGAGGTGCCGGACATGGATTGTTTTTCAGTTATTTCACCGGTCTTTGTCAGGCACGGCCTTCACTGTCAATTCAGGAACAAACCATGAAACCAAACATTTTGTTGTTGCCCGGCTTGCTCAATGACGCGAGCGTTTTTACCAACCAGGTTGCCGCCTTGTCGGCAATGTCTACCGTCGAAGTTGGCGACCTGACGGTTGCTGAAACAATCCCCGATCTCGCAGCCAGCGTCCTCAAGCTGACCTCGGCCAAGCATTTTGTGCTGCTTGGCTTGTCACTTGGCGGCTATGTCGCCTTCGAAATCATGCGCCAGGCACCGGAGCGGGTGACCGGACTGGTGCTGATGGATACGACGGCGCGCCCCGATACGCCGGAGGCCAGTGCGAAACGGGAAGCGCTGATCAAGCTGGCGGCAACGGATCTGGATGCCGTGACCGAACAACTGCTGCCGCTGCTCCCGCATCCGGTTCGCATGAACCTGCCTGCGGTGCGTGGCGTCATCCAGTCGATGGCGAGCAGTCTGGGCAAGGATGACCAGAACTGATCCACCGGGCAAGGGCTGCTGCTAACATCACCCCATGAGTCGTTATCAGCAACTGGCCGAGCACACTACAAACCTGATCACCCAAGGCGTGCTGCGCGCCGGCGAGCGCCTGCCGTCGATCCGCGACGCCTGCCGGGCGCATGGGGTCAGCCCGATCACGGTTACCCAGGCCTATTACCAGTTGGAAAGCCGGGGGCTGATCGAAGCCCGCCCACGTTCCGGCTATTTCGTTCGGGCACGTCCGGCCCTGCAACTGGCCGAGCCGGACATGAGCCAGCCACCGGCCGGGGCCAGTGAATTACAGATCAGCGATTTCATTTTCCGCATCCTCGACAGCGTCAAGGATCGCGCCGTCGTCCCGCTTGGCTCCAGCTTCCCCAGCCCCACCCTGTTTCCGCTGGCCAAGCTCGGCCGCTTCCTGGCCCACGCGGCGCGCCATCTCGACCCACAGGCGACGATCAGCGACCTACCGCCGGGCAACGCCGAACTGCGCCGCCAACTGGCCCTGCGCTACCTGGCCCGGGGCGCCCCGGTGGCGCCAGATGAAATCGTCGTCACCTCAGGCGCGCTGGAAGGGATCAACCTCTGCCTGCAAGCCGTAACCCGGCCCGGCGACCTGATCGCCGTCGAATCACCGACCTTCTATGCCGGCCTGCAGGCGGCGGAGCGGCTCGGCCTGCGTGTCGTCGAGATTCCCACCCATCCGCGCGACGGGGTCAGCCTGGAAGCGCTCGCCGCCATCCTGCAGCAGCACCCGGTCAAGGCCTGCCTGCTCATGCTCAACTTCGCCAACCCGAGCGGCAGCCTGCTGCCCGACGCGCGCAAGAAGGAACTGCTCGCCCTGCTGCGCCGCCATCGGGTGCCGCTGATTGAGGACGACGTCTACAGCGAGCTGTATTTCGGGCCGCAAGCGCCACTGTGCAGCAAGGCTGAAGACAGCGACGGGCTGGTCATGCACATTTCGTCCTTCGCCAAATGCCTGGCCCCCGGCTATCGCCTCGGCTGGGTCGCTGCCGGACGTTTTGCCGGGCAAATCCAGCGCCAGAAACTGTCCACCAGCCTGGCCACCACCGTGCCAGTCCAGATCGCGCTGGCCGACTACCTGAAGCACGGCGGCTACGACCACCACCTGCGCCAACTGCGGCGGACGCTGGCTGAGCAGGAAGCGCTGCTGGTTGCTGCGGTCAACCGCCATTTTCCGCCAAAAACCCGGCTGGCGCGGCCGCAAGGCGGCTATTTCCTGTGGCTGGAGCTGCCGCCAACGGTCGATGCGCTGACCCTGCATCAACAGGCACTGACGCTCGGCATCAGCACCGCGCCGGGGCCAATTTTCTCGGCACAGCGCGCCTTCGCTCACTACCTGCGGCTCAATTTCGGCCATCCGGACAGCCCGGGGCTGGAAGCCGCTGCGGCCACCCTTGGCCGCCTGGCCACAGCGCTTTGCTGAATCTGTTCCTATAGAAAATACGACCGTCTGAATCTGTTCCTATCGAACGCCGGCTGATTAACTTGGCATCTACGATAATTAGCCAAGGAACGCAGCAATGGACACGCCGGTCAGCAAAATTCGCAGCGCCAAACTGGAGCTTTACCGCAAGAAGGGAAAGATTCACGCCAAGGCGGTCAGCGGCAGGTTCAACACCCTGCGCTGGAGCATGGTCTGGCTGACTCAGATCGTTTTCTACGGCGCTTGCTGGCTGCAATGGCAGGTCGACGGAGCGAGCCGGCAAGCCATCCTGTTCGACATCGCCCATGAAAAGCTCTACCTGTTCGGCCTCGTGCTCTGGCCGCAGGATGCGCTACTGCTGGCCATCGCGCTGATCCTGGCGGCACTCGGGCTGTTTTTCGTTACCGCGCTGGCTGGTCGATTATTCTGCGGTTTTGCCTGCCCGCAAACGGTTTATACCAGCCTGTTCGTCTGGATCGAAAGCCGGATCGAAGGCGACCATCTGGCCCGACTGAAACTCGACAGCGCCCCGCCAAGCGCCGGCAAGGCGATACGCAAGCTTACGAAGCACGCCATCTGGCTGCTGATCGCGGCATGGACGGCGATCAGCTTCGTCGGCTACTTCACGCCGATCCGCGAATTGCTGCCGGCGCTGGCCGAACTGGCCGTCGGCCCTTGGGAAAGCTTCTGGCTGCTGTTCTATGGCAGCTTCACCTACATTCAGGCCGGTCTGGCCCGCGAGGCGGTCTGTCAGCATATGTGCCCCTATGCCCGTTTTCAGGGCGTCATGTTCGACCCGGCGACTCGCAACGTTGCCTATGACAGCCGGCGCGGCGAACCGCGCCAGGCCGGAGGCGACTGCATCGATTGCGGCATCTGCGTCGAGGTCTGCCCGACCGGCATCGACATCCGCCAGGGCCTGCAATACCAGTGCATCAACTGCGGCTTGTGCATCGACGCATGCGACCAGGTGATGGCCCGCACCGGCAAACCGGGCGGCCTGATCCGCTTCGCCTCGGAATGGGAACTGTCCGGCCAACCCGGCACCAGCAACCGGCCACGCCTCGCCGTCTATCTCGCCCTGCTCACAGTCTTCCTCACCCTCGGCGCGTGGACGCTGGACCAACGCTCGCTGCTGCTGGTCGACGTCATTCGCGACCGCGGCGCCCTGCTGCGCGAAATGCCGGATGGCCGCATCGAGAACGCCTACACGCTGAAACTGATGAATCTGGCCGATCACGAACAGGAACTGAGCATCGGCGCCGAAGGCATCCCGAACCTGAGCATCGTCGGCCCGCAACGATTCCTGGTCCCCGCCGGCAGTATCCGACCGGTCCAACTGACGCTGGCCGCGCCGGGTGGCACCGCCCTGTCCGGCCTGCAACCGATTCGACTGAACATCACCAGCCCGCATGCCGGTGGCCAGCAAGTCAGCGAAAAAACCAGTTTCGCGCTGCCCTGAGTTGGTCGAGACCACACCTTCCAGCCAGCCGCAGACGGCACCTGTTGAGAGCGGCCTGAGCACCGAACGAAATTAACGCCAATGTGCGGCAACGCACAGACGCTTTGCTGGCAGAGTCCCACTATTCGAGGTTTGCGGTCGGCGCCAGACGTCTGATCGACGTCAGAAATGAAGTTGATTCTTCAACGGCCTGCTCATGAAGCAGCGTATGCCGCCAAGCGTGTGAAGCTGGAACACACTTTCGCGTACTGACTTGTGCGCAGAAAGTTGATTCGGGTTTTTATCCCTTCTGCGCCGACTGAATAAAACTCACACCAAAAAAACTTGATATGTCGAAAAAACAGACAGAAACCTGCTTTTCCGCCAGAGGCAAGGCAAAACGGCATTCTCGCAAGCCTTCCCGGGAAAGATTACGCGCGCTTGCTACCCGATCTGAAATTGGTGAAGATGCCGTTGCGATCGACGGTTTCTGAATCTGGAGACCATGATAACTTTTTGCACTTTCCCGTCTCCGGTATCGTTTCGCTGATTTATACCCTTGAAGACGGCTCTTCGAGCGAAACTGCGCTGGTTGGCAACGAAGGCCTGGTGGGCAATCACCCGGTCATCGAAGAAGGCTTGCGGACCGGGTGGCTGATTGGCCTTCAATGGCAGATCCCGGATTGCATTTTTGGCCGTTTTTTCCGGTTGACCGTGGCATTTGCCATCAACCGTTCGGAACCTGCTCAAAACTCCGAAAATCGCCGTCGCCCAGCGCGATATTGACCCGCTGAACGATCGCATGGCTCGGCCCGCGCCGCGCCCAGTTTATCAATTCGATCACGGCCACTTCTTCGCCGACCGCCATCGCCTCGACCCGGCCGTCAGCCAGATTGCGCACCCAGCCGACAACGCCGAGCGCCCGCGCCTGCTCGACCATGGACCAGCGATAGCCGACGCCCTGAACCCGTCCCTCGACCACCAGATGACGCCCGATTCTTGCCATTTTTCGCTCCGTGCCAGCATGCTGCCGATGCTGCCATCTATACCAAAGCTCGGTGCAAAGTGCTAGATTGGCGGGCTTGCCAGACCGCGCTCCCCAGAGAAAGGCGCAGCTAGGCAAGCAGCACTGCAAAATTCTGCGCCACAGGCGCAACAGGGGAATAGATGTCGTCGCACAACAAGCAAGCCTTGCCGGCCATCACGGTCGCTGCCATCGGGGTCGTCTTCGGCGACATCGGGACCAGTCCGCTTTACGCGCTGAAGGAAATCTTCAACGGCCACCACCCGATCCCGGTCACCCCGGAAAACATTCTCGGCGTGTTGTCGCTGGTTTTCTGGGCAATCATCGTTCTCGTCACGATCAAATACGTCGCCATCATCATGCGCGCCGACAACCGCGGCGAGGGCGGCTCGCTGGCGCTGTTGGCGCTGGTCACCGAACGGGCCAAGAACCCGCGCCTGGCGTGGATCGTCACCCTGCTCGGCATCTTCGCCGCCGCCCTGTTCTACGGCGACAGCATGATCACGCCAGCCATTTCCGTACTCTCCGCCGTCGAAGGCCTGGAGATCATCACGCCCGACCTCAAGCCCTACGTCATCCCGATCACGCTCGGCATCCTGACCGGCCTGTTCTTCATCCAGAAACACGGCACCGGCGCCGTCGGCAAACTCTTCGGACCGGTCATGGTGGCCTGGTTCGCCATTCTCGCCGTGCTCGGTGTGCTGCAGATCGCCCATAACCCGGCCGTCCTGCTCGCCCTCAATCCGCTATTCGCCATCGTTTTCATCGCCGAGCACCCCGGCCTCGCCTTCCTCGCCCTCGGCTCGGTGGTGCTCGCCGTGACCGGTGGCGAAGCGCTGTACACCGACATGGGCCACTTTGGCCGCTTCCCGATTCGCCTCGCCTGGTTCGGCTTTGTCATGCCGGCGCTGGTCCTCAATTACTTCGGTCAGGGCGCCCTGCTGCTGGTCGATCCAGAAGCCATCGCCAGCCCCTTCTTCCACCTCGCCCCCGACTGGGCGCTGATCCCGATGGTCGGCCTGGCTACCGCTGCTACCGTCATCGCCTCGCAGGCGGTCATTTCCGGCGCCTTCTCGGTCGCCCGCCAGTCGATCCAGATGGGCCTGCTGCCACGCATGCAGATCGTCCACACCTCGGGCATGGAAGAAGGTCAGATCTACGTGCCCTTCACCAACTGGTCGCTCTACCTGGCCGTCGTCGCCCTGGTCATCGGCTTCAAGAATTCGTCCAACCTCGCCGCCGCCTACGGCATCGCGGTCACTGGCACGATGCTCATCGACACCATTCTGGTCGCCTTTGTCATGGTTCTGATGTGGAAGTGGAACAGACTGCTCGTTGCGCTCATTGCCGGCTCGCTGCTCGTCGTCGACATCGCCTTCTTCGCCGCCAACGCGATCAAGATCCCGCAGGGCGGCTGGTTCCCGCTGGCCATGGGCATCGTTTCCTTCACCGTGCTGACCACCTGGCGGCGCGGACGGCGCATGGTCTCCGACGAAATGGCCAAGCAGAGCATCCCGATGGACGACTTCCTGGAATCCATCGACGACGTGCATCGCATTTACGGCACGGCCATCTTCATGACCAGTGCCAAGGATGGCGTGCCACCAGCCCTGTTGCACAACCTCAAACACAATCAGGTGCTGCACGAACGCGTCGTGCTGGTCACCGTGCAAACCATGCCGACGCCGCACGTCAACGACATGGACCGCATCTACCTGCACGACATGAAGAAGGGGTTCAAGCGCCTGATCATCCGCTACGGCTTCATGGAAAGTCCGGACGTACCGGGGGCTCTGGAGCAATGCAAACGCTTCGGCGAGAGTTTCGACATGATGGACACCACCTTCTACCTGTCGCGCGAAACGATTGTCCCGTCGATGTCCCGCGGCATGCTGCCGATCCGCGCCCGGCTCTTCGCCATCATGTCGAAGAACGCGACGAGCGCCAGCGACTTCTTCCACATTCCGACCAACCGCGTCGTCGAACTGGGCACGCAACTGGTCATCTGAGCGCCATCTTCATGCCATCGACGCCCTGCCCGGCCCGGCAGGGCGTTTTTCATTGGCGCGGCGCGGCCATATCAGCAAAAACTGAAACTAGCGCAGATCAAGGCTGTCCGATACGCAAGCGGCAACAATCGCCAGATCAACCATTTCCGGATGCCCGCATGAAGCGCCTGCTCTCCCTGTTTTTCGCTGCCAGTCTCGCCTTCCCGGTGTTTGCCGAGGTACTGAGTTTCGACCGGCCGATCCATGATGCCGCGCGGGCCGGTAGCGGTAACGACGTTCGCCGCCTCCTCAAGGCCGACCCGAAACAGCGTGAAATACGCACGGAACAAGGCTCGACCCCCTTGCATCTGGCCGCCACCAATCCGGATACGACAGCCATGCAGGCGCTGATCGCCGCTGGCGCCAATGTAATGGCCCGTGATAACGACGGGGCAACGCCATCCTGCTCGAAGCCGGTGCCGACCCCTTCGCCAAGACTGACAACGGCCGCGACCCCGGCTCGATGGCGCGCAAGGTCAAGGCCGACGAAGCGGCCGGCGTCCTTTCGCTGTGGGTACTCAAGGGCTGCAAGGCCGGCCAGCCATGCTGAAGGCCATTCCGCTGTTGCTCGCCATCTTGGCAGGCAGTGCTGGCGCCGAGCCGGTAGCCCCGCTGCCTTCGGTTGAAGTGTTCACGCCAACGGTCTGTCTGACTTGCATCGAATGGGCTGAGCACCTGCGCCAGAACGGCTTCCCGGTCAAAGTGACGCCGACGGTCGACATGGATGCATTGAAACGCCGCCTCAAGGTGCCGAAGGACATGGAATCAGTGCCCAGTGCCCTGGTTGCCGGCTATTTCATTGAAGGCCATGTGCCGGCCGAGGACATCAAGCTGCTTCTCAGCGAAAAGCCGCGCGCCCTTGGCCTCGCTGTTCCCGGTCTGCCGCAAGGCGCGCCGGGCCGGGAATTCTCGAACCCGACCTGCGAAACGGCGTGCACGATGCTCGACAAGGAAGGCGTCGAACAAACCGTCCGCCGCGAATTTTTCGAGACTTTTCTGGTTGACCGCAAGGGCAGGCCCTCCCGCTTTGCCCGCCACTGAGCGGCACAGCACCAGACAGACTGCCACCAAACGCGCCGGGAGTGCAATAATCAGCGTTTTGTAAACGCACCCCAACTCCCGGTTGCATCAACTTGTCCCAACCCGCATCCTTAATCGCAGCGTCCATTGATTCACGGAAATCGGCTTTCCGTTTTTTTGGCTTGTTGATACTTGGCGTGTTACTCATCAACGCCGTGATGATTTCGGTCAGCGTCGTCAATCTGCTCGATCACAAGAAACGCACAGTGGAACAGGTGGTTGGCATGACCGACAACCTGGCTGCACTGCTCGAACTGAACGTGGCCGACTCGGTCCGCCGCATCGATCTCGGACTTCTCGACATTGTTGACGCGCTGGAGGGCAGGTTCAAGGACGGGCACATCGATGCCGACCAAGTCCGGCAAATGCTCAAGCTGCATGAGCAGCGTCACCCGGCCGTTGATGCCTTCCGGGTCAGCAATCAGCATGGCAAGGTCGTCTGGGGCAAAGGCATAACGCCCGAAACCACTGTCACCTATGCCGACCGCTCTTTCTTCGAAGAGCATCAGCGCAGGCCGGGGGAAAACCTGATCATCTCCGAGCCGATCCTGGGGCGTGTATCCAAAATATGGGTCGTCGCTCTGACCCGCTCGTATCGGAATGCCGATGGCTCTTTCGCCGGAGTTGTCACCGCCGCGGTCAATCTCGAGCATTTCACCGGGGTGCTATCCACTATCAAACTGGGCGAGCATGGATCGGCCCTCATCCGTCATCAGAATTCCGCTTTGCTGGCCCATTTCCCGCCTGTCGACGGGCCGGCAGGGCAGGCCGGCAATCGACTGGTCCCGCCGGAATTCAAGGCCCAACTGGATGCTGGGAGCCAAACCGGGATTTTCCACACGGCCAATATGCCGGATGGCGTCGAGCGGACATATACCTTCCGTCGTGTTCCGCAAACCCCCTTTTTCGTCGCGGTCGGCATGGCCCCGCGTGATTATCTGGACGACTGGAATATCGAATTGCGTAACGCGATGTTGCTCATTCTCGGATTCCTGACGGCGACAGTGCTTGGCGCCTGGTTGTTGCGACGTTACTGGCAGAAAATCCAGAATCAGACCCTGTTTCTCGAGACGTTGATCGAGAGCATCCCGGTCCCGCTCTTCTACAAGGACACAACCGGTCGCTATCTGGGCTGCAACCACGCTTTTGAGGATTCGCTGGGCAAATCCCGTCACGACATTATCGGCAAATCCGTTTTTGACATGGCGCCACCCGACATAGCCCAGCGCTACAAGGACAAGGACGACGAGTTGTTCAGTCAGCCCGGCACCCAGACCTACGACTGGTTGACCGTCAAAGGCTGCGAGGCGCGCAATGTCATCTTCCACAAAGCCACTTTCCGTCGCGTTGACGGTGAAATCGCCGGACTGATCGGGGCTGTAACGGACGTCACCGAACTCAAGCAGGCTCACGCCGAGCTGCAGACGCACCGTGACAATCTGGAGCGGCTGGTGGCCGAGCGTACGGCAGAATTGCAGCAAACCAAGGAAGCTGCCGAAGCGGCCAGCCTGGCGAAAAGCACCTTCCTGGCCAACATGAGTCATGAACTGCGCACCCCGATGAATGCCATCCTCGGCATGACCGGGTTGGCGCTGCGCAAGGCCGCAGACCCCAAATTGCAGAATCAGCTCGGCAAGATCGAGCTTGCTGCCAATCACCTGCTCAGCGTCATCAACGACATTCTCGACATCTCGAAAATCGAGGCCGAGCACATGCATCTGGAGCATATAGATTTCCGCATCGGTGAAGTGCTCGACAATCTGCGCAGCCTGATTGGGCAACGCGCCGCCGACAAGGGGCTGCACCTGGAAATTGACTCGCCCCCCGACGTCGCCGGCCTGTTGCTCAATGGCGATCCGTTTCGTCTTGGCCAGATTTTGCTCAATCTATCGGCCAATGCGGTCAAATTCACCAACCAGGGCGGGATCGTTGTCCGCATCCGGCTTTCGGACAGCATCGCCAACGCCGTCGTATTGCGCTTCGAGGTCACCGACAGCGGCATCGGCATCGCGCCGGAAGATCAAAAGCACGTTTTCAACGCCTTCGAGCAAGCCGATGGTTCGATGTCCCGGAAATACGGCGGGACCGGCCTCGGCCTGGCCATCAGCAAGCGTCTCGTCAAATTGATGGGCGGCGACATCGGCCTCGAAAGCGCACCGGGTGTCGGCAGCACATTCTGGTTTACCGTAAGCCTGCAGCAGGTTTTGGCAGACGCCCGACCGCCGGTAATGCAATTCAAGTACTCGTCGGAAACGATGATCAAGGAGCGCTTCTCGGGCACCCGGGTCCTCCTCGTCGAGGACGAACCGATCAATCAGGAAGTCTCAATGTGCCTGCTCGAAGAAGCGGGGCTGTCGGTCGACCTGGCCGAGGACGGTCTGGTTGCAGTGGCCATGGCGCGCCAGACGCACTACGCACTGATCCTGATGGACATGCAGATGCCGAGGATGAATGGCGTCGATGCGACGCGGGCAATCCGGTCCTTGTCCGGCTATGAGGACACGCCCATTCTGGCGATAACCGCCAACGCTTTCGAGGAGGACCGGCAGATTTGCATCGAAGCCGGCATGAATGACCACATCGGCAAACCGGTCGCCCCCGACCTGCTGTTCGATACCTTGCTCAAATGGCTGAGCAGCCACCCGTTTGCGTTGCGCTAACGACACGCGATTCCTCCTCATCTGACAACCTCGCGCCATGGAACAGACACTCCCGGAAAACCACCCTGACATGATCAGGATTGTGCAAGCCGCTCATCGCGACATTGCCCCGAAACCGCCGAAAGGCCAGGCCAACTCGCTGGCCAGCGCCCTGACCGCGGCCCTGGGCAATGCCCCGGGCAACGATGAAGACCTCGAGAACATCGAGTTTCTGGTCTATGTCCTGTCGGTCAATCGGGCCTCAGGCGATATTGACGACGACGCTTTCGAACGCTTGCTGCAGCGCATCGAGACCCGGCAAGGCCGGGCCGAGCTGACCCGGCAATTCACCGAGGAACTGGAGTCTGAACACGGCTACGAGGACGAAGACTGACATCTCCGGAGTGACTCCCGGCCAGCGCGACGGACAGGCCGTTACACGCTGCTACACAATGCTCGTCATCGCCAACGCCGACTTGATCGTTAAGCAGACATAGCACCTCAAACCCTGCGGAGAGATCATGATCCACAACCCCAATACCGAATCCACCCTGTTCATCGAGTCGCTCAAAGGCGCCGGCGTCGCCATCAGCAAAGAGCGCGAAGTGATTGAACGCCTGGAAGAAGCCCGAGAATGGCACTATGCCTTCACCACGCTGGTCAAGCAGGGAGACCGGATCGGCATCAGCTTCATGGCCAACCCGGACATGAAATCGGCCGAATTGTCGGCTGAACTGCAGCGCGTCTTTGCCCAGTACAGTTTTTCCGACCAGACCGAATCGATTTTTGAAGCCAGGCTTCTGCACTGATAGCCAAAGCGCTGGCAAACCGTTGCCAAGCCGGAAGCGAACTACAAGAGCCAGAGCTGTCTTCTGGCTCTTTGCTTGTCAGGGACGCAGAAAGTCGCGGTACATGGCCTCGGCCCAGGCGCTGTCTTCGCCGGCCGGATTCGGCTCGCGCACCTGTTTGACCTGCTGCATCAGGAAGCCGTCGCCGCGCTGCCGGTAGCTGGCCTCGATGCGGGTGTATTCCAGCGGCTCGACGCTGCTCACGACGTGACAAACGCTTTCCGGCAACAACGCCGGATGCGTCTTCCCCGTCGCGCTGGCAGCAATCTGCCGGGCGACGATGGCGCCCATGCGGTTGGCGACATGGCCTGTTTTCGGGTAATGGCCAAATACCGGCGAAACGAGGCCAGCCGCATCGCCGATGATGAATATCCGCTGGTCTGCCACGCTGCGAAAATCGAGCCCGCCCTGGTCGGCCCAGCCTGTATGGTTTCCACCAGCATCGCGACGAATCAGCCCGGCCTGCCAGAGCAGCCCGGCTGCTTCCTGCGGCGGTGAGAGCATGGCTTCGTCGAAGCGGATGTCGTCGATATCGGTGCTCACCGTCTTGCGCGCCGGATCGATCTGACGAACTCTGGCATGGTCGAGGTAGGTAACCTGCGCCTTGAAACGTTCGAGCAAAATGGACTTGAAGGCCGGCATCATCGGGTTGGGATCGATGATGACCAGCTTGCCCGGAATTTTCTGCGCCTTGAGCCACCAGGCGATCAGCATCGCCCGCTCGTAGGGCGCCGGCGGGCAACGGTAAGGTGCCGGCGGGATGGTCATCAGCAGGTCGCCGCCCTTGAACCCGGCGAGGCGTTTCTTGAGCGTCGGCAGGTCGGCGGCATTGAGCATGGCACCTGAATAGTGCTGGCGCAGCTCGGCCACGACCTGCGGATCGTTGACCTGCCAGGCGGCGTAGTTTTCGCGGATGCCGGGGGCCAGCACCAGCCAATCGTAGGGCAGGCGACCGGCAGACGTGTTTACCGTGCGCTGAGCACGGTCAATGCTGTCGACGCTGGCCGGCACGAAGCGGTAGCCCCAGCGGGCGGCCAGCGCGGCGTAGTCATGCTTTTCGATGCTGCTGTTGCCATGATCGACCAGCCAGCGGTTACTCAGGGCGAACGAGGTGAAGGCCGACTGGCGGTCGACGAGCACTACGTCAATTTCCGGGGCCAAGCGGCGAAGATGACTGGCTGCCGCCAGCCCACCCCAGCCGCCACCGACGATCACCACCCGCTCGCCAGCCGCGCGCAACGGCCGGACCAAGGGCAGCATCCCGGCCGCAAGCAGGAACTGACGACGCCCTGCCCTCATTGGTAGCGCAGCGCCTCGATCGGGTCGAGCTGCGCCGCCTTCTGGGCCGGATACCAGCCGAAGAAAATGCCGACGCCGGCCGCGACAGCAAAGGCGATGAGCGGCTTCGAGCAGGAACTGGCTCAGGATGTCCTTCTGCCGGGCGCCGATGGCCATGCGGATGCCGATTTCGCGCGTCCGTTCGGTGACCGAAACGAGCATGATATTCATGATGCCGATGCCGCCGACAAGCAGCGAAATGGAGGCGATGGCGCCGAGCAGGATGGACATGGTGCGCGTCGTTTCGGCCTCGGATTCGGCCGCCGCCGACAAGTTGCGCATGAAGAAATCGTCCGGCATGCCGTCGCGCAGGCGGTGGCGCTGACGCAGGAGGCTGGTCACGCTGTCCATGACTTTCGGCATCGTTTCGGCCGAGTCGGCCTGAATCATGATCATCCGCACCGAACCCAGGAAAGGCGTGCCGAAAACCTTGCGCTGGGCGGTGCTCAGCGGAATGATCACGGTGTCGTCCTGGTCGCGGCCGTCGAGGTTCTGCCCCTTGCTGCCGAGCACGCCGATGACCAGGAAAGGGTTCTGCTGGATGCGCATGGTCTTGCCAACCGGGTCTTCGGCGCCGAACAGGTTCTCGGCCACGGTCTTGCCGATGACCGCCACCCGCGTCGACGAACGCACATCCGAATCGCCGAAGCCGGCCCCGTTGACGATGCTCCACGCCCGCGCCTCGAGATAGGCCGGGGTCGTGCCGACGATCTGCGAACTCCAGTTCTGCGAGCCATAGACCAGTTGCCGGGAACCTTGATGCGTTGGCGCCACGTTGGCGACACCGTCGAGTTCGGCAATCGCTTCGCCATCGGCAACGTTGAGCGTCGGCCCGCCGGCCGAGCCGCTGCGCACGCCGGCCGTGGTGAAGGAACCGGAAAGAACAATGAATAGGTTGGAGCCCATCGTGCTGATCGTCTGCTGCACGGCGTACTGCGCGCCCTGCCCGATGGCCATCATGATGACCACGGCGCCGACGCCGATGACCATGCCGAGCATGGTCAGCGCCGTCCGCAGGCGGTTGGCGCCCATGGCCAGCCAGGCTTCGCCGAGCATCGCTTTCAACACGGGGAAACCTCACGGTTGCGGCTTTTTGGTGATTCCCACGGTCGACTGGAAAAATTGGTCAAAATTGAAATGTTCGCCCTCATGCCGGTGCGTGCTCCGTCAGGTGATCGCTGACGATCTCGCCGTCGAGAAACTTGACCTGCCGCTTGGCGTGGGCCGCGATGTCCGGCTCATGGGTGACGAGCACAATCGTGATGCCCTCGGCGTTAAGTTCGCCGAACAGGCGCATGATTTCCTCGCTGGTGTGGCTGTCGAGATTGCCGGTCGGCTCGTCGGCGAGAATCAGGCGCGGCGCATTGACCAGCGCCCGGGCGATGGCGACGCGTTGCTGCTGGCCGCCGGATATCCGGTTGGGCAGGGATTCGGCGTACTGGCCGAGGCCAACCTTGGCGAGCATTTCGCGCGCTCTGGCCCGCCGCGATTCCTTGTCGGCGCCGGCATAGACCAGCGGCAACGCGACGTTGTCCTGCAGGCTCATGCGCGGCAGCAGATTGAAGCCCTGAAAAACGAAGCCCAGCGTCCGGTTGCGCAGGATGGCCAAGGCGTCCTTGTCCATTTGCGCGACATTCTTGCCGGTCAGAAAGTAGTCGCCCATGGTCGGCGTATCGAGGCAACCGAGCAGGTTCATGAAAGTCGATTTGCCCGAGCCGGACGGGCCCATGATGGCGATGTATTCGCCGGGCTGGATATCAAGATTGACGCCCTTCAGCGCTGGGAACAAGCCCGCCGCCGTTTCATAGGATTTGCCCAGGCCGACAACCCGGATAACTGGTTCAGTCATCAGAACATCCGCATGCCGACGCTGGACGGCTTGCCGGTCTGCCCGCTACCGTTCTCGCCGGTAACGATGCGGTCGCCCTCCTTCAACTCGCCGCCGACGATTTCGGTGTTGCGGTTGTCGGTGATGCCGAGCTGGACGCTGACCGGTTTGAGTTCCTCGCCGGTCAGCACATAAACCGTCCCGCTCTGGCCATCGCGCTTCTTGCCCTTGCCGGCACCAGCCTTGGCGGCGCTGCCATCGGAACCGGCACCCATGCCCGGTCCGACGCTCGAGGGTCCTGCGGTCGACGGCGATTTTTGGCCATTTTCGGATTTTTTCTCACCGCCATCGGCCGGTTTGAAGCGCAGCGCGGCATTCGGCACGAGCAGCGCGCCCTCACGTTTCTGCACGCCGATATTGACGTAGGCCGTCATGCCCGGCAACAGCACCTGCTCGGGGTTGGCGACGTTCAGCCGAATCTGCTGGACGTCGCCCATGAAACTGCGGCTCGGGAAGGCATCGACCGTGAAACGCGCCTTCTGCCCCTCGCGGATGTTGCCGATATCGGCCTCGGCAAAGCTCGTGTCGATGCGCATTTCCGACAGATCCTGGGCGATCTTGATCAGCGTCGGCGTCTGGAAGCTGGCCGCTACCGTCTGACCGAGATCGACGACGCGGTCGATGACGACGCCGTCGACCGGCGAGCGGATCACCGTGAAATTGAGGTTGGCCCGGTCGCGCTCGTTCTGCGCCTTGGCCAGCGCCAGTTGCGCCCGGGCCGATTTGAGGGCCTGGATGGACTGGTCGTATTCCTGTTTCGAGACGTATTCCTGGGCAATCAGCGACTTCATGCGCGCCTCGTTGGCCTGCGCCAGTTCCAGCGTCGCCTGGGCGTTGACCACATTCGCCGCGCTCTGCCGCTCGGTGGCCGAGACCAGCGCATCGTCAAGTTCAAGCAGCGGCTGGCCCTTCTTCACCTTGTCGTTGAAATCGACGTAGAGCTTCTTCACCGTGCCCGACACCTGCGTCCCGACGCTGATCAGCACCACCGGGTTGAGCGTGCCATTGGCCGACACCGTTTGCGTCACGCCGCCCTTCTCGACCGTCGCCAGCTTGTAGCGGGTTTCCGGGTTCTGTGCCGCGCGCTGCTTGCTGTACCAGACGCCGCCGCCGATCAGGCCGGCAATCACCGTGACGCCAAGCAATATCTTGCCGATTTGTTTCATGGTCTTCCTTCCGCCGCCGGTTGCAGCAGCGTGTAATCGAGCGCGCCCATGGACTGAGCCAGCGTGGCGCGATAAACATTCCAGTCGAGCTGCGCCTGAATGCGCTGCAGGCGGGCGCTGGCCAAGGCACTCTGCGCCGACAGCAAATCAAGTACGGTACCGACGCCAGCCTTGTAACGGCCAAGCGCGACGCGCTCCGACTGCTCGGCGCTGGCCACCAGATCAGCCGAGGTCTTCAGGCTTTGCGTCGCCGTCGTCAGGCTCTGGTAGGACTTCCAGACATCGAGGGCGATCTGGTTTTTGATCCGGTCGCGCTGCGCGGCGCGCACGTCGGCCTGCGCCGCGGCCGAACGCACGCGGTAAGTCGTGTCGAAGCCGGCAAAGATCGGCACGTTGAGCGTCAGGCCAATGCTGCCACCCTGCGTGACGACGCCGGCGGTGTTTTGCCAGCTTGGCCCGGCTGCCAGCGAGACGGTCGGCCGGCCCTGGGCGCGGGCCAGATCAACGCTCGCCTCGGCCGCCTTGAGCTGCGCCTCGGCCGCCTTGAGATCAGGCCGCCGGGCCTGCGCCTCGGCAATCATGGCATCGACTTCCTTCTGGAAAGCCAGATCGGCCGGCAAGGCCGGCAGTTCAGCCAACGCGATTTTTTGCTGCGCCTCGAAACCGAGCGCATTGGCCAGCGCCCCCAGCCCGTTGCGCGCCTCGCCCTCGGCCCGGATGCGATTGAGCGTCGCCTGCGACAGCGCCGTCTGCGCCTGCAGGCGATCAGCCGGCGTGGCGACGCCGACGTTGTAGCGCGCATCAGCGGCCTGAAAACTCTCACGCGCCGAACGCTCGGCCTCGCTCGCCGAAATCACCGCCGCCTGCGTCGCCTGCGCCGTGTAGTAGGTCTGCAGTGCGGCGAGGAACAACGACTGGACCGTCGCATCCTGCGTCGCCGCGGCCGCATTGAGTAATTGCTGCGCATTCTCGACATTGGCCGAACGCTGACCGAAATCGATCAGCAGCCAGGACAGCGTCAGCGCGGCGGCCCGCCGGTTATACGAACCATCGTCATACTGAAAACGCGTCGCGCTGGCGCTGGCATCGAGATTCGGCAACCAGCCGGCCCGGGCGACGCCGACCAGCGCCGCCTGCACCCGCGCCGAAGCCCATACCTCGCGCGTCTGCGGATGGTTGCACAAGGCCAGATCGACCGCATCGAGGGCCGTCAGTGGCGTGACCGGCAAAGCCGTGGCACAGGGCGCTTCGCCAACCCGGGCAGCCAGGCTAGGCGACACCTTGAGCGGCGCCATGGCATCCGTGCCAAACGGATCGTCCAGACCACCCGCCCAGGCGGGAAATGCCACGGTCAACAGGAAAAAACAGGGTAAAAATCGCATGGACGGAAGTTTAGCCTCAGCCTGACAGATCAGTCGTTACAGTTTGTTTCCGGCAGCAATGCTTGGCACCGCTCGCAACCAGCCGTCCGGGGTCAATCGCCAGCGCTTGCCAATGTTCCGGGCAAGCTGATTATCGCCAGCTCTGGCGGGCTTCGCCAACCCCGTAAATCAAGAAAAACGTACCGCGAATGATGCTTATTCGCCGGGCAAGGGTACGGGCATTGCGGTAAAATCGCGCCCACTATGCTCTATCCCCTTATCCGCAAGTTCTTTTTCGCTCTCGACGCCGAAACCGCCCACGGCATCGGCATGAATGGCATCGATTTCCTCAACGCCGCCGGCTTCTCCTGCCTGGTCGCCAAAAAGGTCGCCGCCTGCCCGGTCGAAGTCATGGGCCTCAAGTTCCCGAATCCGGTCGGTTTGGCTGCTGGCCTCGACAAGAATGGCGACCACATCGATGCGCTGGCCAAACTCGGCTTCGGCTTCATCGAAATCGGCACGATCACGCCGCGCCCGCAGGATGGCAACCCGAAGCCGCGCCTGTTCCGCATCCCGGAAGCGCAGGGCATCATCAACCGGATGGGCTTCAACAACGCCGGTGTCGACAAGTTGCTGGAAAACGTCCGCGCTGCCGAATTCCCAAAAAAGGGCGGCATCCTCGGCATCAATATTGGCAAGAACGCCACGACGCCAATCGAGAAGGCCGCCGACGACTACCTGATCTGCCTCGACAAGGTGTACAACGACGCCAGCTACGTGACGGTCAACATCTCGTCGCCGAATACCAAGAATTTGCGCGAATTGCAGAAGGACGAGGCGCTCGACGACCTGCTTTCCCAATTGAAGGCCAGACAACTGCAACTGGCCGACCAGCACGGCAAATACGTGCCGATGGCCCTCAAGATTGCCCCCGATCTCGACGACGAGCAGATCACCGCCATCGCCGATGCGCTACGTCGTCACCGTTTCGACGGCGTCATCGCGACCAACACCACGCTGTCACGCGACGGCGTCGAAGGCCTGCCGAATGGCGCTGAAACGGGCGGCCTGTCGGGCAAGCCGGTTTTCGCCAAATCGACCGCAGTGCAGAAAAAACTGTCGATTGCCCTGGCTGGCGAACTGCCGATCATCGGCGTCGGCGGCATCATGGGCGGCGAAGATGCAGCCGAAAAAGTCCGCGCCGGCGCGAGCCTGGTGCAGTTCTACAGCGGTTTCATCTACCGCGGCCCCGATCTGGTGGCCGAAGTGGCGGAAACCCTGGCCCACGTCATGCGGAAAACCAGCTAAAGCCACAAGCAGCGTGCGGTTGTTTGCACTGTCACTAAGCCCGATAATACGCGCCTCAAGCTTGCCCAATTTATGAGCCACTATTTATTCATCCTCGTCGGCGCGGTGCTGGTCAACAACGTCGTGCTGGTGAAGATCCTCGGTCTTTGCCCCTTCATGGGCGTTTCCAAGAAACTGGAGACCGCCTACGGCATGGGCGCCGCGACGACCTTCGTGCTGACCATGGCAACCGGCGCCAGCTACATCATCGACCATTACCTGCTGATGCCGTTCGGGCTGGAATACCTGCGCACGCTGTCCTTCATCGTCACCATCGCCGCCATCGTCCAGCTGACCGAGATGGTCATCGCCAAGACCTCGCCGACGCTGCAGCAAACGCTGGGCATCTACCTGCCGCTGATCACCACCAACTGCGCCGTGCTTGGCGTGCCGTTGCTCAATATTTCGAACGGCTACAACTTCGTTGAATCCCTGCTCTTCGGCGCCGGCAGCGCGGTCGGTTTCTCGCTCGTCCTGATCCTCTTCGCCGGCATCCGCGAGCGGGTCGAGGGCGCCGAGGTGCCGACGCATTTCCGCGGCGCGGCCATCGCCATGGTCACCGCCGGCCTGATGGCACTCGCCTTCATGGGTTTTGCCGGTCTGGACAAGTACCAATAATGGACATCCTGCTCGCCATCGCCATCATGGCCCTCGGGGCCGTCGTGTTGGGCGCCTTGCTCGGTTTTGCCGCGATCAAGTTCAAGGTCGAAGGCGACCCGCTGGTCGAAAAAATCGAAGCCATCCTGCCCCAGACCCAGTGCGGCCAGTGCGGCTATCCCGGTTGCAAGCCCTATGCCGAAGCCATCGTCAATGGCGAAGAAATCAACAAGTGCCCGCCGGGCGGGGCTGAGGGCGTGCAGCGCCTGGCCGACCTGCTCGGGCGCGAAGTCAAGCCGCTTGACGCCGAGGAAAAACCGAAGCAGGTCGCCATCATCGACGAGAACACCTGCATCGGCTGCACGCTGTGCATCCAGGCCTGCCCGGTCGATGCCATTGTCGGCGCTGCCAAGCAGATGCACACCATCATCGCCCAGCAATGTACCGGCTGCGAGCTGTGCCTGCCGCCCTGCCCGGTCGAGTGCATCCACATGGAAGTCATCCCCGAAACCATCGACAACTGGAAGTGGAAGTATCCGGTCATCGAGATCAAGGCGGCCGCCTGATGCTGATGAATCTGTTCAAGTTCAAGGGTGGCGTCAAGCCGCCGAGCAACAAGCTGCAATCGAACCATCTGCCGATTGCCCAGGCGCCGATGCCTTCGCGCCTGGTCGTACCGCTCCACCAGAGCATTGGTGGCACGCCGCGGCCGATCGTCGCCGCTGGCGATCATGTCCTCAAGGGCCAGATGATCGGCGAGGCTGACGGCTGGATTTCCGCCGCTGTGCACGCCCCGACCTCGGGCACCGTACGCGAAGTGGCGATGCATGTTCGTCCTCACCCCTCCGGTCTCGACTCGCTGTGCGTCGTCATTGAACCTGATGGCAAGGACGAGTGGATCACCCGCACGCCGATCGATCACAAGGCCGTAGCGCCGGCCGATGTCTTTCATCACCTGCAGCAATGCGGCATCGTCGGCCTCGGCGGCGCCGGCTTCCCGGCTCACGGCAAGCTGACGCCGAGCAAGGGCGTGCCGATGGATGAGCTGATCATCAACGGCGCCGAGTGCGAACCTTTCATCACCTGCGACGACCTGCTGATGCGTGAGCGCGCCGATCAAGTCGTGCGCGGCATCGCCGTTTTCCGTGACCTGCTGCAACCGAAAAAGGTGCTGATCGGCATTGAGGACAACAAGCCGGAAGCCATCGCCGCCATGCGCGCTGCGGTCGACGCCCAAAAAGAGCCGTTTTCCGTCGTTGCCGTACCGACGCTTTACCCGGCCGGTGGTGCCAAGCAGTTGATCCGCGTGCTGACCGGCAAGGAAGTACCGGGCTCGATGCGGTCGACCGCCGACATGGGCGTTCAGGTCTTCAACGTCGGCACCGCCTACAGCGCCTGGCGCGCCGTCGCCCACGGCGAACCCCTGATTTCGCGCATCCTGACCATTACCGGCAATGTCCACGCGCCGCGCAATTACGAAGTGCTGATCGGCACGCCGATGGACGAACTGCTGGCCCTCGCCCAGCCGCATCCGGACACTGACGGCATCCTGATGGGCGGCCCGATGATGGGTTTCCTGGTACCCAACCCGCAGGTCCCGGTGGTCAAGACGACCAACTGCCTGATCGCCCACGACGACCGCCTGTTCCCGCCCAAGGCCCCGGAGATGCCGTGCATCCGCTGTGGTGCCTGCGCCCGGGCCTGTCCACACGAACTGCAACCGTTCGAAATGTACTGGTTCGCGCGCGCCAAGAATTTCGGCAAGACGCAGGAATACAACATTTTCGACTGCATCGAATGCGGTTGCTGCTCCTACGTCTGCCCGTCACGCATCCCGCTGGTCCAGTATTTCCGCTTTGCAAAGAGCGAAATCTGGGCGCGCGAACGCGAAAAGAATGCCTCCGACCAGGCCAAGGCCCGTTTCGAGTTCAAGCAGTTGCGCGAAGAACGAGAAAAGGCCGACAAGGCTGAAAAACTGGCCAAGGCGGCCGCTGCTCAAGCTGCCAAGAAGGCTGCTGAAGCGGCTGCAGCGGCAGCGGAAAGCGGAGCCGCGCCGGCCGCCGATACGGCCGCTGCACCGGCAGTCGCCGCCCCCGCCGATGCACCGGCTGCCACGGTCAACCCGGAAAAAGACGCAAAACGCGCCACCATCGAGGCTGCCATGGCCCGTGCCAAGGCGCAGCGCGAGGCCGTTCAGCCAAAGAACACCGAGAACCTGACGGCGGAGCAGCAGAAGGCTGCCGCCGACATCGAGGCGCGCCGGATCGCCGCCCACCTGATCGAACCCGAGCCGGTCACTCCGGCCAGCGAGAAATCCGAATAATGTTCGCCCCCGCCCCCTTCCTTCTCAAAGACGTCAGCGTCAGCCAGGTCATGATCCAGGTCTGCGTCGCGCTGATCCCGGGCATTGCCGCCTACGCCAGCCTGGTCGGCCCGGCCATCCTGGTTCAGCTGGTCATCGCCACGCTCGCCGCGCTGTTCGCCGAAGCGGTCATGCTCAAGGTGCGCGGCAAACCGCTGGCCCTCTTCCTGACCGACGGCTCGGCCATTGTCACCGCCTGGCTGATCGCCCTGACCTTCCCGCCGCTGGCGCCGTGGTGGCTGGTCGTCACCGGCACCGTCTTTGCCGTCGTCGTCGCCAAGCACCTCTACGGCGGGCTGGGCCAGAACCCGTTCAACCCGGCCATGGTCGCCTTCGCCGTCTGCATCGTCGCCTTCCCGGCGCTGATGTCGCAGTGGCCGAGCGTCGGCCTGCAACTGGGCCTGATTGACCAGATGAACATCATTCTCGGCTGGGCGCCGCGCGTCGATGCCCTGTCCGGCGCGACGCCGCTCGATGCAATGAAGACGGCGCTCAAACTCGGCGAAGGCAGTTTCGATGTCAGCACGCTGCTCGCCAACCAGGACATCTATGGCAACTTCGCCGGCCGCGGCTGGGAATGGGTGGCTGCCGGCTACCTGCTCGGCGGCTTGTGGCTCTGGCATCGCAAGCTGATCACCTGGCACGTGCCGCTCGCCTTCGTCGGATCCCTGAGCCTGATTTCCGGCGCGCTCTGGCTCTACAACCCGAGCCAGTTTGCCAGCCCGCTCTTTCACCTGCTTTCCGGCGGGGCCATGCTCGGCGCCTTCTTCATCGCCACCGACCCGGTTTCCGGCTGCACGACGCCGCGTGGCAAGCTGATCTTCGGTGCCGGCTGTGGCCTGCTCGCCTACATCATTCGCGTTTTTGGCGGTTATCCGGATGGCGTCGCCTTCGCCGTGCTGCTCATGAACCTGTCTGCCCCGGTCATCGACCTGCTCACCCAGCCGCCGGTCTTCGGCATGAAGGACAAGGCATGACCAGCGCGCCGAAGGAATACACCGCACCCGTCATGGCTGCCCGCACGGCAGCGACGCTGTTCGTTTTTGTCGCCATTTTTACCGGCCTGCTTTCTGGTGCTTATCTGTGGACCAAGCCGGCCATCGAGGCTTCGGCTACTGAAGAAAAGATGAAACTGGTCGACGAAGTGCTGCCGCGCACCGAGTACGACAACGCCCTGCTCACAGACACCGTCGTCCTGCCGGCCACGCCTGAACTCGGCCTGAAAGACCCGACTACGCTGTTTCGCGCCCGCCAGGGTGGCCAGCCGGTCGCGCTGGTTTTTGAAGCCGTTGCCCCCGATGGCTACGCCGGCAAGATCCGCCTGATCATTGCCATGCGCGCCAATGGCGAAGTGGCTGGCGTACGCGTGACGCAGCACAAGGAAACGCCCGGCCTCGGCGATTACGTCGAGATCAAGAAGGACAAGAACAAGGCCCGGCCGTGGATCACGCAATTCAACAGCATGTCGCTGGCCAAGGTCGCCGACAAGGACTGGAAGCTCAAGAAGGATGGCGGCCAGATCGACTACCACGCCGGCGCCACCGTGACGCCGCGGGCAGTGTCGAAGGCTGTGCTCAAGGCTGTCCAATGGGCCGAAGCCAATCGTGACCGACTGTTCGCCGAAGGAGCCGCCAAATGATCACGCGTGACGAATTGAAGACCATCGCCGGCAACGGCATCTGGAAGCAGAACACCTCCATCGTCCAGATTCTCGGCCTGTGCCCGCTGCTCGCCGTCACCACCAACGCCGTCAACGGCATCATGCTGTCGCTGGCCACGATCATCGTCATGGCCATTTCGGGCTTTGCCGTCGCCTCGCTGCGCAACCTGATTCCGCACGAAATCCGCATCCCGGTCTTCATCCTGATCGTTGCTGCCCTGGTCACCGTCGTCGACCTGCTGTTCAACGCCAACCTGCATGAGCTTTACCTGGTGCTCGGCATCTTCATTCCGCTCATCGTCACCAACTGCATCGTGCTTGCCCGCGTCGAAGCCTTTGCCGCCAAAAACGCCCCGGCACAGGCCAGTTTTGACGGCATTTTCATGGGCATCGGCATGCTGTGGACGCTCGGACTGTTGGGCGCCATGCGCGAATTTCTCGGCAGCGGGACCATCCTCGGTGGCATCGACATGGTTTTTCCGAGCCTGCAACCGATCCAGGTACTGCCGGAAAGCTACCCCGGCTTCCTGCTCGCCCTGCTGCCACCCGGCGCTTTCATCCTGCTCGGCTGCATGATCGCCTGGAAGAACTGGATGGAAGCCAAGGCCGCCGAGCGCGCCAAGCGCAAGCCGCCAGCCCCGGTCGCCACGGCCGGTTGCCACTGATCATTCCCGGCGGCCCGTTGCGGGCCTGACGAAAACGCCCGCATGCGCATCGAAACCATCCGCCAAGCCCTGTTCGCCACGGGCGCCAAGGATTGCCACGTCGACCGCGTCATGCGCGCCTGGGCGCAAGGTAAGCCGCTCGATGCCGGGCCGCGCAGCCACCCACCGGAAACCTTTCTGCCGCTGGCCCTGCGCAATGCGCTGCCCGGCTTGCACGATGAACTCTCAGCGCTGGCCCGCGTCCGCTCCGAACACCCGGGCGAGGATGGCTCGTCGCGCCTGCTCGTCGAACTGGCCGACGGCCAGACCGTCGAAAGCGTGCTGCTGCCGCGCGACGGCCTGTGCATCTCGACGCAGATCGGCTGCGCCGTCGGCTGCACCTTCTGCATGACCGGTCGTGACGGCCTGCTACGTCAGGTGAGCAGCGGCGAAATGGTCGCCCAGGTCATCCTCGGCCGGGCCCGGCGCAAGGTAACGCGCGTCGTTTTCATGGGCATGGGCGAGCCGTCGCACAACATCGACAACGTGCTCGAAGCGATTGATCTGCTTGGCACGGCCGGCGGCATCGGCCACAAGAATCTGGTGTTCTCGACGGTTGGCGATTTGCGCGTTTTCGAGCGGCTGCCGCAGGAAACGGTCAAACCGGCGCTGGCCATTTCACTGCATTCGACCCGCGCCGAACTGCGCGCCGAACTGCTGCCCAAGGCGTCGCGCATCGACCCGGCGGAGCTGGTCGAGCTGGCCGAGCATTATGCCCGGACGACGAGCTATCCGATCCAGTACCAATGGACGCTGATCGACGGCATCAACGACAGCATCGAGGAAATGGACGGCATCGTCCGCCTGCTCACCGGCAAGTACGCGATCATGAACCTGATCCCCTACAACGCCACGGCCGCCCTTGCCTACCGCCGGCCAGCGGTCGAGCGCATCACCGAGCTAACCCGCTATCTGCACGCAAAAGGCATCCGGACGACGGTACGCAACTCGGCCGGGCAGGATGTCGACGGCGGCTGCGGCCAGTTGCGGGCCCGCGAAAGCGCTCGCCCGTTGCTACGGTCAACCGGAAAAATTGGCCAAAAACGAAATGTCCCGGGCGTCGGCTCAGCTGGTTGAACCGGCCAGCACCACACAGTTCTTGCCCTGCTGCTTGGCCGCATAACAGGCGTCGTCGGCCCGCCGGATCAAACTGCTTTCGGTATCGCTCGGCAGATGCCGGGCAACGCCGATACTGACCGTGCAGCAGATTCTCTCGCCGCCTGGCGAGATGGTTTCCTGCGCGGCGAACATGCTGCGCAGGCGCTCGGCGAAGGCTTGGGCTGCCGCGGTATCGGCCTCCGGCAGCAAGACGACGAACTCCTCTCCGCCGTAACGAAAAGCGCTGTCCGACCGGCGCAGGCAATGCCTGATCACCTCCGCCAGATTCTGTAAAACCTTGTCGCCTTCGAGGTGGCCATAGCAGTCGTTGATGCTCTTGAAATTGTCGCAATCAAGGACGAGCAGCGACAGCGGACGACCATAGCGGGTGGCCCGCTCCAATTCTCCAGGCAGGCGCTCGTGCAGGTAGCGCGAGTTGTACAGCCCGGTCAGCGAATCGGTCTGACTCAGGCAACGATAACGCTCTTCGCTTTCGCGCAGCGCCTCCTCGGCCCAACGACGTTCGCTGACATCCTGCAAGGTTTCGATGGCGCCGACGAGTTCGCCTTTGCCATTGCGCAATGGCGCGGCAGTAAAAAACAACCAGCGACCACTGTCGCCAAAATGCGGGAAGAAATCCTCTGCCTCATAACCGCCCGGAATCAGCAACGAAGGCCGGAAGCGTCCGTGATAAAGACGGTCAATCGCATTCTCGCTGGCATCATCCAGAACCAGATCAGCCATGATCGGACGCTTTGACGGATAGAAAGCCTTCCACTGGCCATTGGTGCCGATGACATCACTGGCCAGCGTCCCGGTCATCGCCTCGCAGGCACGGTTCCAGTGGGTGACGCGGTGTCCGGCATCGATGACCAGCGTGGCCACCGATGAACCATCGACAATCTGCGCCAGATAGGCCTCACTGTCGCGCAATGCCGCCTCGGCGCACCGACGTTCGGAGACGTCCTGAAGCGTTTCGATGGCCCCGATGATTTTGCCGGCCGCGTTGCGAATGGGCGCAGCAGAGAAAAACAGCCAGCGACCACCATTGCCGCAAGCGGGGAAAAAATCCTCCGCTTCATAAACCGCGTCTTCCGGTTCCAGACGCCGATACTTTCCCGGGTAATACTGCTCGACCACCTTGGCGGGGGCGCTATCCACCACCAGATCGGCCAGAATCGGACGGGGAGACGGGTAGAAAGCCCGCCATGGCTCGGCGCAGCCGATCATCTGCTTGGCCGAGATACCGGTGAGGGCGGCACACGCCGGATTCCAGTGGGTCACCCGATGCTCCGCGTCAATGATGAGCGTTGCCACCGGATTGACTTCCAGCCACTGGGTCAGCCCATTCAGGCTGCCTTCTGTTGTAAGCGGCATCGGGTCTGCCTTCTCTGTCAGGTAGAATTGTTTGTGACAATATGGCGCATCCCGCCGCGCCTGACAATCCATCCAAGCCCCCTTCGTGAAAAAAGCCAACATCGAGCAGTTCTACAGCCGCCTGCGCGACGCCAATCCGGCGCCGACCACCGAGCTGCACTACGCCACCCCCTTCCAGTTGCTGATCGCCGTCATCCTCTCGGCCCAGGCCACCGACGTCGGCGTCAACAAGGCGACGGCCCGGCTCTATCCGGTGGCGCCAACCCCGTCCGCCATGCTGGCGCTCGGCGAAGAGGGTCTGACCGACTACATCAAGACCATCGGCCTGTACCGGACCAAGGCGAAAAACGTCATCGCCACCTGCCGCATGCTGCTTGAGCTGCACGACGGCGAGGTGCCGGACGACCGCGCTGCCCTCGAAGCCCTGCCCGGCGTCGGCCGCAAGACGGCCAATGTCGTGCTCAATACCGCTTTCGGCCAGCCGACCATTGCCGTCGACACGCACATCTTCCGCCTCGGCAACCGCACCGGGCTGGCCCCCGGCAAGACGGTCGAAGAAGTCGAAAAGAAGCTGCTCAAGGTGACGCCCGACGAATTCAAGAAGGACGCCCACCACTGGCTGATCCTGCACGGCCGCTACGTCTGCAAGGCACGCAAGCCGGACTGCGGACGCTGCGTCGTGCTAGACCTGTGCAGCTACCGCAGCAAGAGCGTATGAAAGTCGGCACCGCCCTCGTTGCCGGCCAGCGACCGGAAGCGGAGCTGGCCCAGGCCGCCGTCGAGGCGGCACTGGCCGCTGCCGGGCTGGTGCGCGCCGATAACGTCATCCTTTTTCTGACCCACGATTTCAATCGAAATCCGCAGCCCGCCGTACTCGCCGCTGCACGCGCCGCGGGCTGCCTGACGGTCAGCGGCGGCACGGCCAGCGGGCTGTTTACCGAGCACGGCTGGCGTCTCGATCAACCGACGGCGGCGGCCCTCGTTTATTCGACGCCGGCTGGCAAGGCTCTGGTTGAAGCGCCACTGCTCTCCTTCAGCGGCCATGGCCGGCTGCCCTTCGAATGGCAGGACGGCCCGGCACGGGTCGGCCTGCTCGATACCGACGCGGCTGCCTGGTCGCATGGCCGGGCGGCGGACAACGGCTGCGCCGAGTTCAGTCTGCCCGGCGTAAACGCCCGGCTGGTCCGCTCGTCAGGCCTGCGCCTGCTTGGCGAGCCGCTGCCCGTCGAGCAATGCGCCGGCTACGAGTTACGCCGAATTGGTGGCCACAGCGCCGTCGACAGCCTGCACCGCGCCCTGCCCGCCGATTTGCGCGAGCGCCCGCCCCTGCACCTGATCGCCGCGCAACGCCAGCCTGATGCGCCGGGTATCGCCATCCTCTCGGCCAACGCCGATGGTTCGCTGACCCTGGCCGAAAACCTCAACGAAGGCGAGTCGATCACCTGGGCCATCCGCCAGCCGCTCGCCGCCGAGCAGGAAATGCGTGAAGCGCTCACTGCCACGGTCAACCCGAAAAAACGGCCTAATTTCGCCCTGATGTTTTCCTGCATCGGCCGCGGCCCGCTGTTCTACGGCAACGACGACCGCGACCTCGTCGCCTTCCGCGACACCTTCCCCGACACGCCGCTGCTCGGCGCCTACGGCACCGGGCAAATCGCGCCGCTGGCCGGCCACAACTGCCTGTTTCACAACACTGCACTCACCTTATTGTTCGAAAGCGCTCATGTTTAATCCTTCCCGCGAGCAGGTCCGCCTCTTCTTTTGCGATGCCTGGAAAAAACACGTCGACCGCCTGCCGCTGGTCGGCGCCGAAGTCACCGCCGCCGACATCGCCGCCCGCCACCCGGAATACCACACCTTGCTCAACGATCCGAAAGCCGCTGTGGACAAGGAATGGACGCCGGAAGGCGGGGCCATGAACCCCTTCCTCCACCTCTCGCTGCACCTCGCCATCCACGAGCAGGTCAGCATCGACCAGCCGCCGGGCATCCGCATGGCCTTCGAGCAACTGCGTGCCCGCATGGACCCGCACGACGCCGAGCACGTGCTGCTCGACTGCCTGGGCGAAACGATCTGGCGCGCCCAGAGCCAGGGCCAGCCGATGGATGCGATGGCCTACGTCGATGCCGTGAAGCGCAAGGCGAGCCTGATTTAGGGGTTCAACCGGCCGCGAAACCGCTCTTCCACGGTCAACCGGAAATAAAGGCCAAAATTGAAATGCTGGCCTAGCTGTCGTCCGACGGCGGTGCGACCTTGATAACCTCTTCGAGCGAGGTTATCCCCTGTGCCACCTTGAGCGCACCGGAAATTCGCAGCGGCCGCATGCCTTCGCGGAAGGCCTGTTCGCGCAACTTGGGAATCTCGGTGAGCGGTTTGATCATGCGGCGAATTTCCGGGGAGTTCACCAGGATTTCATAGACGCCGACCCGGCCGGAATAGCCGGTCATCCGGCATTCCAGGCAACCGACCGGCTGCCAGATCTGGGTCGGCTCGGCCGATTTCCACGGGGCGACCAGCGCGCGCCAGGCGGCACGCTGCTCTTCGCGCATCTGGACAGGCTTCTTGCAATGCGGGCACAGGGTGCGAACGAGGCGCTGGGCCATGACACCAAGCAGCGTCGAGTTGATCAAGTAGGCCGGCACGCCAAGATCGAGCAGGCGAGTGATCGCCGACGGCGCGTCGTTGGACAGCACGAGGTGGCCAGTCAAAGCCGCCTGGATGGCCATTTCGGCCGTTTCCAGATCGCGGATTTCGCCGATCATGACGATATCCGGATCCTGCCGCATGAGGGCGCGCACGCCGTCGGCGAAGCCGAGCTCGATGGCGTGGCTGACCTGCATCTGGTTGAACGAGGACTCGACCATTTCGATCGGGTCTTCGATGGTGCACACGTTCACTTCCGGCGTCGCCAGTTGCTTGAGGGTCGTGTAGAGCGTTGTCGTCTTGCCCGAACCGGTCGGGCCGGTGACCAGGATGATGCCGTTCGGCGTCGCTGTCATCTGCTTCCAGCGCGCCTGGTCTTCATCCGAAAAGCCCAGCGAGCGGAAGTCGCGAACCAGCACTTCCGGATCGAAAATCCGCATCACGAGCTTTTCGCCGAAGGCCGTCGGCAGCGTCGACAAACGCAGCTCGACCTCCTGCCCGGCTGGCGTCCGCGTCTTGATCCGGCCATCCTGCGGCCGGCGTTTTTCGATCACGTCCATGCGGCCGAGCAGCTTGATGCGGCTGGTCATCGCATTCATCACCGCCATCGGAATCTGGTAAACCTGATGCAGCACGCCGTCGATGCGGAAACGGACAATGCCCAGATTGCGCCGCGGTTCGATGTGGATGTCCGAAGCGCGCTGGTCGAAGGCGTACTGCCACAGCCAATCCACGATATGGACGATGTGCTGGTCGTTGGCGTCGAACTGCTTGTTGGCCTTGCCCAGCTCGACCAGTTGCTCGAAGCTCGACAGACCGGAGGTCACATCGCCCCGGGCGTTGGCTTTCTTGACCGACTTGGCGAGGTTGAAGAATTCAACAAGGTAACGGCTGATGTCCTCCGGATTGGCCATGACCCGGCGAATCTGCTTGCGCAGGATCTGCTGCAACTCCTCGACCCATTCGCGAACGAAGGGCTCGGCCGTCGCGATGACAATCTCGCGCGTCGTCACCTGCACCGGCAAAATGCCGAAACGGGCGGCATAGGCGCTGGACATGACCTCGGCGACGCCGGTGAAATCGATCTTGAGCGGGTCGATATGCTGGTAGTCGAGGCCGACCCGGCCAGCCAGCCATTCGGTCAGCACTTCCAACGTCAGCAGGCGGACAGTCGGCTCGGTCTGTCGCCATTTCTGATCGGCAATGACGATCAGCGGATGCGTCTTGCCGCCATGCAGGCGACGCTCGCTCTTGAGCGCATCAGCCGCCTCCTGGCTGACCAGCCCATCCTCCACCATCCAGTCGAGCACTTCGGTCAGTGCCAGGCGATGTTCGCCGATATTCTTGTCACTCATGCGCGGCAATATAGCACGCAGCAGGTAACGATTTGTAACCAGAAAGCACTCTGTTTGCACACCTTTACAACTTGCCGGAAACAATCGATTCCATGCACCTAGAATGAAGCTCTACCCCACGCGCAAGGAGCGAAAAATGAAAACCCGCCTGATGATGATCGCCAGTGCCCTGCTGGCCTCCCTGATCTGCCTGCCTGCCAGCGCCCAGCCCGCTCAAGGCTCGGGAGGCATGGGTGGCGGCATGAACGGCATGGGCCCCGGTGGCGGCGCCGGGATGATGCAAGGCGGCGGCCCGCGCGCCCGTGCACCGCGTGACTGCAGCCAGGCCCCGAACCCGGCCGCCTGCACCGCCCAGCGCGAAGCCCGCTCCCAGGCTCGAGAAGCCTGCAAGAACACCACCGGCCCGCAACGCCGGCAATGCATGCAGGAACAACGGCAGAACTTCGACTGCACCAAGGCCCGCAACCCGCAGCAATGCGAAGCGCGCAAGATGGCCTACAAGGAATGCCAGGGCCAGACCGGCCCCTCCTTCCGCCAGTGCATGCAACAGAAAATGCCGCCGGTCGACTGTAGCAAAGCCCCGAATCAGGCCCGCTGCGAGCAACACCAAAAAGCCCGCGCCGCCTGCCAGGACAAAATCGGCCCGGAACACAAAGCCTGCCTGCGTGAGCAGTTCGGCGTGAAATAAAGCTGCGGAATGCCGGGCAACCGGCATTTCATTTTTGGGCAAAATTTCCGGTTGACCGTGGGATTGGGACAATCAACGGGATAGCTGCCCAACAAAAAGGAACCTCTCGGGTTCCTTTTTGTGGGGGTATTCAGAGGCGATGGTTGGTCTGGTGTGTGCCCTAAGCGCCCAATCAAACTTTTGAAAGCGGACTTTCAGCTGCTGAATTCACTGTCCTGCGCCGATTCGGGGCTGACGCCCGCAAATGTTCATCCGCGCCGACACTTCGATGAAATCGAATTTCATTTGCAATTCTTGATTTCGACAAGCTGAAGTCGTCGATCGGCATCGGAATATGCAACGCGGCACCCTTCGGGTGACGCGAGAGCTTTCCCGCTAAAGTTAGCAGCAACGACTAGCACCCAATTTGCCCCATCCTTATCCCGTATGAGTTTATAAATACCTGCTGCAGCATCCTCAACAGATTGTCCATGAACGTGTGCGTAGATGTGCCCGTATGCCCCGGTGAGCTCAAAATGTGCGTAGCACATACATCCGCATGAAAAGCAGCTAAGGCTCTTGAAAAATCCATGGGGCTGAATCCATGGACCACTAGGCAAAACAAAGGCACTTACGGTCGTCAAGCCGGGGAAAAGACGCCATGCAGTAAGTGGCCAGATACCACGATTGGCATCGAAGTCGCTATTTGACTCAAAAATTACGTAACTGCCGTCGGAGTCGCGAAACGAAAGTATGTCCGAACCATCACTGGGCGGGGAATTTGTTGCGCTGGATAGCGAAATCTCTCTCGACGTTACCTTCGCGCCATAGCTAAATAAGTGGAGGATACGACCAGTAGTGCCGCTCTCGCTTCTGTTCAACGTTACGAATGCATCACCTTCTCTTGCAAGTAACAACGGACTAGGAGATCGAACAAATCTCCCTTCGCCTTCAAGCGAGGCAATCTTCCGCTTACGCTCTTCATGGTCAATTGGACTGCAATCAAACGGATTGGTGTTCCACCACTGGATCGAATTCGTATCCTCAACATAACTTTCCGAGCGGGTCCAGTCGGGGATATACCGAGTTTTGTGCTCCGTTGCCATCGGCCGTGCTGAGTTAGCAGTGTTTGTGGACCGGACTGGGAGCGCTATCGCAAATCTGCCACCATTAGGTGAGAAACAATTCCAGTGGGGAGAGGTCGTATCATAGTTATCAACTAGGCGTTGATTGAGCTTGCGAGCGGAGATGTCGTAGGCATAAATCGAACCGTGGTAATCAACAATTAAGGTATTGCTGTTCCTCCAAGCAAGAGGGATAGCATCTTTTGGTTCCAAAGCAACTATTGTCGATACTGAATCAGTCCGACTACAGGCTGTCAGCAGTAGTGCTGCTAGAAAAATGAAAACGCTTTTGGTCACGAGAATCATCGAGATGCAGGGCAAGTGGAAATTTGTATAAAAACCGACTGGGCTTAGAAAATGTGTCGGCACATCTAGCCACTTCGAAAGCCATGTTTGATTGCCCATGCGTTCTAGCGCCGCTGATAAAGGTTTCCATTTGATTTGCATTTGGCGTCATATGGAACTCCGGCCAGATGCGGAATGATACGACTACCCTAATGACATTGATGTGACTGACGTCTATCAGCAATCTCAGCAGCAAACGACTGCTAATAGGAAATACTTCACCGGTCCGCTCATGGCCGAACTCCGCCAAATGACAATTGGGAACACAACCCAAACCACGAAATGCCGGGCAGCCGGCATTTCATTTTTGGGCAAAAATTCCGGTTGACCGTGGGATTGCAAAAATCAGCATGGCGCTCGATCAACCGTAGCTTTTACGGTCGCTTTTCCGTCCAGGAAAGCGACCGTACTCATATCAAGAGCTGGTCAACGCATGCTCGGCAAGGATGGGCTCTGCCGTCCGAAAGGCATCGGCGGCCAGCGGCACGCCGCAATAGACAGCAGCGTGCAGGAGGATTTCCTGAATTTCCGCGGCGGATGCGCCGTTATTGAGCGCCCCCCGGACATGCCCGCGCAATTCGTGTTGCCGCCCCAGGGCCGTGAGCATGGCGATGGTGATCATGCTGCGTGTTTTCAGATCAATGCCGCTGCGGCACCAGACGGAACCCCAGGCGTTGGCGGTAATGAAATCCTGCAGGGGTCGGGTGAATTCCGTGGCATTGGCAAAAGCCTTGTCGACGAACTCGTCGCCCATGACCTGTCGGCGCACTTCAAGCCCTTCGATATAGGCATCAGTCATCGATCTTTCTCCTTGAGTTGGCAGTTGGCGAGCGCCATCTTTCCGAGTCGCCGCGCAGCGCCACAAGGGCGCGCCGGTACTCGGCCCGGGTCAGTTTCCCGAGTAAATGGTGGCACTCAATATCCCACAGCTTGCCGACCAGATCTATCGTTTCACGCGAATTGCCGAGCCACGGCAGGCCACCGCCCGCCGTGGCAGCATCGGCCTTCATGAGACGGTAGCAAGCTCCGTGGCATGGCGCGCGCTGAGGCCCGGCGACACGGAGAAGCTGCAAGCTGTTTTCGCCCTGACTTCGTCTACCGAAACGCCGGGGTGCAGTTCGCTCAAGGTCAGGCCGCCCCCTGCATTGACAGTGAACACGCACAGGTCAGTGATGATCATGTCCACCACGCCCTTGCCGGTCAGCGGCAGGCTGCAGTTCGGCAGAATCTTCGGCGCCCCGTCCTTGGCCGTGTGCTCCATCAGGACGATGACGCGCCCGACACCCGACACCAGGTCCATCGCCCCGCCCGGCCCCTTGACCATCTTGCCGGGCACCATCCAGTTGGCCAGGTCACCGTTTTCGGAAACCTCCAGACCGCCAAGGATGGACAGGTCGATGTGGCCGCCGCGGATCATCGCGAAGGAATCGGCGCTGGAAAAGAAACTGCTGCCGGGAATGCTCGTGATGGTCTGCTTGCCGGCGTTGATCAGGTCGGCATCGACATCTTCGCTGCCGGGAAAGGGGCCGATGCCGAGCAGGCCGTTTTCCGACTGCAGCGTGACGTGCATGCCTTCGGGAATGTAGTTGGCGACCAGCGTCGGGATGCCGATGCCGAGATTGACGTAATAGCCGCTGCGCAATTCCTGCGCCGCCCGCCGGGCCATCCGTTCGCGCAGCGGGTCCTGCTTGCCCGGCGTCGCGCCGCCGGCCGTGGTGCGGAACTCGATGCGTTTCTGATAGCCGGCGCCCTGAATGATGCGGTCCACATAAATGCCCGGCGTGTGGATCTGGTCCGGGTCAAGTTCGCCCGGCGCGACCAGTTCCTCGACTTCGGCCACCGTGACCCGGCCACAGGTGGCGATCATCGGGTTGAAATTGCGCGCCGTCTTGCGGAAAACCAGATTGCCGGCATGGTCGCCCTTCCAGGCCTTGACGATGGCCACGTCGGCCCGGATGGCCGGTTCAAGTACGTATTCCTGGTCGTCGAATTGGCGGGTTTCCTTGCCTTCGGCCAATCGGGTGCCAAAGGCAGTCCGCGTGTAGAAACCCGGAATGCCAGCCCCGCCAGCGCGCAGACGTTCGGCCAGGGTGCCCTGCGGCACCAGTTCGAGCTCCAGTTCGCCGGCCAGCACCTGGCGTTCGAACTCCTTGTTCTCGCCGACGTACGACGCGACGACCTTCTTGACCTGCCGCGTCTTGAGCAGCGGCCCCATGCCGAAATCGTCGACGCCGGCATTGTTGCCGACGATGGTCAGATCGCTCGTGCCGGCGCGCAGCAGGCCGTCGATCAAATTCTCCGGAATACCGCACAGGCCGAAGCCGCCGGCGGCGACGGTCATGCCGTCGAAAAGCAGGCCATCCAATGCGGCCTCGCTCGTTGCATAAACCTTGTTCATGTTGTGCTGTTCCCTCTTCTTGTCTTTGGGGCAAGCGGGGAGCGACCACTCGCTCCCCGCCAGGCTCAGGTTTTAATCAACCCGTTCAGGCACCGGCAGATGCACCCATTCCTTGTAGAAGGCCTCGATGTCAGGTTCGAAGTCGTGGATCACCGGGTACCACGGGGTCGGCGCCTCGACGTCATGCAGCGTGCCGCAGCTCGGGCAGTAGTACTCGCGATAGACCTGCCATTGGGTATCCGGCGCCATGAGCTTCGGGTACACCTCGGTCATCGCCTCTTCGGTGTCGCGCACGTAGATCGAGGCATGCAGCTTCCAGTTCTCCTTGTAGTCGCAGAACTCGTGGCCGCAGTCGCACTTGATGAGCCACTGCTTGGTCTTGGCCGACTGCACGATGTACATGTGCGGCGCCAGCGGCAGGACGATGCGATCCTTGAAGCCGACCTTGGCCTGCAGCGCCGCGAGGTACTGCTCGAAGCGGCTGTTGTCCTTGGGCATCGACAGCATGCGGAAGGTCGTTTCCCAGTCCAGCGAGCCTTCGACCAGATGTGCAACCTGTTCATTGGTATATGACATTTTTGTCTCCTTGATTCAGATAATCGATTGCGCTGCTTACTCTTCGACCTGAACGACGGTCTTCACGTCGGGCATCAGCGAGAGATCCATGCGGTGCTTGGAGCCGTAGGTCGGCACGCCCAGTTCGTCTTCGAGCAATTGCCAGTCGGCCGGCAGGCTCCAGAAATCCTTGAACTCCTTGGTGAACTTCTCGGACAGTCCGAAGCTGGTAGCGAACATGTGCTGGACCTGCACCGCCGCATGCTTGTTGATGATCCGTTCGCGCTCTTCCTTCATCCACTCGCGGGTCGGCAGGGCACGGGCCAGGCGTTCCTTGCGGATTTCCGTACGGCGCTGCTTGGTCAATTCGGCATCGATGCTGAACACACCCTTGGCATCCTGGGTGAACACCGCGCCATAGACCTTTTCGGCGAATTCCGGCAGCAGGAACTTCTGGTTGAGGTCGTTCTCGATGGCACTGATTTCACGATCGATCGGATCGCCAAAGCCCGGGCCGCCGCGCAGGTAGTTCAGATAGAGGTCATGGTTGTCATAGCAGTCCTCGGTCGTCATGCACTGCTTGTCGCGCTTGACCACGGCCGTTGCGTCGAGGTGGCGCTCGTAGTCGGGCGCACTGGGATCGATGTCGCCGCCCAGCGGCAGCGAGTCGCCGATGGCGATGCGCTCCTTGAGGCCGGTGTTGTGCGCTTCGAAACGGTAGCCGGTGGCCGAAGGGTAGCCGCCCATCATGCCCCAGTCGCTGTTCATGTAGCCGTTGCCCATGAAGAACATCGTCCAGTCCTGGGCGTTCCAGACCATGCGCAGGGTTTCGAAACCACAGCCGCCACGGTACTTGCCGTAGCCGCCGGAGTTGGATTTGACGTTGCGCCCCAGGTACAGCAGCGGCTCGGCCATTTCCCAGATCTCGATGTCGCCCATGTCGCCTTCCGGGTTCCAGATGGCGGCGGCGTGGTTCAGGCCGTCCTTGACGGCGCAGGCACCGGTACCGCAGGACGAAGCCTCGAAGCTGTTGACCGCGTGGATCTCGCCGTCCTGGTTGATACCGCCGCCCTGCAGCCAGTTGGAGGTGTTGGCGTTGCCGGCATTGACCTCTTCGAGATAGCCGCGGCTGAAGTAGGACTGGCTAAGGCCGCGCCACAGCGCCGCCCAGCCCGAGACCAGGAAGTGCCAGGCATAGGCATGACCGGTGCGCCGGTCGTCCGGGTTGCACCAGGTGCCCTTGGGCAGGTGGAACTCGGTGGCGAAGTAGGCGCCGTCGTTGATGCGCTGGGTCGGCACCAGCGTCTGCGACATCATGACCCAGATGCCCGAGGTGAAGGCCACCTGGTGGGCATTGAAGGTATGCCAGCCCCAGCGGCTGGCGCCTTCGAAGTCGAGACGCCACTTGCCGTCCGGCTTGATGGTCATCTCGACCGGCGAGTGCATGATCGAGTCGAGCTTGGCGAAGGCGTTGGAAACCTGGATGTCCTCGTGCTTGAACGGCACATCGACAAAGGAAACCTTGCGATATTTGCCCGGCAGGGTCATTGCCTTGATCCGGCTCATCAGGCCGCGACGGCCTTCTTCGATGACTTCCTGCGAGAACTTGTCGTAAGCCTCCAGGCCATCGGCCCGGATCACCTCTTCGACCAGTTCGCGGATCATGTGGCAACCGGCGATGCGGGTCTTTTCGTCGAGAATCCAGTATTTCGGCGTGCGTACCGAACGCTGCGACTCATGCAGCCAGTCGCGCAGCGGCTCGTCGTTGATCCCGGTCTTGCGGCAGGTGATCATGTAGCCGTCACCGAAACGTTGCGTCTGGCCAGTAGACATCGAACCCGGCGTCACGGCGCCGGTATCGATGACGTGGGTGACGCCGCCGACCCAGCCGATCAGCTTGCCGGCCCAGAAGATCGGCACGATGGTGGCGATGTCGCAGGGATGCACGTTGCCGATGGCGCAGTCATTGGTCGTGAACATGTCGCCGGGGTTGATCGTCGGGTTGGCTTCCCAATTGTTCTCGATCATGTACTTGATCGCCGCGCCCATGGTGCCGACGTGGATGATGATCCCGGTCGAGGTCAGGATGCAGTCGCCAGCGGCGTTGTAGAGCGTGAAGCAGAGTTCGCCTTCCTGCTCGACGATGGGGCTGGCGGCAATCTTTTTCGCCGTTTCCCGGGCATGGACCAGACCGCCGCGCAGCTTGGAGAACAGCTTCTCGTAGCGGATCGGGTCGCTGTCACGGAATTCGAGTTTTTCCAGGCCGTTGTAGTAACCCGTCGACTGGGTGCGCTCGAGGATGGCGTCGCGGTGCTGTTTGAGCGTCATGCCGCTTTCGAGCAGGTTGCCAATGCCGATTTCTTTTGTGCTCATCATATTCATGGTGGGTCTCCTCACTTGACTTCTTTGAGATGGAACAGGCGATGCTTGTCGATCGTGGTTTCGAAGCCGTCGGGGACGACGAAGGTCGTCGCGTCGGATTCGATGATGGCCGGGCCGACGATGTGGTTGCCGGCCTTCAGCGACTCCATCTTCCACAGCGCAGCCTCGACCCACTTCTTGTGGCGGTAGAACGGACGCGTGCCGAGATAGGCTTCCTTGGGCGGCGTCGGCCCGGCATCGGCGTCTTCCGGCAGCACCGGTTTCTGGGTCACGACCATGCCGCGCAGGATGGCGCCGGTGACCGAGAAGCCCAGTTCCGGCGAGCGTGCCGAATTGGCGTAGACGCGGCCATAGGTGTTCTCGAAGGACTCGATGATTTGCTGCCAGTCAGCGGCAGTGGCCGCGCTGGTCACCGGCGAGACGATTTCGAGGTCGTTGAGTTGGCCCATGTACTGCATCTTGTAGCCGGGGATCAGCAGCACGTCTTCCGGCTTGTAGCCATTGATGACGAACTCGTCGATGACCTTGACCGCCAACTCGCCCCAGGCTTCCTGCAGGGTCGCGCAGGCCGCCGCTTTCTGCTCGTCGCTGGCAAACTGGGCGACGCCGAGATCGACCGATTTGTCGTAGCGGTACTCGAAGTCGGCACAGGCGCAGCCGAAAGCCGAGAAGCCGGCCGCCCAGGCCGGTACCACGACGTCCTTGAAGCCGACGCCTTCGGTGTAGCCATAGGTATGCACCGGCCCGGCGCCGCCGTAGGAGAAGCAGGTGAATTCGGCCGGGTTGTAGCCCTTGGCGCTGATGTTGGCACGCAGGTATTCGGACAGCGTCAGATCGAGCAGTTCGATGACGCCGGCCGCCGCATCTTCGACCGACAGGCCGAGCGGATCGGCGATCTGCGCCTTGATGTGGTCGCGGGCCCGTTGTACGTCGAGCTTGATGGCGCCGCCGAGGAAGTTCTGCGGATTGAGGTAGCCGAGCACGACGTGGCAGTCGGAGACGGAAACGGTGTCGAGGCCGCTTTCCGGCCAGCAGGTACCGACGCGGTAGCCGGCGCTGTCCGGGCCGAGCTTGATCGATTTGCTGTAGGGGTCGAGGCGGACGAAGCTGCCGGCGCCGGCACCGACCGAATCCATCGCCACCAGCGGCAGCGAGAGGACCAGACGAGCCATGTCGGGGTCGGACTTGATGGCGAAGTTGCCCTTGGTGATCAGCGCCACGTCGAAACTGGTGCCGCCGATGTCGGAGCAGGCGATGTTTTCGTCACCGAGGTATTCGCCGAGCAATTTGGAGCCGATGACCCCGCCAATCGGGCCGGAGACGATGGTGCGGGCCAGTTCCTTGGCCTTCCAGCTGATCGTGCCGCCGTGCGTCGCCATGACGCGCAGGTCGAACTTGGCACCATGCTTCTTGAAGCGGTCACTGACCTTCTTCAGCGTCTGGCGCGACGGTTCGGCGCCATAGGCTTCTAGGATGGTGGTGTTCATCCGGTGGCTTTCCTTGCGCGACGGGTAGTAATCCACCGAGGCGAAGACCGGGATGTCCGACTTGAGCTTTTTCAGTTCGTCACGCACCAGATCGCGCGCCCGCTGTTCGCTAAGTTCGTTCTTGTGCGATTGCAGCAGGCAGATGACGATGGCCTGGGAACCGGCCTCGACCAGCTCGCGGGTGGCCTGGCGTACTTCTTCTTCGCGCAGCGGAATGACAATCTTGCCCTGCACGTCGGTCCGCTCGGTGACGCCGCGGGTGCGGGAAACCGGCACCAGCGGCTCGTCGTAACGGTGGGTGTTGAGGTGGATGCGATCTTCCAGGGCGTAGCCCAGGTAGCTCTGCAAGGCGCGACCCATCGAGTGGATCTGCTCGAAACCCTTGTTGCAGATCAGGCCGACATCAAGGCCCTTGCGCATCAGGATGCGGTTGAGCATTGCCGTTCCGGAGTAGACGCAGGTCGCCAGTTCCGGATAGACGTCGTCAACGTTGCGGCCCCAGTGCTCGAGCGCATCAACGGAAGAGTTATAGATGGCGAGCGACTCGTCGCCGGGATTGCTTTGCGCCTTGCCGACGACGAAACGACCGTCGGCCCGGACAAAGAAGGTATCGGTCATCGTGCCGCCGGCATCGATTCCCATCACCTGTACGTTTGACTGCTGAGTTTCCATGTTTGTCTCCTGTCATTGGTGTGTCGTGGTGAGTGATCCCACGCTGACTTAATGGCAAGGGCCGGGCCAGGGCTCGAAAAAGCGGGGGACTCACTGAATTCCCACGACGAATCATCAACTTGGCGAAAATTTGTAGAAAACAGCAGCTGTCCGACGAACAAGCGAAAAACGTCCTGAATAACGACGCCAATTTCGAACTGTCCGGATTCCGGACAGTTCACAAGTTTTTGTTGCGCCGCACAAGCCATTGATACACAACGACTTTATTGACTTGAACAGCATCGTCGGCTACGGTTATGATTAAGTTAATTTATTGTTTTACGGTGAATACCCCGGAGCCCGCCACGAGCCCAATGTGACCCCCAACAGCAATCTGCTTATTCCCCGAATCGGCGACGAGTCAGCCGTCGCCAGTTCATGGGAACGATTCCTTGAGAACCGGCCATTACCCGGGGTCGGGGTGCGCAATGTGGTTCTCGACTCCTGGCGGCGCAGCCGTTCGGAGTCCGTCGATCCTGGCATCGGCAGCGCCCCGACGGCCAATGGCGATAAGATTCACCTGTTGCGGGCGCGCTCCCATGATCTATACGAGGCGGCCAAGCCAGTGCTCGAGACCCTGCGCGAAATCCTGCGCGAGTCAGGCACCTTGATCATGCTCAGCGACCCGAGTGGGACCATTCTCGACCTCAATGGCGAAACCCGCGCCCGCGATGCTGGCGAACAGATCAACCTGGCCCCCGGCGGTTGCTGGAGCGAAGACCTGATCGGCACCAATGCCATTGGCACAACCATTGCCACGCACCAGCCGGTGCAGATCTACGCCAGCGAGCATTACTGCATCGACGTCAAGCACTGGACCTGCGCGGCTGCCCCCATCCTTGACCCGCTGGGCAGGAACCTGCTCGGCGTCGTCGACGTCTCCGGTGTCAAGGAAACCTTTCATGGCCATACGCTGGGCTTGGTCATTTCGGCGGCCAAGCAGATCGAAGGAATCCTGGCCCGGCGCGACGCCGAATTGCATGGCCGCCTGCTCGAGCACGCCATGGATGGTTTCAGCCGCTATGGCAACGATTGCGTCGTCCTGTTCGACCAGCGCGGCCGTATCGTCAAAACCAGCGGCAGCATGCAACAGGCCCGCGAGATGTATGGCGTGCGCCTGCCTTTCGAGGTCGGCAGCCAGCTAACGGCCCTCGATTTTGCTGTCCATCCCGATGAGCGCATCCGCCAGACGCCACTCTGGCTACGCCCGGAGTGGCTGCACCCGGTGCGTTCCCGCGATGGCGACCTCGGCACCTTGCTGGTCATCCCGATTGGCACGCCGACTCGACAAGCGGTCAGCATCCCCTCGCCGGCGAGCAAAGCGACTGACGAAGTCTTTGCCGAGATCATCGGCACCAGCCAGGCCATTTCGACAGCGAAAGCCCGGGCCAGAAGAATCGCACCGCTTGATCTGCCCGTCTTGTTGCTCGGTGAAACCGGTGCCGGCAAGGAGATTTTTGCCCGCGCCATCCACAAGGCGAGCAGCAAACCGGAAGGGCCTTTCATCGCAGTCAATTGCGGTGCCCTGACCCGCGAGCTGCTGGCCAGCGAATTGTTCGGTTACAGCGAAGGCGCCTTTACCGGCGCCCGCCGCGGCGGGCTGCCTGGCAAGTTCGAACAGGCTGACGGCGGCACCCTTTTCCTCGATGAAATCGGCGAAATGCCGCTCGACATGCAGCCTCATCTCTTGCGTGTGCTGCAGGATGGCGTGGTCGTCCGGCTGGGCGACACCAAGGAACGCAAAGTGGCGGTGCGCATCATTGCCGCGACCAATCGCGACCTGCAAACGGATTCCAGCACCGGCCGCTTCCGTGAAGATCTTTTCCACCGGCTCTGCGTCGTGAGCCTGCATCTGCCGCCCTTGCGCGAGCGCCCGGAGGATACCGAAGCGATCATCGGCTATCTTAACCAGCGCCTGGCCCGAAAATACGGCTGCCCACCGAAGAGCCTGGACCCGGAAGTCTTGCATCATCTGCTGCGCTATCGCTGGCCGGGAAATATCCGCGAATTGCAGAATGTCTTCGAAGCCATGTTTGCTCTAAGCGATGGCAATCGTATTGATGGCAGCCTGCTCCCGCCGCACATTGCCGGTGCTGCGGTTGATGCGGTGCTGGCGCGCGGTGAGGTAACGCCGGCCATGGCAGCCGGCCGCCTGGCTGAAATGGAGCGGGCCGCAATCAATGCCGCAGTTGCCAACAGCCACGGCAACCTGTCGATGGCGGCACGAAACTTGGGCATTTCGCGCAGCACGCTCTACGTCAAACTGGCCGCCATGCGCGAGTTACCGGCGGCTGGAAACTAACAAGCTGCCTCTGGCGTTCGCTGAACCAGATCGCAACCGGCAGGCGCTAAGGTCGGCGCAAGGGTTTCAGCAAATCCGACAGCCCGTTGTGATCAATCTCTTGCATGAGCGCCAGCAGGCGGCCGATTTCGCCGGGCGGGAAGCCTTCGCGGGCGAACCAGTTGAGGTAGTTGCCGGGGAGATCGGCGATCAACGTGCCTTTGTGCTTGCCGAAGGGCATGGCGCGGGTGACGAGGAGGAGCAGATCTTCGGGGTTCATTTGCGGCGACGCTCGGGCGGGGCTGCCATTGTGCCAAAAACTCAGCCCAGGCAGATCATCCATGCTGCAGTGGCGAGCAGCATCAGCGCGAAGGCGACACGCAGGCGGCGCTCGGGCAGGCGATGGGCGATGCGGACGCCGTATGAAACGGTCAGCGCGCCACCCAGTGCGAACAGCACACCCATCTTCCAGTCGACCAGCCCGGCGTTCGCAAAGGTCAGCAAGGCGACGATGGAACTGGGCATGACCAGGGCGATGGCAAAACCTTGGGCCATAGCCTGCGTTTGCCGGAAAAAAGTAACCAGGATGGGCGGCGTGATCATGCCGCCGCCGATGCTGATCAGGCCCTGACAGGTACCACCGATCAGGCCGACCAGCGGAATCAGCCGTTCAGGCAGCGCAAACGACCAGTACGAGCGCCCGGCGCGCAGGGACCACAGGCTATGGACGGCCAGCCAGAGCAAAAAGAGGCCGAAGTAGCGGCGCAATTGGCTGGAGGCCAGGTTGCTCGCGTAGTGCGCCGTCAAGGCCGTTGCCGTCACCGCGCAGACCACCAGCAGGGCGGTGCGCAGTTTTGGCAGCGGCTGGCGCTGGCAGTAACGCCACAGGGCAATGCTCAGGTTGGGCACCATCATGACCAACGCCGTGCCCTGCGCCAGCTTCTGGTCCATGCCGAACAGCCCGGTCATCACCGGAATTGCGATGATGCCGCCACCGATGCCGAAGATGCCACCGGCCAGACCCAGGACGGCACCGATGAGCAGGGGCAAGGCAAGGCTTAGGGCGAGGATCATGGCTGGACTCGGAAAGAATATCGGGCCATGTTACTGCTTTGCACAAAGGCTAAAATGTCGCTAAATTAACTTGATTCGTTAATTATATTTACCAATAAACCGATGTCATCCGAACTTTCCTTCTTCAGCCTGCTTGTCCAGCAAGGCAGCCTGGCCCGGGCGGCCCGCGAGCTAGGGTTGACCGGCCCGGCCGTCAGCCGTCGCCTCGCTCAGCTCGAACAGCGCCTCGGCGTTCGCCTGCTGACGCGGACGACGCGCCGGATGAGCCTGACGCCGGAGGGCGAGCTTTACTTGGCCGAAAGCCGGCGCATCCTCGGTGAAATCGAGGCGCTGGAACAGACGCTGACACGCACCCGTGCGGAGCCGCGTGGCCTGCTGCGCATCCACGCCACCTACGGCTTCGGCCGCCGGCAACTGGCGCCGGCCGTGTCCGACTTTGTCCGTCAGTACCCGGCCGTCGACATCCAGCTCACGCTCGGCGATCAGGCCGTCATGCCGGGCGACCAGAGCTTCGACATCGCCATCCGTTTTGGCGAACCGCCAGAGGCGCGCGTCGTGGCACGCAAGATTGCCTCCAATCAGCGCTACCTGTTTGCCTCGCCGGCCTATCTGGCCCGCCGCGGCCAGCCGCTGGATCCGGACGATTTGGGCAGCCATGACTGCATCGTCATCCGTGAAGGCAGCGGCGCCTTCGGGACATGGACGCTGTGCGCCGGCAAGCAATGCCGTAACGTGAAGGTGAGCAGCAAGCTCAGCACCAATCACGGCGAGGTGGCCGTCGATTGGGCGCTCGACGGCCACGGCATCCTGCTCCGTTCGCTGTGGGATACGGCGGCCGAACTGCGCGCCGGCCGGCTGGTCCGCGTCTTGCCGGAATGGTCGGGCAGCCCGGCCGACATCTACGCCCTTTACCCGCAGCGCCTGAACCTGTCGGCCAAGGTGCGCGTCTTTCTCGATTTCCTGACCGACCGCTTCGCAGCCTACCGAAGCGCCACCGACGGCAACCCCGAATTACCCTGGTAAGCGCGCCGAACGCCAGAGCGGGTAAAGACCGAGCAAGCCGAGCAGCGGCCCGGGCAGCAGCAGCCAGGCGATGCTCATGCCCCAGTCGGCGATCCATACCGTGCCGAGCTGGATGGAAAACATGGTAATGGCGAAGCCGATGGAGTTTTGAAAGGCCAGCGCGCTGCCGACGATTTCCGGTGGGCAGGCCCGGGCCGAGAGGGCCGAAAAATGCGGCGAATCGGCGACGACCATAGCGCCCCAGAGGAGCAGCAAAACGATTTTGGCGGCGGTCGGCCAGTCGCCGGTCAGCGGAAACAGGGCGCAGCAGATGGCCGAGCCTGCCAGGGCGACAGCCGCCACACGCGGGCTGCCGATGCGCTGGCTCCACCAGCCGCCGAGCAGGCAGCCAAGGGCGCCGATGCCGATGATGGCGAAGGCCAGCCCGGAGAGTTGGCGGCTACCCGTCTCGGCCAGTCCGCTCAGGATGATGAGCGCCGGGGTCAGTGTCCAGAAGGCGTAGAGCTCCCACATGTGGCCGAAATATCCGAAGGCGGAGGCGCGGAATTCACGGACCGAGAAGGCGTAGAAGACGCGGCCCAGACGCAAAGGCGGCGCACCGTGCCGGCGCTTGAGGTGCGGCCCGTCGCCGAGGCGGAAGATCATGATGGCGGCCAGCAATGCCAGCCCGGACGAAACAAGAATGGTGGCCTGCCACGACCATCCCGCCCCAGCCAGCCGGATGCCGTGTGGCAGGGCCGTGCCCAGCGTCAGCATGCCGACCAGCTGAGCCAGCGCGGCACCGGCCCGCTCTGGCACCCAACTGACAACGAGTTTCATGCCCAGCGGGTAGACGCCGGCCAGACAGAAGCCGACGGCGAAACGCAGCGGCACAGCCGAGGCCATGCCATCGGCCAGCAGGGCAAAGGCGCCGTTGCAGACGGCGCCGAGCACGGCGCAGACGGCGAAGATGCGGCTCGCGGCGAAACGGTCGGCCAGACCGGAGATGGCGAAGGTCAGCGTGCCGAAGATGAAGCCGAGTTGGACAGCATTGGTCAGCGTCCCGATGTCGGCCGGCGCGATGCCCCAGGCGCGGATCAGGTCGTCGGCCGCGCTGTTGGCGGAGAACCACAGCGAGGTGCCGAACAGTTGGGCGATGACGATGATGAGGACGGGGTTTTGCATGAGTGAATCGATTTCGTAAATTCGCGCTAGCTTATCGCCGTTTTTCACAAATCACGCCAAAAAACGATCTGGCGTGCCTTCCAGTAAAATCGGCCCGCCATGACCAAACCCGCCTCGCCCAACTACCTCGCCGGCTACCCCGCGCACCTGACGGAATCGGTGCACCGGCTGATCGAACAGGATCAGCTCGGCAAAGTGCTGCGCCAGAAGTATCCGGAGGTGCATCAGGTGCGCACCGACAAGGCGCTCTACGACTATGTTCAGGAGATCAAGGCGACGTATTTGCGCAACGCGCCGCAGCCGAGCAAGGTGGCCTTCGACGGCAAGCTGCAGACGCTGCAAAAAGCGCTCGGGATACACAGCCGGATCGCCCGCGTCCAGGGCGGCAAGCTCAAGAGCAAGCGCGAAATCCACGTCGCCAGCCTCTTCCGAGAGATGCCGCCGGAATTCCTGCGCATGATCGTTGTCCATGAAATCGCGCATCTCAAGGAACCGGAGCACGACAAGGCGTTCTATCAGCTGTGCCAGCACATGGAGGCGAATTACTTCCAGCTGGAATTTGACCTGCGTGCCTATCTGTGTCACTTGGCGGCCGGCGGCCCGCCGTTGTGGGTGGCCGAGGTTTCTGCCGGAAATTCGTGAGTTCCACGGTCAACCGGGGCTTGCTACGGTCAACCGGGAAAAACGGCCAAAATTGAAATTGTTCTGCCATAACACGGAGTAGAAAAATATGCGCTCAAGCCTGATCAGATTGCTGCCAATAGCCCTCGTGCTGCTGCTCGGCGGCTGCATGTCGCGCGGCATTCCGCAGGCTGTTGGCAGCGGAGAACAACCGGCGGCGCGCGCCGTGCTGCAAAAATCGGCGGAAGCGCATGGCCTGGCTGCCTTCCGCCAGATTGACGACCTCAGTGTCGGCTATGCCGGCGAGTGGTACGGACTGGTCAGCAAGGTTCAGCCGACGCTGATCGACGCCGATTTCCGTCAGGGTTCGCAGGAGCGGATCATTTTCAAGGGCGGGCCGCTGATCGGTCAGCGCCATCTTGGCCCGAAGGGCAGCAAGCAGGTCATCCGCCACAACGGCGAGGTGCAGGTTTTCTACAACGATGCGCCAGCCAACGACCGTGATGTGCTCGCTGCGGCGGCGCTGGTCGCCGATGGCTACCGGATGTTTCTGACCGGGCCGTTCTATTTTCTCGACGGCAACCTCAGTCTGGAAATGGGTGAAGACGAAACCGTCGAAGGCCGTGCCTGCACGACGCTGGTCGCCGTGCGCCGCCCCGGCCATGGCCTGTCAGCGGAAGATCGCTACCTGCTGTTCATCGACGCTGAAAACCATTTGCTACGCCGCGTCCGCTTCACCATGGAAGGTCTGGAATCAACACAGGGCGCTGTCGCAGAAGTCGATTTCTTCGACCACAAGGAGATCGCCGGCGTCACCTGGCCAACCCGTTTTTACGAGCGTCTGCGCAAGCCGATCCCCAGCCTGCCGGTGCATGACTGGCGGCTGATCGGGCTGGATGTGAATCGCGGCCTCAACGCAGCCGACGTTGCCGGCCCGGCCTTTTCCGCCAAGGCAGCCGAAGCGGCCCGACGTATTGATTGATCGACGCCTGGCCTTCTATAAACCCTCGATACCGGTTCTAATTTCATCCGCCCTGCCCTGCGCGGCATCCAGAGCTTCCTGACTCATTTTGGCAAGCTGACGATAGACCATCCCCAGCCTTGGGTTGGCGGCCAACCGTTCGCCGTTACGGGCGAAAAAATCCCAGTACAGCGCATTGAAGGGACAGGCCCGTTCGCCAAGGCGCGCCTTCTTGTCGTAATGGCAGCCCTTGCAGTAATCGCTCATGCGGTCGAGGTAGGCGGCGCTCGACACGTAGGGCTTGGTGGCCAGCTTGCCGCCGTCCGCGAACTGGCTCATGCCCACGGTGTTGGGTAGCTCAACCCATTCAAAGGCGTCGATATAAACGCCGAGATACCAGCCATGTACCGCCGCCGGATTGAGCCCGGCGAGCAGCGCAAAGTTGCCGATGACCATCAGGCGCTGAATATGGTGGGCATAGGCATGCTCCAGCGACTGGCCGATGGCGTGCGCCAGGCAGCGCATTTTCGTTTCGCCGGTCCAGAACCATGATGGCAGCGGCTGATGGTGATCGAAGAAGTTCTGCGTCTCATAGCCGGGCATGTTGGCCCAATAGACGCCACGCACATACTCGCGCCAGCCGAGAATCTGCCGGATGAAACCTTCTGCCGCAGCCAGCGGCACGCGGCCGGATTCATGGGCGGCTGCGGCCTTGGCAACGACCTCGTGCGGATTGAGCATCTTGGTATTCAGGGCGAAGGAGAGCAAAGAGTGGAAGAGTCGCCAGGCGCGATGGGACATCGCATCCTCAAAATCGCCGAAATTCGGCAGGGCTTCGGCGATGAAGTCGTCAAGCTGTTGCACGGCTTCGGCCCGATTCAGTGGCCAGCGAAAGCGCTGCGCGTTCGGCTCGCCAAAGCTGGCCACGCCGGCCTGCTGGATACTTTCCCAAAGCGCCGAATGATCGTGCTCACCGCGCCAGTCGGCCGGCTCGCGCGGCAGGCCGGGCCAGGGTTTGCGGTTGTCGTGATCGAAATTCCACTGGCCGCCGAGTGGCTTGCCGTTGGGGCTCATCAGCACGCCATGGCGAATCCGCATCTGGCGGTAGAAATGCTCCATCAGCCATTGCTTGCGCTCGGCGAAAAGCTGCGCGGCTTCGTCGCGCCGGCTGTAAAAATGTTCGCTATCGACCATCCGGCCGGGGATGGCGAGCTGCTTGGCGTAGTCGGCAAGTTGCTGATCGAGCCGCCATTCGTCGGGTGCCTGATACGCGAAGGCGCTGGCTGAATACTCGGCGATCAGCGCATCCAGATTGGCCGGCAACGACTGGCGGTTGGCCGGATCGTCAATCGCCAGGTAGTGCACGCGATGCCCCTCTAGCTGCAACTGCCTGGCGAAGTCGCGCATGGCGGCGAAGATGGCGATGATTTTCTGGGCATGGTGCAGGACGTAATCGGTCTCCTGCCGGACTTCCATCAGCACATAAACGGCGTTGTCATCGGGCGCCGAGAACCAGCTGTGTTCCGGATTGAGCTGATCCCCCAGAATGAGGCGGAGCGTGGTCATGATTTTCCCTGGCGATTGCGCCGGCAGCGCTCGGAGCAATACTTGACCTCCGCCCAGACCGCCGCCCACTTTTTGCGCCAAAAATACGGTCGACCGCAGCAAAGGCAGATTTTGCTCGGCAAATCGGATTTTTTCGTGACGGGCATTGAGAAAGCCGGTCGCCTCAATTCGTATCGGTCCGCTTTTGCTCGACCCAGATCAGCTTGTCGGTAGCAAAGCCTAGCGCCTTGGCCTGACTGACCAGTTGCTCGCGGACCTCGGCCGGCAGCGTCTTGTCGCGGGCGAGAATCCACAAATAATCGCGATCCGGACCGGCGACAAGCGACCAGCGATAGTTCTGATCGAGCGCAATCACGTGATAGCCGCCGTAGAACGGGCCGAAGAATGACACCTTCAACGAAGCCGTTCCGGGATCGCCGATGAACAGGGCGCGGCCGATGGCCTCCTTCCACGTCTGCCGCTGCGTGTCGTAACCCCGGTTGATGACCTTGACGCTGCCGTCATCCTGCAACTGATAGGTGGCATTGACATCACTCATGCCACGCTCGAACGAATGGTCGAGCCGGGCGATTTCGTACCACTGCCCGAGGTAGCGATTGATGTCGAATGAGGTCACCGGGCGAACGCCTTCGGGCGGCGCCGTCGAACAGCCAGCCAGTGTCAGGGCGAAAAACAGGGTGAGGATGGCGGAGCGGATAAACAACATGAGCAGGCTTTCGGAAGGCACTTCGGGTAACTATTGGAAGGGCGTTAATACAATTTTGTCCTAGACAAATATAGAACGTAGTCGCAATAATAAGCCAATTATTCACCAAATTTGCCCGACAATATTTTTCGTTCAGGACAAACTATATTCACCAAGGAACCCGCATGAACAAGATCGCACTGATCACTGGCGCCGCCGGCGGCGTCGGGCGCGCCGTGGTGGCACGCCTTGCCGCTCAGGGTTGGCAGCTGATCGTGAGCAGCCGCCAGGCCGACCACCTGACGGAAGCCTTTGGCGACCAGCACCTGCAAGTGGTGGCCGATTGCTCAACGGTGGCTGGCGCCCGGCAGATTCTGCAGGTGGCCAAGGAGCACGAGATGCTGCCCACTGCGCTGGCCCATTGCGTCGGCAATATTCGCCTCGGTGCCATGCACCGCATGAGCGAGGCGGACTTCAACGATTGCCTGAGCGCCAATCTGATCAGCGCCTTCCACACGCTCTCAGCCTTTATCGGCGGTTTGCGCGAGGGTCGCAGCCCCGGTGCCGCCGTGCTGGTTTCATCCGCCGCAGCGCGCATCGGCACGCCCAACCACGAAGCTGTTGCGGCCGCCAAGGCCGGGCTGGAGGGCTTGGTCCGGGGTGCCGCCGCAACTTATGCCGCCAACGGCATCCGCATCAATGCCGTGGCCCCCGGCATCATGGAAACACCCGCCTCGGCCGGCATCATCGCCAGCCAGGCGGCCCGCGAAGGCGCCGCCCGGCAGTACCCGCTGCCCGGCATCGGCTCGCCGGATGAACTGGCCGAGCTGATGGTCTGGCTGCTTTCCGATTCGGCCGTCCGCGTCACCGGGCAGGTCTGGTCGCTCGACGGCGGGTTTTCCAGCATCCGCCCCTTGGTCAAGTGAGGCCCATCATGGCTGACGAAAATATTGCTGTCCTGCCGCGTAGCGTTGCCTGGCTAGGCTATGGCGGCCTGCTCCCCTTTCTGGCGCTGGCACCGGCCAGCCTGATCGACCAGCATCATGGCGCGCTGTGGAGTGATGCACTCTATGCCTACGGAGCAATCATCCTGAGTTTCATTGGCGCGCTGCATTGGGGGCTGGCCATGAGCCTGCCCGAACTCTCCGAACGCCAGCGCTCAGCGTGGTTTACATGGAGCGTCGTGCCGGCCCTGATTGCCTGGCTGGCCGTCCTCTTCTCGCCACCCCTTGCCGCGCCGCTGCTGGTTGGCGGCTTCATTGCCCACTACCTGCAAGACCGGCGGCTGGCCCGTCAGGCGAAGCTGGCGGACTGGTATTTGCCGCTTCGCCTGCGCCTGACGAGTGTCGCCGTCATCAGTCTGGTCGCCGGTGTTTTTGCAAGCTGTGTTTAACTACGGAACAAACCCGGAGATCGCACCATGAACCTGTTCAATCGTTTGCCCGGTTTCCCCTGCACACCAGCCGGCAAGGAACGTGTCGTCCTCCGTCAGCTTCCCAAGGCATTTCTGTTCGGCACGCTGCTGCTCGCCATCCCCTCGCTATTGGCGCGACTGATCGCCAGTCCGGATGATGCGCTGGCGATCACCACCACTGACATTTACGTCATCAGCCTGGTCATCCTGCACTGGACGGTGGTATTCACCGTCGGCATTGCCGCCTTCATCGTCATGATGATGAAAGGTCCGGCTTATGTCGCCGACGCCTATCCGCTGGACGAGGCGGAAGCGCTGGATGAACCGCCAAAATGGAATCCTCACGGGAAACCGCATGGCCGATGAGCCGGTAACGAAGTCCTCGGCCGTTCCCCACGGTCGCTGGTCGCGCCTGGCCCGGCTTGGATCTCTGGCCGGCGGGGTGGCCGGCAACATGCTGGCCGAGGGCGCACGACAGTTTGCCCAGGGCAAGCGGCCGCAAATGCATCAACTGTTGCTGACGCCGGCCAACGCGCGCCGCGTGGCCGATCAACTGGCGCAACTGCGCGGCGCCGCGATGAAGGTCGATTTCGAGCGCTTCTCCTTCACCCCGATGGCGGCGGCCTCGATTGGCCAGGTGCATTTTGGGCAACGCAAGGATGGACGAAAAATCGCCGTCAAAATCCAGTACCCCGGCATCCGCCGCAGCATCGACAGTGATGTCGACAACGTTGCCACCCTGCTCCGCGTTTCCGGCTTGCTGCCGAAGTCGCTGGACATCAAGCCGCTGCTCGACGAGGCGAAAAAGCAATTGCACGACGAGGCCGACTACCGCCGCGAAGGCGCCTGCATGATGCAGTTTTCCAGCCTGCTCGCTGATGCCGACGAGTTCATGGTGCCGGAAATGCACGAAGACCTGACGACAGAAAACATCCTGGCCATGACGCGCCTCGATGGCGATGCGGTGGAAACCTTGATCCACCTGCCCCAGGCCGAACGCGACCGTATCGTGAGCCAGCTATTCCGCCTGCTGTTTCGCGAAATCTTCGAATTCCGGCTGATCCAGACTGACCCGAACTTTGCCAACTATCGTTACGCCGCAGCATCGCAGCAGCTCATCCTGCTCGACTTCGGCGCTACCCGCGCCTATCCGGCGGCGATGGTCGACAGCTATCGGCAACTGATGGCCTGCGCCCTGCGCAACGACCGGCCGGGCATGAACTCGGCCGCCGTGGCCATCGGTTACTTCCAGCAGGACATCAAGGAAGGCCAGCGTCAGGCCGTCCTCGACATTTTTGCGCTGGCTTGCGAACCACTCGGCCACATGGGCGAATACGATTTCGGCACATCTGATCTCGGCGTGCGCATCCGCGACGCCGGCATGGTGCTCGGCATGGATCGCGATTTCTGGCACACCCCGCCAGCCGACGCGCTCTTTTTACACCGCAAGCTGGGCGGACTTTATTTGCTGGCGGCTCGATTGAAAGCCCGCGTCAATATGCAAGAAGTGGCCGGGGCGAGCGGTTTGAGCCCGGACGCAATCCAGCCTCGAGCCAATTCAACAGTCAGTCATTTCCCAACGGAGTCCCCATGAAAAACTCGCTAAAAAGCCTCGCCGTGATCGGGCTGCTTTCGCTCGCGGCACCCAATGCATTTGCCCAGGCCTTTGATGCCGTTCGCTTGGCTGGCGGCGCAGCTGAAAAGGATCGTGGCTCCGTCGGGCTGGCCGTCATTGCCGGCATGGCCTACCAGGGCGCCGACGAACGGCGAACGCTGGTTCTGCCGGGGCTCGACTACCAGTGGCGAAATGGCTGGTTTGCCGGCACCCGCAATGGCATCGGCTACAATTTTGGTCAGACGAGGGAGTTGCAGTACGGCTTGCGCGTCACCGCTGATTTCGGACGCGACGAGAGCCGGTCGGATGCGCTGCGCGGCATGGGCGATATCGACCCGAAAGCGGAGTTTGGCGCCTTCCTGAACTATTCGCTGAGCAAGGAAATCACCCTGACCTCGTCGCTGCGTTACGGCTCGGGCAATGACAGCGCGGGGATGCTCTTCGATCTCGGTGCCGGCTATTCGACGAAGTTGTCCGCGCTGTGGCGCCTCGGTTTCGGCGCCAGCATGACGCTGGCCAACGAGGACTACATGCAGTCCTATTTTGGCGTTAGCGCAGCCCAGTCGGCGTCGAGTGGCTATGCGGCTTACCGCCCGGAATTCGGCCTGCGTGACGTGCGCGCCAACGCATCGCTGAGCTATCAAATCACACCGAGCGTGTCTGTCCTGACCACCCTTTCGGTCAGCAGCCTGCAAGGCGATGCCAAGGATAGTCCGCTGACGCGCCAGGCGACGTCGGCCACCGGGGTCGCTGCCGTATCGTATGAATTTTAGGTAGCCAGCCGGGGAAAGCGACGCCAAGCGACTTCCACGGTCAACCGGAAAAAATGACCAAAATTGAAATCACGCCACTGACTGGCGTGATTTCAAAACTGCTCAGTTGGTCAGAATCCGTACCTTGACGGTCTTGCCCTTGACCTTGCCGGCCGACAGTTTGCGCACGGTCTCCTTGGCGACAGCACGCGCCACGGCGACGTAGGTGCTCTGATCGGTCACCGTGATCTTGCCGACCTGCTCGCGGGTCAGGCCAGCCTCGCCGGCCAGCGCACCCATGACGTCGCCGGGGCGGATCTTGTCCTTGCGTCCGCCGAGCATGAGCAGCGTGGACATCGGCGGCACCAGCGGTGAATCGTCGGTGACTTCGAGCGTTTTCAAGTCGAGCACGTCGAGCTTGCACTTCATCATTTCGGCGATGGTCGCCACCCGGCGGCGGTCGCCCGAACTACACAGGCTGAGCGCCCAGCCCTCCTCGTCACCACGGCCGGTGCGGCCGATGCGGTGGATGTGGATTTCCGGATCAGGCGTCACATCGACATTTATGACCGCTTCAAGTTGGTCGATATCGAGACCGCGCGCCGCAACGTCCGTCGCGACGAGCACCGAGCAACTGCGGTTGGCGAACTGGATGAGCACCTGATCACGCTCGCGCTGCTCCAGATCGCCGTTCAGCGTCAGCGCGTGAATGCCGGCGTGGCGCAGGACATTGACCAGATCGCGGCACTGCTGCTTGGTGTTGCAGAACGCCAGCGTGCTGACCGGACGGTAATGCTTGAGCAGACGGACGACAGCGTCGAGACGCTCTTCATGTTTGACCTCGTAGAAGCGCTGGCGAATCTTGGTTTCTTCGTGCTGCTCGAGGAGCTTGATCTCCCGCGGCTGCCGCAAAAACTGCCTGGCCAACTGGGCGATACCGTCCGGATAGGTCGCCGAAAACAGCAGGGTCTGGCGCTGCGCCGGGCAACGTTTGGCGACGTAGGCGATGTCGTCATGGAAGCCCATGTCGAGCATGCGGTCGGCTTCGTCGAGAACCAGCGTATTCAGCTCGTCGAGCTTCAGATAACCGCGCTCCATGTGATCCATGATGCGCCCGGGCGTACCGACGACGATATGCACGCCGTTTTCCAGACTGTTCGCCTGATTGCGCAGCGTCGAGCCGCCGACCAGCGACAGCACCTTGATGTTCTCTTCAAAGCGGGCCAGGCGGCGGATTTCCTGCGTCACCTGATCGGCCAGCTCGCGCGTCGGGCAAAGCACCATGGCCTGCACGGCAAAACGGCTGGTATTCAGACGATTGAGCAGCGCCAGGCCGAAAGCGGCGGTCTTGCCGCTACCGGTCTTGGCCTGGGCAATCAGGTCGTTGCCGGCCAGGGCCAGCGGCAGACTGGCGGCCTGGATCGGCGTCATGCTCAGGTATTCAAGCTGCGCCAGATTGGCCAGCATGGCCGGCGACAAGGGCAGCGTATCGAAAGCGCTGCTGGCAGCAGTAGTCTCGCGCATGCGTCGCTCAATCCCGACGCTTGCGCGCCGGCATCGGCTTGCGCTGGCGCTGGCCCGGCTTGTGCACCTCGGCTTCCGGCTTCGGCTTGGGCACCAGCAGGTTCTTCGCTGTCGTCTTCTCCGCGGCGCGATGGGCCAGAATGGCCTTTGTCACATCGGCAGGATCAACGGTAACGCCGGCGTGCTCGCCCTTGATGTTGTATTCCGAGAGGCGGTCCTTGATGGCGAACAATCGCTCCGGGTTTTCCGCCTTGCGCGGCAGGCCGGTCACGATCTCCTGCGCCACAGCGGTCAGCACGAAACCACCGCCCTCCGCCTTGATCAAACCACTCTTGGCCAGCCGGTCGAAAGCCTCGACCAGCTTTGCCTCGTTGGGGATGTTGTTCTGCAGCAGATCAGCCGCCGAGACGATCTCGACCAGCTCGGCCGGCCGCCGCTTGGAAGAAAGGGCCGTAGCGAGAATGAGAAGGGAGTCAACGTCGTGGACTGGATGCATCGGAGTACCTATGAATATCAGGGGAATGAGAAACGGCGGGGAATCAGCGGGTCAAAGGCCGGAAAAATAGCCAGCCTGAAATCAGTTTCTCGAAAGGAGAACAGTGTACCCGGTTTGCCGGCCCAGGCGGCGCGAAACCTGACATCCAATGCTACGGTCAACCGGAAATTCATGCCAATTTCCACTCGTAAAAAAGGGCCACCCAAGGGCGGCCCTATTTCGTTGCCGATAAATTCGGCAGATTACTTCGCTGACAGCGCCATCATCAGATCGTTGATGCGCTTGACGAAACCGGCTGGGTCGTCCAACTGGCCACCTTCAGCCAGCGTCGCCTGTTCGAAGAGCAGCGCCGCCCAGTCGTCAAAACGGCTTTCCTCATACTTCAAACGCATCACCGCCGGGTGCTGCGGGTTGATTTCGAGGATAGGCTTCGAGTTCGGCATCGGCTGGCCAGCCGCCTTCATCAGACGGGCCAGGTTGCCCGACGGATCATGTTCGTCAGACACCAGGCAGGACGGCGAGTCGGTCAGGCGATAGGTGACGCGAACATCCTTCACCTTGTCGCCGAGCGAGGTTTTCACCTTCTCGAGCAGCTCCTTGTACTCGTCAGCCGCCTTTTCGGCTTCCTGCTTCTCGGCTTCATCTTCCAGCTTGCCGAGATCAAGACCGCCCTTGGCAACGGACTGCAGATGCTTGCCATCGAACTCGGTCAGGTGGCCAACGACCCATTCATCAACACGGTCGGAGAGCAGCAGTACTTCGATGCCCTTCTTGCGGAAGATTTCCAGGTGCGGGCTGTTCTTGGCAGCGTTGAAGGTATCGGCCGTGACGAAGTAAATCTTCTCCTGACCTTCCTTCATGCGGCCGATGTAGTCGGCCAGCGAAACGTTTTGCTCCGGTGTGTCATTGTGGGTAGACGCGAAGCGGATCAGGCCGGCAATCTTCTCCTTGTTGGCGTGGTCCTCGCCAACACCTTCCTTGAGCACAGCACCGAAAGCTTCCCAGAACTTGCTGTAGCTTTCCTTGTCGTTCTCGGCCATATCCTCCAGCATGCCCAGCACCTTGCGCGTACAACCACTGCGGATGCCGTCGATATCCTTGCTCTGCTGCAGGATCTCGCGCGAAACGTTAAGCGGCAGATCGGCAGAATCGACAATCCCGCGCACGAAGCGCATGTAGAGCGGCATCAGCTGTTCGGCATCATCCATGATGAAAACGCGACGCACATAGAGCTTGATGCCATGGCGGGCATTGCGATCCCACAGATCGAACGGCGCACGCGCGGGGATGTAGAGCAGTTGCGTATATTCCTGCTTGCCTTCAACGCGGGCATGCGTCCACGCCAGAGGATCTTCGAAATCATGGGCGACGTGCTTGTAGAATTCCTTGTATTGCTCGTCGGTAATGTCGGACTTCGAGCGAACCCACAACGCATTGGCCTGATTAACCGTTTCATCTTCATCGGTAGCAACCTGTTCGCCGTCCTTCCAATCTTCTTTCTTCATCACGATAGGCAAAGTGATGTGATCGGAGTACTTGCGAATTATTGACTTCAGCTTCCAGCCACCGAGGAATTCGTCTTCGCCTTCGCGCAAATGCAAGGTGACGTCGGTGCCGCGAGTGGCCTTTTCAACCATCTCGACCGTGTAATCGCCCTCGCCGCCGGATTCCCAGCAAACTGCCTGATTGGCCTCGACACCAGCGCGGCGGGACACTACCGTAACCTTGTCGGCAATGATGAAAGACGAATAGAAACCGACACCAAACTGGCCAATCAGGTGAGCATCCTTGGCCTGATCGCCGGTCAGGGCGGAGAAAAACTCCTTGGTGCCGGACTTGGCAATGGTCCCGAGATGCTCTACAGCCTCGTCACGCGACAAGCCAATGCCATTGTCGGAAATGGTGATCGTGCGAGCCGCCTTGTCGAAGGCAACGCGAATCTTCAATTCAGAATCGTCGCCGTAAAGTGCGCTGTTGTTCAGCGCCTCGAATCGCAGCTTGTCACAAGCATCGGAAGCATTTGAAACCAGTTCCCGCAAGAAAATTTCCTTGTTGCTGTACAAGGAGTGAATCATCAGTTGCAGCAGTTGCTTTACTTCAGCCTGGAAGCCCAGGGTTTCGCGATTTGCGTTCGCGGTTGCAGACTCGGACATGCTTGAAACTCCCAATGAAACATTAAGAACGTGGATTGAGAGTTGGGGGCTGTACAGGCGAATTCAAGAGGCAGAGCGGAGCGAAGACTTAATTTTTCGGTGCTAAATGCA
>VIKE01000127.1 GCA_008080565.1 Rhodocyclaceae bacterium | reverse complement strand
GGCGGCGGGGCCGAGGCCGCGGTCATCACCTCGACGGTGCGCTGCGGCTTGCGGCGAATCCCGGGCGGCGCGTTGATCAGCATGCCGAGCACGATCGGCGCGGCGCACAGATGCGTCACCCCGCGCTCGGCGATGGCGTCGAACACCGCCTTGGCCTCGACCCGGCGCAGGCACACATGCGTGCCGGCCAGCGCCGTTACGGTCCAGGGAAAGCACCAGCCGTTGCAGTGGAACATCGGCAGGGTCCACAGATAGACCGAGTGCGGCGGCATGCCCCAGGAAATAATGTTCGACGCCGCATTGAGGTAGGCGCCGCGGTGGTGATAGACGACGCCCTTCGGATTGCCGGTGGTGCCCGAGGTGTAGTTGAGCGCGATGGCATCCCACTCGTCGTCAGGCAGGCTCCACTTGAAATCGGGCTCGCCTTCCTTGAGGAAGTCTTCGTAGCTCTTTTCGCCGAGCGACTCACCGCCAGCAAAGTCCGGATCAAGGCTGTCGATGACCAGCGGCTTCGGCCCTTCGAGCAGCGCCAGCGCCGCCTTGATGATGGTCGAGAATTCGGGATCGGTGATCAACACCTTGGCTTCGCCATGGGCCAGCATGAAGGCGATGGCTTCGGCGTCGAGACGGGTATTCAGGGTATTGAGCACAGCGCCGGTCATCGGCACGCCGAAATGGCATTCGAACATCGAAGCCGTGTTGGGCAGCATGGCGGCAACGGTGTCGCCCTTGCCGATGCCGCGATTTTTGAGCGCCGAGGCAAGTTGGCGGCTACGGTCGTAGCTTTCCTTCCAGGTGTACTGACGCGCCCCCTGGATGACCGAAATACGCTTCGGGTAGACGAAAGCCGAACGCTCAATGAAGCTGAGCGGGGACAGTGCGACGAAATTGGCCGGATTTTGCTCCAGCCCGACGGAATACGGGTTAACCAAGATTTATCTCCTCACGATTTCTTGCCGAGTTGCTGTTCTCGATGGCGCAAGTATTTTTATTGATCGTGAGAATGACAAAACACTCTTGCGCAACTATTGGCAGAATGTAACGAATCGTTACATCACGAAATCCACCCTGAACCGTGCACTAGAATCGACCGATGCTCATCGAGACCGCCTCGTCCCCATCTTCACCTCGCCACGAAATGTTGCAGGCCGGGCTGGACCTGCTCGACCAGGGAATCACGGTATTCGATGCCGACCTGCGGCTGGTCGCCTGGAACCGCCCCTTCCTTCAGTTGCTCGAGTTTCCCGATGAACTGGCCTACATTGGCGCCCCCTTTGCCGGCTTCATCCGCTACAACGCCGAGCGTGGCGAATACGGCCCCGGCGACATCGAGGTGCAGATTGCCGAACGCGTGACCGCGGCCAGAAACTTCGCACCGCACGTCACCGAACGCCAGCGCCCGAACGGCCGGGTCCTGCTCCTGCGCGGCGAACCGCTGGCGCACAAGGGGTTTGTTACCCTCTACAGCGACGTCACTGAACAACGCTACATCGAGCACCTGACCGAGCACCAGAACATCCAGCTCGACGAGCGGGTACGCCGCCGTACCGCCCAGCTCGAAAATGCCAACGCCAACCTGCGCCGGGCCAGCGAGGAAAACGAACGGATCGCCGCCGCCCTCCGGCGCAACGAAGAACGCCTGCGCCTGATCAACGACACTATTCCCATCATGATCGGCTACGTGGACCAGAACGAGGTCTATCAATACGCCAACAAGGGCTACTCCGACTGGTACGGCTACCCCGGCGAAAGCGTCACCGGCCGGGCCGTGATCGACCTGATCGGCCCGCACGTTTACAGCCAGGTGCGCGATCCGGTCAAACGTGCGCTGGCCGGCCAGCAGGTCACCTACGAATACCAGATGGAACGCCTGGGGCAAACGGTTTTCGCCCGCAGCACGCTGGTGCCGGAGGTTACGGTCGACGGCAACAATCTCGGATTTTTCGTTTTTTCCCAGGAAATCACCGAACAGAAGCGGATGCAGGCGGCGCTCGTCCAAGCCCAGAAAATGGAGGCGATCGGCCAGCTGACCGGCGGCCTGGCGCACGATTTCAACAACCTGCTCACCGTCATCATCGGCAATCTCGCCGCCCTCCAGGACCACCACCCGGGCGACGCTGAAATCAACGAATTCGTCGAGCCGGCACTCCAGTCGGCACGGCGTGGCGTGCAACTGATCAGGCGCCTGCTCACCTTTTCGCGCCAGCAACCGCTGGAGCCGAAGGCAGTCGATATCGGCAGCCTGATTGGCAGTCTGGCCAAGCTGGTCCGCCGTTCGCTGCCCGAGTCGATTGCCGTGTCGACCGATCTCGGCGGCATGACGCTGCACGCGCTGGTCGACCCCGGACAACTGGAAAGCGCCCTGCTCAATTTCGCCCTGAATTCCCGCGACGCCATGCCGGAAGGTGGCCGACTGCACATCGCGGCGCGCGCCGTCGAACTATCGACCAATGCCGCCGCCTTTGACGTCAGTCCCGGCCGCTACGCCCTGATCGAAGTGGGCGACAATGGCTGCGGCATGGATGCAACGACGCTGGCCCGCGCCTGCGAGCCCTTCTTCACGACCAAGCGGCTCGGTCTGGGCAGCGGCCTCGGGCTGGCCATGGCCTACGGTTTCGCCAAGCAGTCGGGCGGCGGCGTTTCGATTCAAAGTCAGCCGGAACAGGGCACGACTGTCCTCATGGTGCTGCCGCTGGCGACGCCCGAAGAAGATGTCGATGCGCCGGGCGAGGACGCCGCCCTGCCGGCCGGTGGCGAACTGGTCCTGCTCGTCGAGGATGAGCCGAACGTCCGCCGGGTCGTGCGCCAGCAACTGATCGATCTGGGCTACCCGGTCATCGAAGCCGAAGATGGCGTGCAGGCGCTGGCCATGATCGAGCAGATTCCCGACATCGCCATCGTCGTCAGCGACGTGATCATGCCTGGCGGCCTCGATGGCCGGCAATTGGCCGACCGTGTCAGGCACGACCGCCCGGAAATGTGCATCGTACTGATGAGCGGCTACACCGACGAAGCCGAGGTCGGCAGCGACCTGCCGGTCCTCGCCAAACCCTTCGTCCGCCAGGACCTGGCCCGCGCCCTGCGCACCGCCCACAAAGAAAAACCATGAAAGACAACGAACCCGCCAAGCTCATCGTCATCGTCGAAGACGATCCCGATGTCGCCAAGATCATCGAACAGGTGCTCGCCGACTTCGGCTTCCGTACCGTCTGGTGCCGCAGCGCCGGTGACCTCCTGCGCCGCCTGCGCACACTGGCCCCCGACCTCTGCATCATCGACCTCGGCCTGCCCGACATGGATGGCATCGAAGCCATGCAGCGGGTCCGCGCCCAATCGGGCTGCGGCATCCTGATCCTGACCGGGCGCGCCCATTCGGGCTGCGGCATCCTGATCCTGACCGGGCGCGCCCATGTCAGCGACCGTGTCATGGGCCTCGAACTCGGCGCCGACGATTACGTGCTCAAACCATTCGAGCCCCGCGAGCTGGTCGCCCGCGTGCGCAGCATCGTCCGCCGGCGCGAAGGCAGCGAAACGCAAGCCCGCCAGATCGCCGAGTTTTCCGGCTGGCGCTTCAACCTCGGCAACAACACGCTTACCGCACCCAATGGCGAAGAGCACGCGCTGAGCACGGCCGAGGCCGATTTGCTCAAGGTCTTCGTCAACAACCCGAACCGCATCCTGCAGCGCGAAAAGCTCATGGGCACCCGCGACCTGGCGCCCAATGATCGCGCCATCGACGTCCGCATTTCCCGTCTGCGCCGCAAGCTCGAACCGGATCCGCAGAGTCCGGCTTTCATCAAGACGGTGTACGGGGCCGGCTACCTGTTTCTGGCGACGGTCAACTGGTCGGGCGGGGCGAACTAAAGGACCGACAAAAAAAGGGGCTTTTCAGCCCCTTTTCATTTTTAGCCCAATTTCCCGGTTGACCGTGGAAGAGCGCCTCGGCTGCCAAGAGCTCACTCGTCTTCGTCGTGCAACTGGAACTTACTCGCCAGTTGCTGCTGGACATTTGGCGGCACCGCCGCGTAGCGGGCGAACTCGATGGTATAGCTACCCTGCCCCCCGGTCAGCGACTTGAGCCGCGACTGGTAGTCGTTAAGCTCAGCCAACGGCACTTCGCCGGAAATCGCAGCCATGCCGTGGCCACGCCCGTCAGTGCCGGTGATATGACCGCGCCGGCCGGATAGATCGCCGGCCAGGTCGCCGATGGCCGATTCCGGGACGATGATCTCGATGCTGACAATCGGCTCAAGCACGATCGGCTTGGCATTGCGGATGGCTTCGATGACCGCCTTGCGCCCGGCGATGGTGAAGGCAACCTCCTTGCCATCAACGGCGTGCGTCTTGCCATCGAAAACCGTCACCTTGAGGTCGTCGACCGCATAACCGGCGACAACGCCGCCCTCCAGCCCCTGACGGATGCCCTTCTCGACGGCCGCCATGAAGACGCCGGGAATAACCCCGCCCTTGACCGCATCGACAAACTCGAAGCCCTCGCCCCGGCCCTTCGGCTCGATGCGCAGATGCACTTCGCCGAACTGGCCGGCGCCGCCCGACTGTTTCTTGTGGCGATACATCGCCTCGGCCGAGCCGGTGATCGTTTCGCAGTACGGGATGCGCGGCGGCTTGGTATCGACCTCCAGCTTGTACTGGCCGGCCATGCGGGCCAGCTTGGACTTCAGGTGGATTTCGCCGAGGCCGCGGACCACCGTTTCGTTGCTGGTCGGGTGACGTTCGACAACGAAGGTCGGGTCTTCCATGGCCAGCTTGCCGAGGATGTCGAACAGACGCTGTTCGTCGCCCTTCTTCCTGGTTTCGACAGCCAGCCCGGCCATCGGCTTGGGAAATTCGAGCGGCACGAGGTGAATGTGGTCCTCGTCGTGCGAATCGTGCAGCACGCAGTCGAAATCGACCTCGTCGATCTTGGCGATGGCACCGATGTCGCCTGGCAGCAGTTCATCAACCTCGATACTGTCCTTGCCCTGCAGCTGGTAGAGATGACCGACCTTGATCGGCCGCTTGCTATCACCGACAAAGAGCTGCATGTCCTTCTTCATCGTGCCCTGGTGGACACGGAAAACGCCGATCTTGCCCAGGTAGGGATCGGCCACCACCTTGAAGACGTGGGCCAGCACGTGTTTTGACGCATCGGGCTCGGCCTGGAAAGGCTCGGTCTTGTCGCCCGGCTCGCCCTTGTAGAACGGCGGCGCATTGCCTTCGGCGGGGTTCGGCGCCAGCGAGGCCAGCACGTGCAGCAATTCCTTGATGCCGGCGCCGGTCTTGGCCGAGGTGAACAGGATGGGAATCAAGTGGCCCTCGCGCAGCGCCTTCTCGAACGGCGCATGCAAGGCGGAGGCGGTCGGATCGGCGCCATCTTCAAGATACTGGGCGAGCAGGTCTTCATCTTCTTCGACGATCTGGTCAATCAGCGCCCGGTGCGCCGCCGCGACCGATTCGAAATCGGCGTCGCCGGCATCGTGCTCGAGCACTTCGACGACATCGGCCGCGCCGTGGGCCGGCAGGTCGAGCAGCATGCACTGCTTGCCGAAACGCTCGCGAATATTGGCTACCAGCCCCGGCAGATCGAGGTTTTCGGCGTCAATCTTGTTGATGACAATCATCCGGCACAGCTTGCGCTCGGCGGCATGGCGCATCATGCGCTCGGTCATCAGCTCGACGCCGGTCTGCGCGTTGATCACGATCAGCGCCGTATCGACGCCAGCCAGAGCGGCAATCGCCTGCCCCGAAAAGTCCGGGTAACCAGGGGTGTCAATCAGGTGGACGTGGGTGCCTTCGTAACCGAAATTGACGACTGCTGAAGTCAGGGAGTGACCAGCTTCTTTCTCTTGGGCATCGAAGTCGGCAATGGTATTGCCTTTCTCGACGCTGCCCTTCGCATTGATGGCGCCGGTCGCGAACAGCAAGGCCTCGGCCAGGCTGGTCTTGCCGGCGGCACCATGGCCAACCAATGCAATGGAACGTAGAGCCTCGGTGGTGTACTTGGACATCTTCTTCTCCCTTAGCTTAGAAAATTCAGCGAAAAATCAGTTCACTTCGGTAACCTGCCAGGTCATCAGCGTGCTGCAATGAAGAGCCTGATGCGGCATAGTCATCTAATTCCGATACATGCCACTGGCGGCCATACGGTCCACGAAGTGCGGACCGAAACCGTAGAGCAAGGCAATTGCGGCGACGAAAAGCAGCACGCCAAAAATCAGTTGCTTGCCCGGCTTGGAAAATTCCGACCAGTGCGTGCCGGCAAACCAGAGCGGGCCGACGATGGGCAAGGCCAGCGTCGGCACCCAGTTTTTCCAGCCAAAGGCAAAGGAAGCCGGCAAGGTGCCGAAATAGCCGACGAGCAACAAGGTGCCGCCGACCGCGATGAGAATGGCGATGGCAAACATGAAAGCCGTGAACCAGAAATCCATTATTTCTTCACCTTTTTCGGACGTTCCCAGCCGGGCAGCGTCATTTGTTTGGCTCGTGACACGGTCAGGGCGTCCGGTGGCGCATTTTTGGTCAGTGTCGTGCCGGCGCCAAGCGTTGCACCGCGGCCGACCGTCACCGGGGCGACGAGCTGGGTATCGGAGCCGATGAAGACATCGTCCTCGATGATGGTCTTGAACTTGTTGGCGCCGTCGTAATTGCATGTGATGGTGCCAGCGCCGACGTTCACGCGCTGGCCGATCTCGGCGTCACCGATGTAGGCCAGGTGATTGGCCTTGGACTGGGCGCCGATGATGCTTTTCTTGACCTCGACGAAGTTGCCGATATGCACCTCCGGCCCGAGTTCGGTACCCGGACGCAGGCGGGCATAGGGCCCGAGCACACCGTCCGGGCCGATCACCGCATCCTCGAAATGGCAGAAGGCAGCGATGCGGGTTCCGGCACCGACCTTGACGTTCTTCAGCACGCAATACGGACCGACCTCAACGGCATCGGCCAGCTCGACCTTGCCTTCGAAGACGCAGCCGACGTCGATGGACACGTCGCGGCCATGGCTCAGGCTGCCACGGATGTCGATACGGGCCGGATCGGCCAGGCGCACACCGGCGACCAGCAGTTGATCGGCCAGGTTGCGCTGGTGCTGGCGCTCGAGTTCGGCCAGTTGCACCTTGCTGTTGACGCCGAGCACCTCCCATTCACCTTCGGGCTGCGCGGCTCGCACCGGCAAGCCTTCGGCGACGGCGAGGGCGACGATGTCGGTCAGGTAGTACTCACCCTGGGCGTTGTTATTCTTGAGCTGGCCAAGCCAGTCGGCCAGGCGTGCCGTCGGGATCGCCATGATGCCGGTATTGACCTCGCGGATCGTCTTTTCTTCCGGCGTCGCATCCTTTTCCTCGACGATGCGCACGATGTTGCCGGCCGCATCACGCACCATGCGGCCGTAGCCGCTCGGGTTGGCGAGGTCGACGGTGAGGATCGACAGCCCGTCCTTGCCGGCCTGCAGCAGACGCTTGAGCGCGCCGACCGTGGTCAGCGGAACGTCGCCATAGAGAACCAGTGTCTGCGCCGCATCGCCCAGTTGCGAGACGGCCTGGGCGACGGCGTGTCCGGTGCCCAGTTGCTGCGCCTGCTCGGCCCACAGGATATCGTCGGTGGCCAGCGTGGCACGCACCACTTCGCCACCATGACCATAAACAACAATCAGTTTATCCGGCGAGAGAAGCCGGGCGGTGTCGATGACATGCTGCGCCAGTGGCTTGCCGGCAATCGGGTGCAGGACCTTGGGCAGGTTGGAATGCATGCGTTTGCCTTGGCCGGCAGCGAGAATGACGATATTCATATTGAGCAAAATCTTGTGCGGTTGGGTAATCTGCATTTTCACATGATCAGCCCGGACTGTCGAAGCCGGCGACGCATTTGCCGGGCTCAGCCTTTGATCCAGCGCAACTCGCGTAGAAATACAAAAGCCCCGGCGACCTTGCGGGCGGCAGGGCTTTGGTCGACGCCGGGCCAGAGCCGGCCGGAAAAGTCAGGCGCTCTTTTTCTGTTCCTGACCACCGAGAATGTCCCCGAGCACGGCCTTGCCGCGGGTCGAGACAAACCAGTGCAGCACGTTCTTGTCGTTGATCCGAGTCTCGATGACACCCATGGCCTTCATGACCGTCAGGCGCTGGCTGACGAAATCGCGGGCCAGCCCGGTGCTGTCGCAGATCGCAGCCAGATTTCCATAAACGAAGCCACCCTCGGACAAGGCGCGCAAAATCTCCACGTCGTTGTAGGAGAGAACGTCCCTGGGGTCGTGCTCGACGGCCTTCAGCGCCTCTGTTTCGGCCTTGGGCACGGCCAGTCGATCTGCGCCATCAGGCGCTGCACCATGTTCTCGAAAAAGCGCCGCGAGGCGACGACGTAGATCAGGCAGAAACCTGAAAATACATAGAGATCGATCGGCTTGGTCCGTGCCCCCTCAAGCAGCGTGCTCGACAACATATTCAGAAAGAGCGGCACGGTCAGCGCCGCAACGACGCCAAATACAGGATATTTCAGCCAGTCGTGGCGGCCCGCATCGCCGCGCCGGTCGGCCAGAAAGTAGTTTGCCGTGCCGCCCAGCACACCGGCGACGACCATGATGCTGAGAATCACCAGCATGTGCCCGTCGAGGGCACCGCTTGGCGTTGTCACCAACAAGGCTGGTTGCAATTCAGTTGACATGATTTTCCCCTTGAAATCAGCAGCCATTCTCACACGACCGAGACAATGTTTCGCCTCCGCTGTGCCTGATCATGAGAAAAATTGTCAAACGGCGAATCCCCCGACCAACCTGGCTTGCTACGGTCAACCGGAAAAAATGGCCAAAACTGAAAAGCCCCACCGGCTTTTCAGGCGGCGGGGCTTTTGGGGTGGGCTATTCGACTTAGCGTGGCAGCGTCGTCGAGCCCATCAGGAATGCATCGACCTCACGGGCAGCCTGCCGACCTTCGCGGATCGCCCAGACCACCAGCGACTGGCCGCGACGCACGTCGCCGGCAGCGTAAACCTTGTCCACATTGGTTTTGTAGCAACCAGCACCGTCGGTCGTCGCCTTGGCATTCTGGCGCGCATCCTTCTCGACGCCGAAGGCATCCAGCAAACCGCCGACCGGGTTGGTGAAACCCATAGCCAGAAACGCGTTGTCGCACGGCAGCTCGAATTCGGAACCAGCCACTTCGCTCATCTTGCCGTCCTTCCAGTCCAGACGAACGGCCTTGAGCGCCTTGACGTTGCCCTTGCCATCATCGACAAAGCCCTTGGTGGCGACAGCGAAATCGCGGCTACAACCTTCGTCGTGCGAAGAAGAAGTACGCAGCTTGTACGGCCAGTACGGCCAGGTCAGCTCTTTGTTTTCCTCTTCCGGCGGCATCGGCATCAGTTCGAACTGGGTCACCGACGCAGCGCCGTGGCGATTCGAGGTACCGACGCAGTCAGAACCGGTATCGCCGCCACCGATGACGATGACGTGCTTGCCCTTGACGTTGATCGGGTTGGCCTTGCCCTGCTGGACTTCCTTGTTCTGCGGAATCAGGAACTCGAGCGCGGCGTAGAT